>JAUIFY010000137.1 GCA_030430245.1 bacterium | reverse complement strand
GGCGCCGTCGTGATCTGCGCGAGCGGCTGGCGTCGTCTGCCCGCCGAGCTGAACGCGTTCTCGTTCTTCTACCTCGGCCTGCTGTCCCTGCTGCGTTTCAACATCAGCGGTCCGAGGTACTGCTGGCCGCTCCTGCCCCTGTATCTCGTGCTCGCCACGGCGGGTCGCCGGACCTTCCGGATCGCCGCCGTCGGCTTCACGGCCGGCCTTCTCTACTTCACGAGCGTCTTCGTCATGGGGAACTGGGCGTTCTAGGCTGGCGACGAGGCGCTCGGAGAGCGCTCGATGCGCCACAGTCGTTCGACCGAGTCCGGGGAGACGTCGAATACGTCGTAGAGCCAAGGGATCTCGACGAACAGCAACGCGACGAACGCCAGGAGGCAAACGGTCGCGAGCACGACGAGTCCCCGGTCGCGGTAGAGCGCTTCCGGGCGCTGCGCCAGGCTGTCGGGCGCGAGCCCGAGTCGGAGGTAGTACGCGAGGAACGACGCCGCGAGGGGCACGAACAGGACCAGCTCGAGGCGCGCACGGACCAGAAAGATTCCGGACAGGAGGCCGCAGGCGGTGGCGTAGAAGAGGATCGACACGAGCAGGCGCGACTCGTCGTAGTGAGCGAAGCTCCGACGGTACCGTGCGGCGATCGCGGGGTCCCCGAGGTGGCGGAGCTCGGCGAGGCGCTTGATCGCCATGAAGTACGCGCCCGCCATCCAGTAGGCCAGCAGGAGGGACAGCGGCGGGAAGCGGTCGGGGATCAGAGCGAACCATCCCAGCAGAAGGCGGATCGGGTTGTTGATCGACTCCGTCAGCACGTCGGCGTACGGCACCTCCTTCAGGCGGATGGGAGGGAGGTTGTACAGGAGCCCCATGCCCCAGAGCAGCGCGAGCGCCGCGGAGAACGCGACGCCGAGGTGAACGCCGATCCAGCCGCCCACGGCGGCCAACGCGAGCCACTCCACGACCGCGATCCGGACGTCGACGTGGCCTGCTGCGACCGGGCGGTGGCGCTTCTCGGGATGAGCGCGGTCGAACGGCGCGTCCAGTACCTCGTTGATGACGTAGTTGCTCGACGCGACGAGATTCGCGGCCAGAACCGCGAACGCGAGAGAGAGGGCACTCGACCACGAGAGTCGCGCGGGCTCGTAGAAGGCCGCGACGACCACGCCGAGCAGCATGAAGACGCACTTGAACCAGTGGTCGATCCGCGCGATCTCGAGGTAGGACACGGTCACGGATCCCCGGCAGCGTCGCGGTGCACGCTGGCGGCGAACCGCGGTCGCACGCGCGACGAGCCGCGCGTGCGACCGCAGTCGCCCGGAGGACGAATCAGGAGCCGGGTAGCTTCTTGATGAGCCAGCCGTTCTTGCGTTGCGTCCAGGTCGCGGTGCGCGAGAACACATGCCCGCCGATGGTGATCTCCATCGTCATCTCGGGCAGCGTGGCGGCCGCGACGTCCTCCGTGAAGACCTTGGCCTTGATGCGCCACAGGCCGCTCTTGCCGGTCTTGATGTCGACCTTGAAGATCTCGTCGCGCAGGCCCGGGCCGTTCTTCGCGGACTTGTCCTTGAAGATCCACTTCTTGCCGTGCCTCACGAGGTCGCCCGGCATGAGCGAGCCCGAGTAGATCAGGCCGTTCGCGTTCGACAGGCTCATCGTCAGGCCGCTCGTCGACGGATCGAAGGTCAGGGGCAGTGCCAGCTCCCCTTGCAGCCCGTAGAAGTCCTTCTTGTTGCGGAAGCTGATCTTCGCGGGGCAGTGGGGGCAGGGCTCGATCGTGGCCCCGTCGGTGAACTGGACCTGTGCCATGTCGTCGTCCTGGACGGGATCGCCCGAGTCGACGTCGGTTCCCGTCGCGGTGGCCGTGTTCACGTGGGTCTCCCCGACGTTGCCGGAGAGCGTGAGCTCGACGATGCAAGCGTAGAACCCACTTGGGGGAATGGTCTGCGGAACGGCGCACGTACCCTGGCCGTTCAGATTCCCGTAGACGTCGTCGACGAGGCTCGTCAGCAGGACGTTGCTCGTCGTCGAGAGGTTGTAGACGACGAAGGTGAAGGTGACGTCCCCGCCGGATGCGGGCACGCTCGGCGGGGCCACGCTCTTGTCGAGCGAGATGCCGGCCGCGGGGGGCGGAGGGGTCGGGGTGGCGCCCGGCGTGCTCGTGGCCATCGGGGTGGGGTCCGGCGTCGGAGTCGCCTGCGGGGTCGGCGTCGGCGTGACCTGAGGCGTGGGGGTCGGCTTCGGCGTCGGGGTGACCTGCGGCGTCGGGGTCGGGGTCGGCTTCGGTGTGGGCGTCGGCTTCGGCGTCGGGGTGACCTGGGGCGTCGGAGTCGGCTTCGGCGTGGGGGTCGGCTTCGGCGTCGGCGTGACCGTCGGCGTCGGCGTCGGCTTCGGCGTGGGAGTCGGTTTCGGCGTCGGCGTGACCTGCGGCGTCGGCGTCGGCTTCGGAGTCGGTGTCGGGCTCGCGGGCACCGACACCTGTACGTTGTCGAACCCACCCGAGCCGTTCAGCGTCACTTCGAGGTAGTCGACGCCGGAGACGCCGATCGTCATGACGGCCTGGCCGTTGTCGCCCGTGACCGGAATGCTCAGGGTTCCGAGAAGTGTGCCGCCGGGGCCGCCCGAGAAGAGCTCGACCGTACCGTCGATCTCCTCCGTCTCGACGTCGAGGAACGTGATCTGGTCGACCGTGACCGATCCCGGGCCGAAGCCCGAGAAATCGAAGGTGATGGGTGCGTTCTTCAGGTCCGCGTCGTCTGGATCGTCGACGAGGCCGTCGGCGGGCGACGTGTCGACGAGATCCTCCGCCATGATCATCGTCTTGCCCAGGTTCGGGGCGAAGAGATCGGGGTCTTGCCCCGTGCATCCGCCCGGACAGTTCGAATCGAACACGAGGGCCGCGTTCGTCGTGATCGCGGGGTTGGCGCTGTCGCCGTAGACGCTGATCGTGCCCGGGATCGCGTCTCCGGAGGCGCCGGAGCCGACCGAGACGGAGCTGACGATCGTGCCGCCCGGGAATCCCTCGAAGTCGATCACCGCGGTGTCGGCGAAGGAGAGCGAGGGCAGTAGGAGGATGGCGGACAGGAGGAGACCGGGGCGCAGGCGCATGTGGGTTCCTTTCGGAGAGGTGTCGGGTCAGGGACGGGTGGCCGGTATGTAGAATACAGCTATATACGGGAAAGCCGAGGCTGGGCGCAACGCGTCATTCTTCGAGCCGCCAGCGTGGCGGCGATCCCCCGCGCCGGGCGACCTTCGCGGCGCGGCTCGGGGCCTCGCGCGAGCTACCGCTGCACGCGGCCGAAGCGCGCGCGCGCGCCGGCGGCGCAGGGCGGGCCGCGTCGAGAGGGGTTTCGGCCGCAGTCGAGCCCGGCGGCCTCAGCGGCGCGGCAGTCGGCGGCCCGTCCGGATCGGCTGGCGACCGCCGGGGGTGGGATCGCCCGTGAACCGGAGCCGCGGCGGGTCCGGATCGTCGGCTCCGCTCACGAACGGATCGCCGACGTCGGGCTTCGCGTAGTCGCATACGCCGTCGGGGAAGATCCGCTCGAGACGGGCACGCTCCTCGTCGTTCGGCGTCCAAACGCCGTAGTCGCCGTCCGCGATCGCTCGCGCCACCGACTTCGTCTGGCACTTGAACACGATGCCGTTCAACCGGCCCCCCGCGACGCGCCGCGAGTTCGAGAACGCCGGCATGACCTCGGTGCAGGGGCCGGCTGGCCCGGCCCGGAGCTCGCCCCCCGCCGCGCCGGCCCAGACGTCGTCACCCGCGTGGAGCAACGTGCCGTCGGTGTCGAAGCACGAGTCCACGGCGGCTTCCGGGCGGTTCTCGCCGACCGTCCGCTCTGGGTGCTCCTGGATGTTCGTGATCCACTCGTGCATCACCTCGAGCGCCTCCGGTGTCTGATCGAAGGCGCGTGCGGGCCGGGCATCGGTGAACCAGATCACCTGGTTTTCGTGGTGCCCGTTGTGGTCGACGAGGCGCTGCCGCGCGGCGAACGACTGCGCGGAGTGATGCATGTCCAGCTCTTCTTCGAGGTAGTGCCGCCAGTCGATGTACGGGATGTCGGACGCGCCGCGAAACACGAGCCCGGACTCGTAGGCGCGCTGCATCGCGACCACGTCGCCGCTCCGACGCGGCGCCGGCGTCGCGCCGCCGTCGGGGGAGTGGATCATCTGCCGGCTGCTCCAGGGATCGAACTCGTCCGGCTCGAGGCAGACGTCGGTGTCGAAGGGGCAGCCCGGCGGGACGAGGTCCCGGGTCTCCTTCCAGGTTCCGACGTGCCAGTTGATGTCGAGGAACTCCTCGGGCGTGATGTCGCCGGCGGCCACCGCGCCCAGTCCGTACTGCACGCCGACGTTGTCCCACGGCACCCGCGCGTAGCCGGTGCGGTCGCGGCCGTAGACGTTCACCGCGTCGGCCCAGTGCGTCCACTCGACGCCGTCCACGCCCTCGGCGAGCTTGTCGACGTCGGAGACCGTGTGGAAGTGGGGATTCAGAACGAGCGGGGTGAGCCCGAACCAGGCGCGGCGGCATTCCGTGAGCCCCGGCGTGTCGGCACCCTCGGGCGTCTCGGGGGGCGTGGCGGACTTGAAGCCGTACAAACCGTAGAGGAGCGTCCACTGCTCGATCTCGTCTTCGTCCTGGTTGAGTGGCCGGGGCTCCGCGTTGAGTCCTTGGACGAGCTGGCGCTGGTTCACGTCGCGCCAGCGCGGATTGTCGGCGTCGGTGACTTCGAAGTAGTACTCGAGCAGCTCGCAGTCCCCGAGGTGGATCGTCTGCGTGACCATGTCGGGGTACGAGTACTGGGGCACGCCGCCGTCGAGCAGGTCGGGGTGGTTCTGGCCGTAGACGTATTGTTGGATGCCGCCCCCCGACCCACCCACGCCGACGGTGTAGACGGGCTCGCCGTGCCGCGCGATGAAGTGGTCCTTCAGCATCACGGCCGTCTGGCCGCCGACCGTCAGGTTGTAGTGCGTGTTCGTGCGCGTGCCGCTCGAGTAGATGACCGCATAGCCGCGGCCGAGCGCCGCATCGTAGAACGAGTCGTCCGTCGAGATGCTTCCCTGATGTCGGCCGATGGCCACGCCGCCGTCGAAGGCGTAGAGGAGCCGGCCGTTCCACAGAGACCGATCCGGGGCGCCGGGGTCGCTCTCGGTCGTCGGCGCGAGCATGGTGATCGAGTAAAGGAACCGATTCACGGTGCCGCGCTCACGGCGGATCACGTAGGGCACCGTGCGTCCGTCGGTGAGCGTCGTCATCCGCACGTCGTCGGGGAGCGACGATGGGTCGTCGAGGCTCTGCAGGTCGCCGTCGGTGTTGCGGTAGAGGTAGTCGTAGACGGGATCGACCTCGCAGTTCCGGGACCAGCCGATGATCTCGGCCTCGTCGGTCGGATAGCCGCGGCCGTCGCGCGGGTACTCTCCGTTCTCGTCCTCGAGCGCGACCGGAATGCCGTGGCCGCGCAGGTTATCGACCTTCGGTTGGCCGAGTCCCACGCGCGCGGTGCTGCAGACGAACGGATACTGCTTCGGGATGAAGCGCGTGGCGGCGCGTGCCGACGCGCTCGCCCCCGTCGTCATCGCGACGAGCGAAAAAAGAAGGATCGCCCGCCCGGTAGCCGTCTCGGTCGTCGTCATGGAAGCCCCCCGCTGTTCGCGCGTTCGCGTGCGCGTCGCGCAAACGTGTCACCTGGACGGGAGGGGGGTCAAGGAGGGCCGTCCGAGCGCCGCGCGGCGCCGGAGCCTCAGAATGGTGGCTCTTCGTCCAGCGGTGGCGCTTCGTCGAAGTCCGGGGCGCCGGCGTCCGCCCCGGCGCCCAGCTTCTCGAGCGTCCACACGTCGAGGCTGTTGAAGTACTTCACCTCGTTCTTCGGACTCGTCCACTCCCGTCCGCGGAGGCTGAACTCGACGCGGACCTCGTCGCCCTTGTCGAAGCCGTCGAGCGCTTCGCACCGGTCCCCGGTCAGCTGAAACAGGACGTACTGCGGGTACTCCGGGTTGTCGGCCATCTCGACCACGAACTCGCGCTTGCGGAATCGCTGCGTGATCTGTTTGGCCTCGAAGACGGCGTGGATCCTTCCGGTCGCTTCCAATCCCATGCCGCGACCATACTCATTCGCGCGGCGGAATGGCAGGCCCACGAGCCGTTCTTCTCCTGGAATCGGCGTCGGCGGGACGTCGCCGTCGATCCGCGGCATGCGCACGAGCCGTTGGGCGAACGGCGGGACGTCGTCCGCATCATCGACCGGCTCTTCGGAGTGCAGGTCGCCTACGGTCCGAACGAGCACGTTCCGTTCGGGAGGCAGGTCGCGGAGAAGGGATAGTCGAGGCCCCCGGCCGTCACGCAGCCGGCGAGGTCGAGCGCCGGTCCGCCGTTGCAGACGCCCACCGACGGCAGATGGCAGCACTGTCCCGTGCTCGCCGGAGGAGCGACGCAGCTTCCCGTGGCCCCGTCGCAGACGGTGCCCGGCGCTCCGGCCGTGGTTCCGAACTGAACGCACGACGCCGCGTCCGCGAACTGGGTGCCGTGCCAGCAGGAGCCGCCGCCCTCGCAGCAGACGGCGGTGGGCGTCGGTGGCTCGAGGGAGTCCATGACGGCCGAGATGAAGGCGTCGACGGCGGCCTGGACGTCGCCCAGCTCGCCCGTCTCGACGCAGTCGCCCTTGGCCTCCGCCTTCGACCACTTGTTGGAGAGCGCCGCCTCGGCCCGCACGACGCAGTCGGCATCGACGGCCACCCCGGCCCGGGCCGCCTTCATCTTGCATTTCGCCTGCGCGAGCGCAGCGCGGCCCGCGGCCTTGTACTTGAGTGAGGTGCAGCGGCTCTGCGCCGCCGCAGAAGCGGCGGCCGAACCGACGATCAGGACGACCAGGCCAAGGACAAGAGCGCGCATCGTGGGAGCCTCCTCGAGTGCCCCATGCCTATCACGCCCGCGGGCCGGCAGGGAATGGCTGCTCGTCCACCCAAAGAGGGTGCGGCCCGCCGCCGGAGGAGAGGAGGGCGCTCCGGCGGGGGCCGCGTGTGTGGGGCGCGCTGAGGGGAGCGCGCCTGCTTTGGGTTGCGTGATCGGAATCGACGCCCACGGACGGCAGGACTTACCGTCTCTCCCGCCGCGAAATCGTCAGTCCGGACAGCCCTGTGCGACCTCGAGCGCCTGCTTGCCGTTCTGCCAGCGAAATCGCATCTCCCCGGCGCAGGTGGCCTGGGCGAACTCCACGCCCGTGCAGGAGATCTGGGCGCCGGTCTCGGCGCAGGTCGCCTCGTCGAACGAGAGATCGCGCGCGAACGGGAACGTCGGGAGCGACCGGACGGTCGTGATCGTGCGCGTCTCCGACGTTTGGTTTCCGGCGGAATCGGTCACGACGAGCGTTGCCGTGTGATCGCCCGGGGTGAAGCGCCCCCAGCTGATGGCGCCCGAAAAGCCGCTCAGCTCGGGGCCCGGAACGTCGCCGCGTTCGCTGCAGCAGGGCAGCGTCGCCTCTTTCTTCCCGTCGACCAGGAGCTCCACGGAGGCGATCGTCCCGGCCGTGCTGAAGGCCCAACCCTGGCCATTGGCGATGCCGGTCGCGACCCCGGACGCCTTCTTGGGCGGCAGCTCCCAGAGCAGGGTGATCGGTGACGCGCCCGGTGGGGTGATCGTCTCGTCGATCCAGGCCCGGTAGGCGGGCAGGTACGTCGCGACGTCGTGGAAGGTGGAGCAGGGAGCGCCCTCCAGCCCCACGGAGACGACGGCGACCTGCTCCCACCCGGTGCCCGACGCACGGAAGATCGGTCCCCCGGAATCGCCGGTGCAGCTGTTGGGGTAGGGCCCGTAGCAGAGCTGCTCGGAAGCGTTCACTCCTTCGATGTCGCACGACGCGGCCGATCTCGTCCGGATCCCGCCGGCCCAGTGCGCGGTGCTCGGCGGCGGCGGCGTCTCGCTCGGGTCCGTGAACCCGAAGCCCGCGAGGAGCACGTCGCCGATGCTCGACGACGTCGATGCGGGACCGGTCGCGAGCGGGATCGGCTCCGGTCGGTACAGGGTGACGCCGTTCTGCAGCGGCGGGAAGTCCGGCGCGGGCGACGCGAGCTCGATCAAGGCGAGGTCGTTCACGTAGGGAAAGACCGCGGGATCGTACTGCGGATGCGGCGTCCAGCTCTTCACGGGGACCGCGAAGACGTCGTGCGTGCCGGGCCGCGCGCCGGGACGGGCGTCGCTCACCAGAACGTCGGTCGGTTCTCCGCAGTGGGCCGCGGTCAAGACCCAGCTCGGGCGGATCAGTGACCCCGAGCACGTCACGCTGTTGCCGTTCACCAGGGCGACGATGAACGGGAACATGCCGTTGGGAACCGGAGCACCGCCGATCACCTGAGGACGGCCGAGGTCGTCCGCTCCGAACGCGGGTGCGCCGAAGAGCAGAAGAGAGAGAACCGTGGCGACTCGAAGGGCCATCTCGATCCCTATCGGCCTGCGGGCCGAGTTGGGCAACCTGCGTTTCTATTCCGCGGGACCGCTGCCACGCACCGTGGTCGTCGCCGCGCCGTCTTCGACGATGCAGGTCGTCGACTCGGTCTCGGTCCGCGTCGGGTAGTAGAACGCAAAGAGGTTGCAGTGCTCGTTCCGGTCGGTGAACGGCCCGAACTCGTAGTCGCGGTCGTCCCGGTTGTCGTACGTGCAGGTCCAGCGGAGGCTCTCGCCCGCCGCGAAGCCGGGTGACATCGCCGGCGGATAGATCTGGAAGAGCGGATCCTCGTATCCCTCGTGCACGTACAGCGGAGGCCGCACCTCGGTCCCGTCGTCCGCGAGGCGCAAGGTTTCGAAGTGGCGACCGCGGTAGTGGTAGTGGCCGGTCATCGCCATGACCGTCACGGGATTCGGGAAGGTGCATTCCCCCGACCGGGTCGAGACGGCGTTCGCTGGTACGAACACGTCGCGATCCTGCCCGAAGATCGAGCCGGCATGGGCGACGACGTCGTCCTCCGGAATCGCGTGCAGGTTCACCAGGACGCGGGGCTGCCCGGAGGTCTCGAGACCGCCGACGTTCACGAAGTGGGTCTGCATCAGGAGCTGCTCGCCGGCCCCGAGGCGGAAGGTGACGCCTTCGGGAAGTTGCCAATCGGTTCGTGCGAGTTGGGCCGCGGCGACCAGCTCCCACTGGTCGAAGTCGACCGTGTAGTTGCAGTCGAACGACTCGTCGGGGAGCGACATCGACTGGTCGTACGCCCGGTAGAGATGGATGTGATGGCTGCCGCCGGAGACCGCGATCTGGAAGCGATTCACCTCGAGGTCCACGTTGCCGGGGAGCTTGAAGGTGTGGCAGCGGGTCTCCTCGGTCCCGAGAGGGAGCTCCCGGGCGGTGACGTCGAGCTGGATCCCGGACGCGGGCGGATCGAGCATGAGCTCGCCCGTGTCGCTCTCGGTGCCGAGCGGGCCGCCGTCGTCTCCGGGAACCCGGCCGGTGCGGGGAGCGCCGGCGAGGATCCACGCCCGCACCACGTCGGTCGTGTAGGCGTCCAGAGGAGCGCCGCCGTAGGGCATGGGGATGCCGAGATCGGGCGCGAGTTCGTCTTCGATCTTGTGACAGAGGAGGCTCGCGTCGGGATCGCCCGGGGTCACGCGGAGAAGGCCCTGCTCGGCGGCGGCCCGGTGCGTGGGAGGGGCATCGACCAGGGCCTCGTAGGCGGCGCCGGGTTCGAGGACGAGATCGCCCGCTCGGCCGGCCGAGCTGTGGCACGACCCCGTGGTGCAGCTGCGAGAGAAGACCTGCTCCTGGATCCGGTCGAAGGTGGACTCCACGGGCGGCGTCGGTGCGGGGGCGGGCTCGCCGGTCACCGTCGAGCCTCCGCCGCCCCCTCCGCCACATGCGGCGAGGACGAGCAGGCCCACGAGCGACCACGTGCCCGTCCGTCGGGCCGAGTTCGGTGAGGTATACATCAGAACGGCGCATTGTAGCGATTCGTGGGCCGGGGAGGAACCAGCATTCGGTGTCGGTCGGGTAGGCAGATGCCATGAGCGTCGCCCGGTCGTGAGGTTTTCTCTCGACCAGGTTGGGAGTACCCTCGTGCCCATGGAACGGGATCGAGACCAGACGAAGGTGAGTCGCCGAGCGCTCCTCACGTCCTCCGGAGCGATCGCGGCCGGCGCGGCGGTGGCCGGCTGCGAGTACCGGACGCAGCTCTACCTGTTGGGCGACGCACCCACGGCCGAGACCCAGCCGAGCTCCTGGTCGGATTCGAAGGTCGTCGCCCATCGGCCGCTCGGTCGGACCGGGTTCGACATGTCCGACATCTCGTTCGGGACGTCGAGGCTCCAGGACCCTGCCGTCGTGCGTCGCGCGATCGAGCGGGGGATCAACTACTTCGACACGTCTCCGGACTACTCCGACGCTGCCTCCGAACGCGCGCTCGGGCAGGGCATCCGCGGGACACCCCGGGACGACGTCTTCATCGCGTCGAAGTTCTGCACCGCGGACGGGCACCTGGACGACGACACGCCGGTGCCGGAGGTGATCGCCGCGGTCGAGGCCAGCCTGAAACGCCTCCAGGTCGACCACCTCGACCTGGTGCACATCCACGCGGTGAACTCGGTCGAGCGTCTCATGGCGCCGAACATCCACGAGGCGTTCGATCGGTTGAAGGAGCAGGGCAAGGTGCGGTTCCTGGGCGTATCCAGCCATACGCCGCGCCTCGAGACCGTGATGCGTCACGCGGTCGACAGCGATCGGTTCGACGTCATCATGGTCGCCTACAACTTCAAGAACTGGCCCGAGCTGCACGGCATCTTTCACGATGCACACGAGAAGGGCGTCGGCGTCGTCGCGATGAAGACGTTGAAGGGGGCGCATCATTCGCAGCTCGCCGAGTTCACTCCGACCGAGCGCGAGTCGTTTGCGCAAGCGGCGTTCAAATGGGTCCTGTCGAATCCCGACGTGAGTGGGCTCGTCGTCACGATCGCCCACTTTCCGCAGATCGACGAATACCTCTTCGCGTCGGGGCAGGCGCCGACCCAGAAGGATGTCGCGTTGCTGGAGAAGTACGACGAGCTGATCACGCGCATCTACTGCCGGCCGGGTTGCGGCGAGTGTCTCGATTCCTGCCCGGCGGACGTTCCGGTCGACGACGTGCTGCGCTACCGCATGTACGCCGAGAGCTACGGACAGGAGCGCGACGCGATGCGCGCCTACGCGAAGGTCGATCCGGCCCAGAGCGCGGAGAACTGTGCGACGTGTCCGGCCCCATGCGAGGCGGCGTGCCCGTTCGAGATCCCCATCCGCGGGCGTCTCGTCGAGGCCCATCGGATCTTGCGCTGGGCCTGAGGCAGCTCCGAGAACCGGGCGCCCTCGCGCCGGGATCGGTGCTATGGGGAGTTCATGCCTACGATCGTCGCACGCACCCTCGTCCTCCTCACGGCGCTGCTCGGCCCGACGGCCCCGGCCCCGGCCGCGGACTACGACGTTCCCCAGGTCGTCGGCGGCGCGCCGGTCTCGCCCGGCCAGTTTCCCTTCCTCGTCCGGATCGTGAGTACCGAGTCGAAGATCTGCACGGGGAGCCTCATCGCCGACGATTGGGTGCTGACGGCGGCGCACTGCGGCGAGCCGTCGCGTGTCTACATCACCGACGCGATGCCGCCCTCGCGCGGGCCCGGCCACAACGTCTGGTGGATCGCTCCCGAGCAGTGGATCGCGCATCCGGGATTCAATCCCGCCGCGAGCCCCGTCGACTTCGAGGACGACATCGCGCTGATCCAGCTCGAGCTCGATGCGAGCGACTTCCCACCCTACATCGACACTCCGAGCAACGCGATCTACGCGCCGCAGCCGATCGGACTCGCGGCCTCTCCGGCGTCGACCTCCGCCAGCATCGGCGACATGACGATCGCCGGCTTCGGGTTCACCGAGAACGGCGGATCTCTTCCGCTGGTGGCCGAATGGGCGGGCGCCGTCCCGAGCGTCGCGGCCGCCTCGTGCTTGTTCCCGACCGTAGCGTCGGAGGAGCTCTGCTACGGGACGTTCCCGAACAACTGCCCGGGCGATTCGGGGAGCGCGGTGTTCGCGCACGTCGACGGTGCCGATCTGCAGTACGGCATCGTGTCGATCGTCACGGCGACGTGCGGCACCGGCAACTCTCGCGCGACGTACGTGCCGGGGTATCTCGATTGGATCAACGATCAGATGAACCCCTCCCCGAACGGGCCGATCGAGCTCGGTTGGGAGCTGCCCGGCTCGGTCCAGAAGGGCGAATCGGCCACCGGAGTCTCGAACGGCCAGGGGTGGGCCTACAGCGCGGCGGGGCCGATCGTATCGGTCGAGCTGTTTGTCGACGGCAAGCTCGAGCAGACGTTCCCCTGGGGGGGCGAGCGGCAGGACGTGAAGAACGTGCACCCCGATGCGCCCGTCGGATCGGGGTTCTCGGCCGCGGTCAGCTGGCCGCGGATGGGGCCCGGCAATCATCAGATGATGCTGAAGGTGACGGACTCCGTGGGGAACATGAAGACCGAGGTGCGTACGGTGAAGGTCGTCCAGATCCTGCCGGGTGTGAACTTCGTACGCGACCTCTCGTCCGCCGGCGCCACCTGCGGGTTCGTTTCGTCCGACACTTTCCGGTGCACGGGGTTGTCGTTCCTGCAGGGGACGTGTGCGACGGCGATCGACTTCACGTGGTCGAACGCGAAGCAGGCGTTCGAGGCGTCGTCCGGCTGCGAGGAGGACTGATCAGGAAAGCTGGAATCGGCGCTCGGCGTACGGCGGGTCGACCGGGGTCCCGTCGCGCAACACCCAGGGGCGGTCGTCGTACGGCTCGTCCGTCGTGAAGTTCTTTGCGTCGGCGGGGCCGTACTGGATGACCCACGCTCGTCGCTGCCGGTCGCTCGTGTGATTGCCGACGGTCTGATGCAGGAGCAGGGTCGAGAAGACGAGCGTGTCGCCGGCGCGCGCCGGGAGCTCGACCGCGTCGCGCGCATCGACGTCGGGCACGTAGTAGTGGACCGTTTCGAGTGCGTGCTCGCGGTGTCCTCGCTTGTGTGACCCGGGCAGGACCTGAAGGCCACCGTTCTCCAGGCGGGAGTCGTCGAGCGCGAGCCACGTGGTCAGGAACTCGGGACAGCCGCCGGAGTGATAGCCGTTGTCCTGATGCCACGGGATCGGGCTGCCGGAGCCGGGCGCTTTGTTGATGCCCTGGTCCCAGAAGAAGCGCACGTCCGGACCGACGAGCTGGCGCGCGATCTCCAGCATGGCCGGGTGTGTGAGAATCTTCGCCAGCGCGGGGCTGCGGAAGTTGAGCATCGCGCGATACGGGTAGACGCCGTCCTTCTCGTTGCCGAGCGTCTGCGCCTCGAACGTGACGAGGCGGTCGTACTCGCGACCGATGGTCTCGAGCTCGTCGTTCGTGAAGAGACGTCCCGCGTTCACGAAGCCGTTCTCGCGAAACTCGTCGACCTGCTCGGGGGACAGCGTCACGGCTCTTCTCTACTCTCCTTCGCCCTCGATGCGAAGCTCGATCTGGCCCATCGGACCGAAGTCGACGACGAAGAGGTCGCCCGGGGCCGCTTCGACCGGCTGCACGAGCGACCCGCAGAGGATCCAGTCGCCGCCGTCCAGTCGCTCGTCGTACCGCTCGAGCAGCGTCGCCGCACCCAGGGCGATCGGCGCGGGATCGTTGAGGGCGAGCTCCGGCACCGCCGGGGCGACCGGCTCCCCGTTGCGGAAGACGACGGGGAAGTCGGGCCCGATCGGATGAAAGCCGCCGTACGCGCCCCCGACGTACGAGGCCGCATGGAAGAAGCCGTGCGACGAGATCTGCGCGAGTCCGCGATCCTTCGGTAGCGCGTAGTCGACCAGTTCGATCGCTGGAGCGTAGCCCTCGATCGCTTCCGCGGCCTCCTCCGCCGTGACGCGCGATGGCAGGCTCGTGCCGAGCCGGATGGCGATCTCGGCTTCGAGATGGATCTGACCGTCCGCGGGAACTGCGAACACCGGCTCGACGAGCGCAGTCGCCGCCGGGAGCGCGCCCAGGACCCATCCGTCGAGGCCGAGGTGCTTCTGCACCGCGGGCACGTTCAGCGCGACCTTCCACCCGATGCGGGGGAGTCCGCGATCCTGCTCGGCGCGCACCCGCGCCAGCTGGTGCTCCATCCCCGCGTCGAGCTGGCGTACGACCTCTTCCTTCATCCCGAGGAAGGCCTAGCACGGCGCGCTCGTCGCCGCCGGACGCGTCACGGGCGGAGGACGACCGCCTGGTCGGCTCCGAGGCGGCCGACGAAGGGAGCACCTTCGCCGCGCCCGTCGGTCGACATCTCGACCAGTCCCGTCAGGCTCGCAGTGGCGACCTCGTGCTCCTCGAAGTTGATCGCGACGAGCCGCTCGTCGTCGGGTGTCGTACGGCGATACGCCAGGACCCCGGGCGGGACGTCGTCGAGAAGGGCGAGTGCGCCGCCGCGGAGCGCGCTCGACTCTCGTCGGAGCTGCAGGAGTCGGCGGTAGAGGTGGAGCATCGAGCCTGGATCTTCGCGCTCCGCCTCCACGCTTCGCGCGCCGGCCTTCGGCGGGAAGGGGAGCCATGCGGGATCCGGCCACCCGTGGCCCCGCGAGGTCGTCCAGGGCATCGGGGCGCGGCATCCGTCGCGTCCTCCCGGGTCGACCGCACGTTCCGGAGGGACGACCGCGTCCTCCAGCCCGAGCTCTTCGCCCATGTAGAGAAAGGGCGTGCCCCGGACCGTGAGCAGGAGCATCGCCGCGGCCCGTGCCCGCGGCTCGTTCCCGAGCCGCGTGCGATGGCGCGGCCAGTCGTGGTTCGAGAGCACCCAGGTCGGCCATGCGTCGATCGCGTCGAACTCGGCCTGCACCTGCTCGAGGCACCCGCGCCACGACTCCGATTTCCACGGCAGGAACATCGGGGGGAAGTTGAACGCGAGGTGCAGTCCCTCGCCGTCGGCGTAGTACGGCGGAATCTTCGACGTGTCCATCAGGAACACCTCGCCCACCATCATCCGTTCGCCCGGGTACGCATCGAGCAGGCTTCGGATGCCGCGCAGGTGATCGATCGTGCGCGGATCGTGATTCAGCGCGCAGTGGGGCACGTGCGCGGCCGCAGCCGGCGCATCCTTCAGCGCCGGGTCCTTCCCGATGTTGTGCACGACGTCGGCTCGGAAGCCGTCCACGCCGCGGTCCAGCCAGAAGCGAAGCGTCTCGTGCATCGCGCGCACGACGTCCGGATTCTCCCAGTTGAGGTCGGGTTGGTCCGGAAGGAAGGAGTGGAGCCAGTATTGGCCGGTGGCCTCGTCGAACGTCCACGCGGCGCCGCCCCGGGGCCACGGCCTCTGCCAGTTGTTGGGCACGGTGCCGTCGGAGTCCGGGTCGCGCCAGACGTACCAGTCGCGCTTGGGCGACAGGCGGGAGGAGCGGGATTCGACGAACCAGGGATGATCGCTCGACGTGTGCGCCGGCACCCAGTCGAGCAGGACCCGGATGCCGCGTCCGTGCGCGTCGGCGATCAGCGCGTCGACGTCGGCGAGAGTTCCGAAGACAGGGTCGATGTCGCAGTAGTCGGCGACGTCGTAGCCGAAGTCGCGCATTGGCGAGCGAAAGATCGGCGACAGCCAGATCGCGTCGACTCCCAACCACGAGAGGTGATCGAGGTGCTGGCGAACGCCTTCGATCTCTCCCACGCCATCGCCGTTCGCGTCGGCGAACGAGCGTGGGTAGATCTGGTAGACGACCGCGGTCTTCCACCAGGGGAGTGCGCTCATGGCTCCCCTACGCGGCTCGGGTCGGCGAGAACTCGCACGACATGTGCTTGATGCCGTGGATGAAGTTCGACGCGAGTCGCTCCGGCTCGCCGGTGATCTGCAGATCGGGCAGCGTGCGGAAGAGCTCTCGGAAAAAGACGCTGATCTCGCGGCGCGCGAGGTTCGCGCCCAGGCAGAAGTGCGGCCCCGGGCCGCCGAACCCGACGTGCTCGTTCGGGGAGCGCATGAGGTCGAACTCGTACGGCCGATCGAACACGAGCTCGTCGCGGTTGCCCGAGTTGTACCAGAGGATGACCTTCTCGCCCGCCTCGAGCTTCTGGCCGCCGAGCGTGCACTCCCGGGTCGTCGTGCGGCGCATGAAGATGACGGGAGAGGC
>JAUIFY010000424.1 GCA_030430245.1 bacterium | reverse complement strand
TTTGGTCTTGACAACCCCCGTCCTACCAAAGGACGGGTGGAGGAGCCGCCGCTCCTACCTCTTCAATTCAGCACTCTCCGGGACATCCCCCCGCCTGTATCGTCGACGCCCAATGCAACCGCGCCACACCGTGACGCCGCCCGATACGGCGAGCGCACCGGGGCGATCACGTCGCCCGCGGAACCAGCGTCGGCCGCACCGCGAGCTCCCGGAGGGGTCGCGCGCTGCCGCCTCGGGATTCGCGGGCCTCACGAAGAGGTGCAGCTCGGATCCGCGGTGACCCAGGTACAGCCCAGGCTCCCGTCGCACGCGCCCTGGTCCAGGACGAGTCCACAGTGGTTCGGCATCTGGCCGTCGGAGCGAACGCAGCAGGGCCGATGCCCGAAGACGAAGGACGAGTTCTGCGGGGCGAACTGCCCGTGGCAGTTCATGCACGACGCGGTGGTCGCCTGATCCTTGGCGTCGTCCGCCCCCGGACAGGGGACCTGCGAGCCGGCCTCCGTGCGCACGCAGTCGCCGTTGCACGACCGACAGAAGTTCTTCTCCGTGTTGCCCGAGACCGTACATCCGTTCGAGGCGGGCGCCTGGTCCGCGACCAGGAACGTCTCCATCGTCGAGTTGCGCAGGGTGCACGGGAAGTTCGCCTCGAACTCCGGCTCGTAGAACGGGAAGTTGGTCGACGCGCCACGCAGCGGCCACTGCGTACTCACGAGGAAGTAGTTCCTCCACACGTTGTCGTCGCCGAAGAAGTTGGAGATCGCGCCCTGGTAGAAGTCGGTGCACCTCGTGGGCAGGATCGTCGAGACGGTCGGGTCGACGTTGCGCGTCGCTTGGTTCGAGACGAGATTGGACGGCAGGTCGCTCGACGTCGCGTACAGCATCAGGTTCGGACAGCACCGGTACTCCTCCGCGGAGGACACCCCCTCTTGGTACTGCGCGCACTCGTCGGGCGTGAGCACCGGCGTGCAGACGGGGTCGAAGAGGTTGAACCGGTCGTCCCCATCGTTGATCCGCGCGGTCGGTACGTTCGAGACGTGCTCGAACGTCGCCCACACCCACTCGGGATTTCCGAACTGGGCCGGCATGTAGACCAGGTGGACCCCGATCAAGCCCATCGTCTGCGTGCCGCACTGCTCCTCGGGCACGCCGTTCGAATCGTAGATGGCGAAGGTGCGCGTGTAGAAGCGCCCGGACGCCGCTTCCTCCGGAGTGAGGACCTTCCAGGCCGCCTTGATCTCCAGCGAGCCTTCGATCCCGAGCTCGTCGAGCGGCGCACCCCGTGCGGCGGGAAACGAGCCGGCCGTCTCTCCCGGGGGCGCTTGGTAGTCGCGCCGGACGTTCTGCTTCAACGCCGCCAGGCTGCTGCCGGTCCGCCAGTAGTCGTTCTGATTGACGATGAACTCCCACAGAGTGCGGTTCACACGAATGTCGTACAGAGCGACGCCACCGTCCTGATCGACGAGGACCCCTCCCGTGGGCTCGTCCGAATCGCCGAGGCCGGCCGGCGGGCGGCGCAGGAACGCATGAGAGGTCTTGGTCGTGGTCGTCAGCGTGGGACCGTCACACGGGAGCGGCACGCCGAAGAGCTGATCGGCGGTCGGGTAGTCGAGCCAGACGGTCTCCGCGTGATCGAACGGGAGCGCGTCGTCGCGCGCCCCGGGCTTGCGATTCACGTCGGGATAGCCGGGCTCCGACGGGTCGGCCGGCCAGTTCACGGCGAAGAAGAGCTGCCAGGCGAGATTGTCGGTGCTCGCCTGGCCGGGGGCCCACGCCGCGCGCTGCTGCGTCGGATTGCAGACGTCGGCGGGCATGCAATAGCTCGGCTCCTGCGTCTCGATGACATCGGTACAGACGTCGATGCCGCCGTTCAGCTCGGAGCTCGCTCCGGTCGGGTTGTTCGCCGGCGTGTCCTCGACGAGCGCGTTCACGATCGCGCACTCGTAGAAGCTCAGTCGCTCCTGACAGGCGGGATCGAGCTGATAGAGCGTCTCACCGACGTGGTCGCCCGCGGCGTCGTACTCCGACCACGCGGGGTAGCCCCACTCGAAGCTCGGCTTCTGCGGAGCCAGCTCCGTGTCGCTGCATCCGGCCGCGACCAGCACCCCTGCCAGGGCGACGAGCCCCCATTCGCTCGACCTCATCTTCGACCCTCCCGACCACACGCTCGACACCGAAATCGCCCCCTCGACGGAGGCACGCCGGTCCACTTGGAGATCGTACCACGGAAAGCCGGCTGGGGTTGCGTGCGCACCATCGAGACAGGCCCCCGGAACGTCGCTCGCGCGGCGCTCGCCGGCCGGCACCATCCTCTCCAACCGAGCGCGGATCGGTCCCGCCGTGGCCGCCCGCACGCTCCACGCGCCCATGGCTCGAAACCGGACGGGGGTTGCTTCACCTCGACGAGAGGCGCTCAATCGACCTCTCATGCATTCGAAAGGCCTCGAAAGGTGTCTGCGATGATCGCCCTCGCCCTCTCGAACTTCACCGTCACGTGTCTCGTGCTCGGCCTGCTCGCGAGCGGACTCTCCCTCACGCGGCAGCCGCGGCCGTGGACGCGCGACGTCGTCGGCGAAGCGCTGCTCGCCTACTTCCTCCTCTTCTCGATCGGCGTATCGTTCCTCTACAACTTCGTCATGCACGTCTTCTTCGGGGAGATGGTCGCCGCCTTCATCGGTTGGAAGAACAGCCCGTTCCAGGCGGAGGTCGGCTTCGCGAGCCTCGGGTTCTCCGCCATCGGCTTCCTCGCGTTCCGGGGCGACTTCTCCATGCGGCTCGCGGCCGTCCTGGGCCCGACGATGTTCCTGTGGGGCGCAGCCGCCGGCCATGTTCGACAGATGATCGTCGCCGACAACGAGACGGCGGTCGATCTTCTGTACTACGAGGCGATCGCCAAGACGGTGGTCCGTCTGGTGGGCGAGAAGTCGGACGAACCCCTGAGCGTCGGCGTCCACGG
>JAUIFY010000423.1 GCA_030430245.1 bacterium | reverse complement strand
ATGAAGATTCCGGCCAGGCCCAGAAGCGCACCGCTGAAGGCGATCATGATGTGGAACGGAAGCAGCCAGACCCCGATCACGTTGTGCGTGTCGAGCCAGCGCACGTGTCGCGATCGTTCGGGTCGATACGTGGTGAAGCTCTCGGTGAAGCGCGCGTGCACGATGATGCCGCTCAGCAGGGCGAGGAGAAGCAGCAGGCCGCCGACGCCCACCGTGTAGCGTCCCCACTGTTCCAGCAGCAGGTTCGTGTGAACTTGCCGGAAGAAGCGGGCGACACCGTCGAACGGGGTGTCCAGGACTTCGCCCGTCGCGGCGTCGTGCTCCGTGCGCTCGTAGGCCGAAGGGCCGTCGTCGCCTTCGCCTCCGGCGCTCTGGACGAGTCGCCACGCTCGTTGGCCGGCGCGCGGCGGAAATACGTTGATGTGGTCGTTCTCGGGCCGCACGTGCTCGGCCAGTAGCGTGTCGATCGAGACGTGCGGGCCCGCTTCCTGGCGCGCCGCCGGGCGCTCCCATTGGAACAGCTCGTGGTGGAACAGAGCGACGACTCCGGAGAAGGAGAACGCGAAGAGCACCAGGCCGAAGAGAACGCCCGTCCAGCTATGCACGGCGTAGAGACGCGCCCGCGTTCGAGTCGATACCGGGATCGAAGCCATCTACAGGCCTCCCAGAACCCGCAGCGCGACCAGGGCGGACGCGAGGGCGGTCGTTCCGAGCAGGTATCCCCATGCCCAGGGCGCGCTGCGACTCAGGAACGCACCGACGGCCAACGCGACCCAGACCAGCGGAAACGCGACGCCGCTTCCGATGATCCGCTCTTTCTCCGGCACGGGGAGGTAGACGGCCATGAGCATCGCGATCGCGATGGCACACGGAGGCGTTGCGAGGACGGCGGCGGCCGTCTGGCCGGAGGAGATCGTTCGGTCGGAAGTCACCCGTGCACCTTCAGGTCCCCGAGATCGCACTGATCGCCCATCCGACGAGGCAGAGGCCGAGGAGAAGGCCGACCATCGGTTGCCGGCGTGGCATCAAGAACGTCGCCGTGGTGCCCGCCGCCATCATCACCACCAGCGCCAGGGCCAGGCCGACGCCGAGGCCGGCTCGTGAGATCCAACACACCGCCGACAGCGCCAGGAGGGACGCCCCAACGAGACGGATCGACGTCTCGCCCAGCGGCGCCTCGAAGACCGGCGCGAAGAGGTCCGGTGCGACGGGCCGTCGAAGGAAGCAGAGCCAGAGGATGCCCGAGGCGGCGGCGAATGCGCAGCTCATCCGGTCCGCTCCCCGGCGGCCTGACGGTGAACCGTCATCGGACGTCGCTCGCCGAGCCGGCTCCGTCTGTGCGAACCCATGATCCCCGTCCATACTATGCGGCCGGCCCCAGGCTCAATTGAAAACGAGATTCATTTTCATTAATGGCCAGCGATCGGCGCCTCGCAGGCCCCGCGGCAGCGGAGATGCGACCACGGCGAAGCCGCTCCGCTCCACGCGTGGGAGTCGGCCCGAAGGACGGCTGGACTCCGAAGAGCGTCCCTGGTGAATTGCGTGGCGTTCGCTTCGTCTTTGCACGTGAACCGGCGCGCGACACGGCGCGCCCGGGGACACGCGGGGGAGTCTTTCATGGCCAGATTTCGGGCGTTCCATTTCGTGCTGGCGAGCGGCCTGCTGGTCGCGTGTGGCGAGGGTTCGGGCTCCGGCGACGGCGACGACGTGCTCGGATCGCTCGCGCAGGTCTGGGCGGAGCGAGAATGCGGCCGATTCGCCTCGTGCTGCGCGGCCGAGGGATACGAGGTCGCCCGCACGGCGGACTGCGTCCCGAACCGGCGGGAGTTCATTCGCGGCTCCTTCGCGGAGGTCGCAGACACCCCGCGCCTACGGCTCGACGTCGATGCAGCCCGCGCCTGTGCCGAGCTCCTCCGAGCGTCCTCCGACGCCTGCGACGCGACCGGCTCGATCGACGACACGATCGATTCGCCGTGCGCGAGGGTGCTTCGCGGCGCGCAGGACATCGGTCAGCCGTGCGACGTCCGGCAGGAGTGCGTCGGGTTCTCGGGCGGGGATGCGCACTGCTTCGAGGGAACCTGCCGGGGGACGGCGGCACTCGGACAGCCGTGCGTCGAATCGGACGGGTGTCGGGGGTGGCCCGCCGAGGCGTTCTGCAGGCCAGGCCCGAACGTCGACGACTCCGGGACGTGCGTGGCGCGAAACGACGAACCCGCGGGGTTGGGCGACGCGTGTGCGGCGACGTTCGTACGCGACGTCACCCACATCCTCGAGCTGCCCGTGGTCCTCGAGCCGGGCTCGACGTGTCGGACCGAGGACGGGTTGTTCTGCGACGCGGGCCTGTGCGCCGAGGTGCGAGGGGTGGGCGAGGACTGCGATCATCCCGGGGCCTGCGGGGAGGAGGCGTGGTGCGAAGGAGTCGTGTGTCGCGAGCTCGGTCGCGAGGGCGAGCCCTGTCGCACGAACACGTGTGTGGACGGCTTGCGATGCTCGCGCCGGCCGTTTCCCGTCGGTACTGGCCCTCTCGCAGCGACGGGTGTCTGCTCCGTCCCGCTTCCCGCCGGTGCGTCGTGCGCGGAGGGCGACGTTCCGTGCGCCGGTGACTGCGACCCGGATTCGATGTCCTGTGTGCCCCCGTTCCAGCAGCGCTCGTGCGAGGCGGGGCTCGTCGCGTCCCTGGAGGGTAGAGCGGAGCTCGGGACGACGCCTTCCGAAGACGTCGCAGGAGATCTTCTCCGCAACGAGCCGTTCCTCGGGGACCGCGCGATGCGAGAGTGAGCGCCGGTGCCCCCCCGAGCCTCGGTTGACAAAGTGGCACATACGCTGCCAGTTTCGTGGGACCGAAGCGCGAAGGAGGGCCGAGATGGAGCGAGACCACGTCGAGATCCGAACGACGGGCGCGGGCATCGAGTACGTGAGGACGCCGGACGAGCGGTTCGAGAACCTGCCCGGCTA
>JAUIFY010000001.1 GCA_030430245.1 bacterium | reverse complement strand
CAGGCCCTACGAGACGTCGGGTGAGTACGCCGCCGGCACCTACCTGAAGCACAAGAAGTTCGGGGAGGGCGTCGTGATCGGTCTCAACTCCGCGACCGTCTGCGAAGTCTCGTTCGAGGAAGGCGTCAAGAAGCTGATCATGGGCGCCCGCCGCTAGCTCCCGGCGCCCGCCCCCCACCGACGCCCAGCATCCGCAGGATCGCGCTTCGGTCTTCCGGGGTGACCTCCCTCGAGGTGAAGAAGCGCGCGTGCGCGTCCGGGCCCGCGGCGGGATCGAGCTCGATGCCCCAGAGCGCGTCGATGCGGTTCGGGACCACCGAGTAGCGGACGTCGATGACGCGGTCGGCATGCTCCGGGTCTCTCGCGAGGAAGCCGTCGGAGAACCATCGGAACCGGCCGACGTCCCCCGCCTGCGTCGTCCCCTCCCGAAGCCAGGGGAGGTCCCTTGCGAGATCGAGTGCCGGGGCGCTCTCTCCGCCGAAGCTTCGCGGCTCGGGTCCCATGCGCGCGGCGTCCACGTAGTACCTGCCGTCGTACTCGTAGAAGATCTTCCACAGCAAGAGGTTCCCGAACGCGGGCTTGGCCGCGAGGGAAGCGGGAACGTGTCCGCGCGCCTCGGCCACGGAGAGACCGAACGCCTCGGCGCGCTCTCGCTGCACGAGTCCGACCAGGAGGTAGAGCACGACCCACCCGCACGCGACGCGTGCGAGAGCCGGCCGGCGGCGCCACGCCGCCACGACGACCAGAGCGAGAAGCGGCACCGTGACGAGCGGATCCACGACCGACACCACGTTCCAGGCGACGCGTGCGTCCGAGAACGGCCATAGCAACTGCGTCCCATACGACGTGCAGCCGTCCAGAAGACCGTGCGTGGCGTACCCCGCCAGGCAAAACGAGAACACGCGTCCGAACGAGAGCCAGCGGCGGACGAACGGGTACGCGACGAGCGCACACAGAAGACCGCCCACGGGGATGAACGAGAGCGAGTGCGTCACCTGCCGGTGGTACTGCAGGAACAGCAGCGGATCCGTCGGCGATTGGATCAGGACGTCGAGATCCGCCGCCATTCCGGCGAGACCGCCGAGCACCCCCGCCCAGGGCGTGCGCGATCGCGGTGCGATCGCTTCCGCCGCCGCAGCCCCGAGCGCCCCCTGCGTCACCGGGTCCATCCCCGTGGGCGTTAGCTCACCGACGACGACCGCGCTACGAAGGCGAGCATGTCGAACGTCACCGTCGGCTATCAGGATGGCTGCCTCGCACCGATCTTCGTCTCGGACTACTCGATCCAGCAAGCCGAGAAGATGGGAGCCGACACGATCTGGTTCCCGGACCACTTCATGGGCTTCGCGCCCAAGTGGCTCTGGACGCCGGAGAACTGCGCGGCGGCCGCGGTGATCCACTCCGGCGACGCCCTGTTCGACCCCGCGCCGGTGATGGCACGGGTCGCGGACCGGTTTCCCCGGCTGCGCATCGGCACCTCGGTCACCGAAGCGATCCGCCGGCACCCCGTGTCGATCGCCCAGACCTTCGTCACCCTGGACCACCTCTCCGAAGGGCGTGTCGTGCTCGGCATCGGCAACGGACTTCGGGAGAACACGGAGCCGTACGGTCTTCCGAGCAGACGAAGGGTCGCCCGATTCGCCGAGGCGCTGGAGGTTCTCCAGAAGCTCTTCGCGAGCCGGGGAGCCCCCGTAGACTACGAGGGCTCGTTCTACTCGCTCGACGGCGCCGTCTTCGACCTCCCCCTCTGGCAGGACCGACCGCCGCCGCTCTACGTCGGCGCGCATGCGCCCAGGATGCTCGGGCTGACCGGCCGCTACGCCGATGGCTGGCTCCCCGGCCAACCGGTGTCGGGTGAGGAGTACGCGCGACGCCTCGACCGGATCTCGCGCGCCGCCGCCGACGCGGGCCGCTCGATGGACGGCTTCGTGGCAGCGCAGACGATGCTCCTGGTGATCGGCGACGACCGACGCGAGCTGCTGCAGCAGTCGATGGAGAGCCTCTACGTCGCGTACAACGCGCTCGGCCTCCCGGGTGTGGTGTGGCGCAGCCACGGGCTCGATCACCCCTTCGGCGACGAGTTCGGGGGTCAGATCGAGCTGGTCCCGTCGCGCACGACGCGGGCCGAAGTCGAGATGGCGCGCGAGCGCATGACCCCGGAGCTGCTCGAGGATCAGTACTACTTCGGCACGCCGGCCGAGATCGCCGAAGCCGCCGCACCTCTCGTCCGGGCGGGCTGCTCGCACTTCATCCTGGCGAACATGGGGGGGAACTTCACCGGCCGCGGCGCGAAGGACTTCGAGTCGATGGCCGACCTGACCCGTCTCCTCCGATCGATGTAGGGCGGTCTCACCCCGGCTGCTTCGACGGAGCCTCGGCCGGGCGGTCGTTCGACGCACGCGCGCGCCCGAGCCACTGCTGGCAGTCGTGCACGATCAGCAACCCGCTCGGCACCAGAAAGAGCGTGATGCCCGTCGCGACCACCACTCCGTAGGCGAGCGAGATGGCGATCGGTACGACGAAGAACGTCGCCTCGGAGACGTTCACCATGAGCGGCGCGAGGCCCGCGAACGTCGTGACGGAGGTGAGAAAGATCGCCCGAAAGCGCTTGGCTCCCGCCGTCCGTGCCGCTTGCTCGACGTCCGCTCCGCTCGCGACCTCGCGGTTCACGAAATCCACGAGGACGAGGCTGTCGTTCACGACGACTCCGGCGAGCGCGACGATGCCCAGCAACGAGAAGAACACGAGATCCCATCCCATGACCGCATGCCCGAGGACGGCGCCCACCGCTCCGAACGGAATCGCCATCATGATCACGAAGGGCTGGGCGTAGGAGCGCAGTGGAATCGCCAGCAGCGCGTAGATGATCAGCATCGCGAGCAGAAACGCGCGAGAGAGACCTCCCAGCGCCTTCGCCCGCTCGCGCTGCTCGCCCTCGAGACCGAAGGAGAGTCCCCGATACTCGCGCTGCAGCGACGGGATCAGCGTCTTTCGAAGAGCTCGCAGGACCTCCTCCGGCGAGGCCACGTTGCGGTCGACATCGGCGCTGACCGTCACGACCGGCCGTCCGTCGATCCGCTCGACCGTCGCATAGCCACGACCCGCGGACGCTTCCGCCACCGCGGCGAACGGAATCTCGGTCCCGTCGGGAGCACGGATCCACATGCTCTCGAGGTTCCCGAGGGAGCGCCGCTCGTCCGCCGGATAGCGCACCATGACGCGCACGTCGTCGCGGCCGCGCTGGATCCTCTGCACCTCGGCGCCGTAGAAGGCCGTCCGGACCTGTCGCGCGAGGTCTCCGAGCGTCAGCCCGAGGGGCTCGGCCTCGGGCAGCAGTCGGAGCCGGATCTCCTCCTTGCCCGCGCGAAACGAATCGGAGACGTCGAAGACGCCTGCATAGCCGGCGAGCGCTTCCCGCACCTCGGCGGACGCGGCGATCAAGTCCTCCGGCCGGTCCGACGAGAGGACGAGACCGATCGGGCTTCCCGCGTGCATCGAATACGGTTCGAACTTGAGCTCCACCGCGTCGGGGATCGGGCCCGCGGCCTCGCGCCAGCGTGCTCCGATCTCACTGGCCGTGAGCGAGCGCTCCCTCCAATCGACGAGCTCGAGTCGGAGCTGCGCGAGATGCGTCCCGCCGCCCGTCGACACCGCTGGACCGCCCCGCGGCGTCTGCCGACCGACCGACGACAGGGTATGGACGATCAGCGACGCGGACGGATCGCCCTCCTCTTCGCGATAGTCGTCCTGGACCCTCTCCGCCGCGGCCTCGAGCTGGCGCACCGCGGCTTCCGTGCGGGCGAGCGGCGTACCGGGCGGCATCGTGAGGGTCGCGTAGATCCGGTCGCCCTCGATACCCGGGAAGAACTGGAACTCGATCCGCCCACTCAGAAAGAGCGCCAACGTCACGAGCAGGATCCCCACGGCCATCGACATCGCGAGGTAACGCCACTCCAGAACGCGCTCGAGTGCCGGCTGATACCGGTGCTCGACGAAGCGATCCAGGCCGGCCGAGACGCGGTCCTGCAGGCTCGTCCAAACACCGTCCGACGATGCGTCGCGCCCTTTGGCATGGCGATGCGCCAGGTGGGACGGGAGAACGAACAACGCCTCGACCAGCGAGAGCAACAGGCAGAGGATGACGGTTCCGCCCAGGACCCCGAAGAACTGCCCCATTCGCCCTGGCACCACGACCAACGGCGAGAACGCGACGATCGTCGTGAGCACACCGAAGACGACCGGCACGAGCACGTCGAGCGTTCCGTCCACCGCCGCGTCACGGGGCGACCGGCCCGCCTCCTCGAAGGCGAACACCCGCTCGCCGACCACGATCGCATCGTCGACGACGATGCCCAGCACGAGAATGAAGCCCATGACCGCGATCGTGCTGATCGAGAAGTCGAACGCCGGAAACAACATGAGGGCGCCGAGCAGGGCGATCGGGATGCCGGCCGCCACCCAGATCGCCAACCGGAACCGCAACACCAGCGCGAGCACGAGCAGCACGAAGGAGAGCCCGCCGGCCGCGTTCCCGACCAGCGCATCGATGCGCGCGCGCAAGCTCGCCGCCTCGTCGTTCCAGGTCGTGAGGTGGATTCCCTCGGGAAGCTGAACGCGTGCGTCCTCGACGTAGGCATGCACCACGCGAGCGATCTCCAGGATGCTCTCGTCACCGACGCGGTTGACCTGCACCACGACCGCCGGCTCTCGGTCGAAGTATGCCCGAACGTCGTCGTCCCGGAAGGCGTCGACGACATCCGCGATCTCTCCCAGGGTGACGGTCGTCCCGTCGGGGCGTGTCAGCACGACGATCGAGTCGAACTCGTCGCCACGGTAGGCCTGCCCCGCCGAGCGCAGTAGGATCTCACCCCCCTCCGTCTTGAGGGATCCGCCCGGAAGATCCAGGGACGACTCGCGCACCGCACCCACCACGTCGTCGAAGGTGATGCCGTACTGCCGGAGGGTCTGCTCCGGGACCTCGATCGAGATCTCGTACGGACGGGTATAGACTACGTCGACCTGGGAGATCTGCGGGAACTGCACGAGCTCGTCGTGCATCCGGTGCGCGAGGACCTTGAGCGCCCTCTCGTCCGCCGCACCGGAGATCGCGATCTTGATCACGTCCTGGGTGATGACCAGGTAGGAAACGACCGGCTTCTCGGTCTCGGCGGGAAACGTCGAGATGCCGCCGACCTTGCTCTCGATCTCTCCGACCAGCGTGCTGCGATCGGAGCCCTCGACGAGCTCGATCAGGACCGTGCAGCTCCCCTCGCTCGCGATCGCGGTGTAGCGATCGATCCCGGGCGTTCCCGCGATCGCCTCCTCGATACGAACGCAGACCGACGCCTCCACCTCTTCGGGAGTCGCTCCGAGATACGGCACGGTGACCCGCACGACCTCGGAGTCGATGCTCGGGAACTCCTCCTGGCGGATCGTCCTCATCGTGAGGAGTCCGCCGAGGATCAGCAGGGCCGTCAGCAGGTTCGCGGCGATCGGATTGTCGACGAACCAGGCGACGACCGACTTCACGCGCGCGCGTCCTTCACGACCTCCGTGTCGTCGACCGGTCGCACCTGCATCCCGTCGACCGGCGCCTGGAGGATCGAGACCGACACTCGCTCGCCTGCGTCCAGTCCACCCGCGATCAGGACGTTCTCCCCTTCGACACGAAGAATCTCGACGTCCCGGAATCGAATCCGATCCTCGTCGTCCACGACGAGCACCTGCCGCGGTCCGGTGAGAGCCTGCCGGGGAATCGAGACGACGTCTTCCTCACGTCGCCCCTCGATCTGCGCTTGCACGAAGAGCCCGACCGGCAGCGGCATCGGCTTCGCGTCGTCGTTCTCGACCCGCGCGACGACGTGCACGAGGCGGCTCTTCGCGTCGATCTCCGCCTCCGTCCGCACGACGTGGCCCCTCCAGGTTCGGACTCTTCCGGCGAACTTCGCCGTGAGCGTCACCTCGGGGAAGGCCGCTTCGTCCGGCGCCTCGTCGTGCCAGTAGGGCACGTCGATGTACGCGAGCTGGGCGTCCGCGATCGGCAGACGAACCTCGACGAAGTCGGTCGCGTAGGCCTGCGCGAACGGCTGCCCGCGACTCAGAAACTGCCCGACGTCGACCTGCTCGCTGCGAATGCGTCCGGTGTACGGCGCACGGATCTCCGTTCGGGCGAGGTCCCGCTCGGCCTGATCGAGCGCCACACGCGCCTCGTCCACGCCCGCCCCCGCGACGCGGGCGATCCGCTCCGCATCGTTCAGCTCGGAGTCGCTCGCGACGCTCCGCTTCGCGAGATCTTGCTGTCGCTCGAGGGTCCGCTGCGCGTGCTCGTTCTCCCCCTCGGCCCTCGCCAGCTGCGCGCGGGCGCGCTCGACCGCCGCGGCGTAGTCGGCGCGGTCGATCCGAAGCAGCGGGTCGCCCTTCTCGAAGTAGCCACCGGACACCAGCGCCGGCGACGTCCAGACGACCGGGCCGGATACTTCTGGAATCAGATCGCTCTCGGCGTGCGGCCGAACGGTGCCCTGCGAGCGGACGTCGAGGCTCACGTCGCGAAGCTCGACCGGAATCGTTCGAACCGCGCGCAGCATCCGCTCGGCCGGCCGGCTCGCGACGGGGCTGCTCGTGCTCAGAAGGACCCCAGCGACGGCGGCCGAGGCTCCGAGCACGGCGAGCGGGTAGACGATCTTCTTGTTCATCGCACACCACCGGCCGAGGCGCGGCGCTGCGACGAGGGCGGACGATGCAGCACACCTCAAGTGGTACCGGGGGTGCCCACGTGCAGCAAGATCGCTCGGCGCGACCGGACCGGAGCGACGCGCCAGGTGCTACGATGGCCGCATGAGCCGAAATACTGCCGGCCTCGCGGCCTCGGGCTGGGTGCTCGCGACGCTCCTGCTCGCATCGCCGACCGGAACCGCCGGGGAGTGCTCCGAGTCGCCTGCGGTCTCGTCTTCCGATCTGTTGTCAAGCGACAAAACGGTTCTCGGCCAGCCTCTGCGGTACCCGGACGGCGCCCCCGCCCGGATCGTCGCGAAGATGGTCACGATTCCAGCCGGCGCCGAGACGGGCTGGCACGAACACGAGACCCTGATGATCGGCTACGTGCTCTCCGGCCGGATCACCGTCGAGTACCGCGACGAGAAGGCGCACGTCTACGAAGCGGGCCAGGTCCTCGTCGAAGCACTCGACTGGAGCCACAACGGCCGGAACGAGGGCACGGAGCCGGTCCGGATCCTCGCCATCTCGCTGGGCTCGCCCGACGCGACCTCTCGGACCAGCGGGGAGAAGCCGCTACACTGAGCCCGTGGGCGGGCTCACCACCATCCTGATCGTGGCACTCGTGGCGTGGGTGCTCTCGCAGCGACGGGCCGGTGGCGCGCGACCGCTCGACGCAGTGCTGGCCGAGGCGGAGCGCGACGGCGTCATCACCGGCGACCAGCGGCGCGTCCTCCTCGAACGCGCCGGCGACGACGGCCCCCGGACGCAGATCTCCGGCGTGACCTGGTTGGCGATCCTGGCCGGCTTGTTCGTGCTGGCGGGCATCTCTCTGCTCATCGCGACCAATTGGGAGAACATCGGCCCCGAGGTCCGCATCGTCGCCTTCCTCGCCCTCCTGCTTCTCGTCGGCGAGGCGGCGATCCGTGCGAAGGGTTCCGTCACCGGGGCCTCGCTCGAGATCGTCTGGCTCGTCCTGCCGCTTCTCGGCATCGGGCTGTACGCACAGACGTTCCAGCTGTCGGGGGAGACGAGCACCTCGTTTCTGGTCTGGCTCGTCCTGGGAGCCCCGCTCGCCTGGAAGACGGAGCATCCGGTCGTGTCCGGATTGCACACCGCAGCCATCGCGCTTCTGACGCTCGTCGGGAGCTTCTTCGTGAGCGGCCCCCTCTCGATCGTCGGCCCCTTCGAGATCACGCACTGGGGGCTGGCCGTGGGCGTGCTGGTCCTGGCGATCGCGCAGAGCGCGGTCCTTCTCCCCGCGGGCCAGAAGCGCCAGAGCCATGGTCTCGTGGCTGCCTGGACGATGGGTGTGCTCGTCGCGACGCCGCCGTTCGGCCTCGAGGACGGAGGCTGGATCGCGGTCGCCGCCGTCTCCCTGACGACGATCTGGCTCGTCGCCCTTCTGCACGCGAACGCCAGCGCATCCGAGCTCGCGCCGGCCGCGACGGTCTGGCTGGGGATCCTGTACGCGATGAGCTTCGCGTGGCACGTGGACGACTCCCTGGAGGGCGACGCCGGTCGGAGTGCGCTCGCGGCGACCATGGCCCTGGCCGCTCTCGCGGTGGCGGGGATCGCCCGCCTCGGCGCGAACCGGTACGTCGCCGCCCCGCGGGACCTGCTCGGTGCTCGCCTGCTGCTTGTCGCGCCGCTCACGCTGTCGTTCACGCTTCTGCTCGGCGAGACCGCGATCCACGCGGCTGCGATCGCCGCGAACGTGCTCCTGGGAGCCGTCGCCGTCGCGTTCATGTGGCACGGATCGAACGCGCGCTCGGCGGCGGAGATCAACCTCGGAATCGCCGTGCTCCTCGTCGTCCTCGTCACGCGATTCCTCGACGTCTTCGGGAGCTTCGTACAGAGCGGCGTCGGCTTCATCGTCGCCGGAGTTCTGCTGGCCGGCCTCGCCTTCGCGCTCGAGCGCACGCGGCGCCGGCTTCTCGGATCGACCACGAAGGGGGCCGCATCGTGAAGGCGCTCCGCTGGGTCCTGCTCGCGCAGATCGCGTTCTTCGCGGTGTGGGGCGGCTCGCTGCTGACGTCGCATCGCGTCGCACGCGAGGTGTGGCTCCAGACGGGCCCGGTGGATCCCCGCGATCTTCTCGCCGGCCACTACGTCGCGCTCACGTATCCCCTCATCCAGAGCGCCGAGGAGCTCTGCGCCACGGTGCGTCCGCGGAGCTCGCCGGGCCCCGTCTACGTCCGGCTCGCGCCGCGTTCCGAGCCCGTCCTCACGATCGAGGGACCGGTGACCACCTCTCACGGCGTGGAGTGCCGCGCGGAGCCACCGCGAGGAGACGCCGGGACCTGGATCGCGGGAGAACGGCGACCGCGGCCGACGACGAGCCGCATCCAGTTCGGGATCGAACGATTCTACGTACCCGAGGCGAGTCCACTGCGACGGGTGCCAAGCGGGCAGGCGGTCGCGAAGATCGCGATCAACGATGCGCACGTGGCGCGCATCATCGACCTCGTTCCCACCCTGCCCGAAGCGACCGGACAATGACCGGGAACCTTCCAGGGAGGGACCGGACAAGGACCGGGAACCTTCCAGGGGGGAACCGTCAGCGCACGGGCCACGGTCATTGTTGGGTGTTCTGGCGCCGGACAAGGACTGGACCTCTGGAAAGTTCCCGGTCGCTGTTCGGTGTTTCCGGTCGCTGTTCGGTGTTTCTGTTCGGTATTTGTTCGGTGTTCGGATTTGCATCTTTGCGGAGCTCGATCGCCCCGCGGCCCTGAGCCGCCTCCCTCTGCATGAACGGCCTCGATTGGTAGAATCCGACCTTCGGTGGCTTGGTGGGCTGCGAATGGGAGATGCTCGTGAGCGAATATTTCGGATGCACACCCGTAGGTCTGGACTTCCTAGAACAGTCCCCCAACGTTTTCCTGTCCGAGGAAGTGGTGCGTGCCACGCCCGAGCAGATCTTCGACGTGTTCGAGGATGCGAATGCCTGGACGGTGTGGGCCATGCCCATTCAAAAGGTCGAATGGACCTCGCCCCAGCCCTACGGCATCGGGACCACGCGAAGCGTGCACATGATGGGCGGACTGATCGGCTACGAGGAGTTCGTCGCGTGGGAGCGCGGCAAGCGCATGGCATTCACCTTCGTTGGCGCCAGCAAGCCGGCGACGGAGAAATTCCTCGAGGACTACCGGGTCACGGATCTGGGCGACGGTCGATGTCGTGTTCAGTGGTACATGGCCCTGGAGGTGAAGGGCTTCTCGCGACACCTGAGCTTTCTCACTCGCCCGATCATGCGCGCGCTTAACCGGCGCATGTTCCGCAAGTTCAAGAACTACACCGAGGCCTACGCCCTGCGCGACCAGACCAGCCAGGCTGAGGCCAGCTGAGAGGAGCCGGACAGAGACCGGGAACCTTCCAGGGGACCGCGCGACCGGACAATGACCGGGAACCCTTCAGGAGACCTCGCGGCCGGACGACGGCCGGCATCTCTGGAAAGTTCCCGGTCCCTGCTCCGCCTTCAGCCAACCCGGCCTGGAAGGTTCCCGGTCATTGTTCGTTTTTCCGGTTGCTGGACGACAGGGCCTGGTGAACGCCGGTCGCGAGCTCGGACAGCGAGTAGGGCTTCGCCAGGAATCCGCAGCTTCGAGGCAGGCTGGAGCGCTCGATGAGCGAGGCCTCGGCATGACCGGAGCACAGGAGGATCGGGATGTCCGGCTCGCGCATCCGCATCTGGTCGCCGAGCTCGCGTCCGTTGATGCCTCCTGGCATCGACACGTCGGTCAGGAGCAGATCGAAGGGCTCCGAGGAGCGCCGCTGGCACGCCAGGGCGTCGCGCCCGTCCTGTGCCTCGATCACCTCGTATCCGAGCCCCCGCAGGAATTCCGCACTCATCGTGCGGATCGACCGGTCGTCTTCCACCAGCAGAATCCGCTCCCCGACCCCACGACCGGCCGCCGGCGCCGGTGCCACGAGAGTCGGATCATCGTCCCGCGCCACCTGCGCGGAGCAGCGCGGAAGGTAGATGCGCACTTCGGTACCGCGGCCGGTAGCACTTTGGATCGTGAGGTGTCCGCCGCTCTGCTCGACGAAGCCGGCGACCATGCTCAATCCGAGGCCGGTACCACGACCCGCCCCCTTCGTGGTGAAGAAGGGCTCCGAAGCCCTTCGAACGACCTCGGCGCTCATGCCGGTTCCATTGTCGCTCACTGTCGCGACGACGTACTCGCCCGGAGGAACGCCGCGCTCGGCGGGTTCACTCGACGGACGATAGACACGACGGTTGCGAGTGCGGAGTCCGAGAACGGCGCCTCTCCCCTGCGTGGCATCCCGCGCGTTGATCACGAGGTTGAGAAGGGCGTTCTCCAGCTGGACCGGGTCCGCGACCGTGTGCCACAGACCCGCCTGCAGGTCGTACCGGAGATCCACCCCCTCGCCGACGGTCCGTGCGAGGAGAGGCCCGAGACCCGTGGCGAGATCGTTGACGTCGACCGGCTTCGGGTCGAGGGGCTGTTTCCGGGCGAAAGCGAGGAGCCGCCCCGTGAGGCGCGCGCCACGCCGTGCGGCCTCCAGCGCCGCGCCGACACGCCGCGGCGAGGCCTCGCCGTCGGCGACGGATGGACCTCGTTCGAGCATCTCGAGATTTCCGATGACGACCGTCAGCAGGTTGTTGAAATCGTGGGCGATGCCCCCCGTGAGCTGTCCCACTGCCTCCATCTTCTGCGCGTGGCGCAGCTGCTCTTCCGCCCTACGACGCTCCGTCAGATCGAGGATCTGCGATACGAAGAACTGGGGCAGACCGCCCTCGTCGCGAATCAGCGCGACGCTGAGCAGGATCCAGACGACGGCCCCGTCCTTGCGGATGTAGCGCTTCTCGAGCTGGTAGCTCTGCCGCTCCCCGAGGAGGGTGCTGCGGAGGAGCTCGAGGTCCGATTCGAGGTCGTCAGGGTGGGTAACATCCTGAAACGTCAGCCCGGAGAGCTCCACCCGCGAATAGCCGAGGAGATCGCAAATGGCGTTGTTCACCTCGAGCCAGGCACCGTCGAGACTGACGAGCGCCATCCCGTGGGCGGCCGTCTCGAACGCGGCCCGGAAGACGTCCATCCCGATGGAGCCGGCGCTCTCGCTAGCGCTCGATGTCTGCTCTCTCGTCGCGAACACGTCGACTCGCCCCCGGTACGGGTATCGGCCGAATGAGGCCTTCGGTATAGCGCCGGCACCGCAGGGCCAACAAAGACCGGGAACCTGTCAGGGAGGCCAACAAGGACCGGGAACCTGTCAGGGCGACGGGTTTCGAAGCAACTCGGCGGATGGGACGGGTCGCCGCCCAGGAAGGCCCCCGGTCGCTCGGCGCCGGTCGGCACGGGCCCGACCATGACCGGGGGCCTTCGAGGCGAACGAAAGTCCTTCACGCGGGAAACGGCGCGTCTCCCTCCGTGAAGCGCGGAGTCACCCTGGAAAGTTCCCGGTCATTGCCAGCCCCACCCGGTCATTGCCAGCCACCCTGGAAAGTTCCCGGTCAGCCAAATTGCCAGCCACCCCAGCCCATTGCCAGCCCTCGATTGGCCATCCCGCGCTCGGGTCCTCCGCGCGCGCTAGGAGCAGCTCGCGGGCGTCGCGACCGCCTTGCCCTTGTACTTCTTGCCGTCGCTGCCGTCGAAGAACGCCTGGAACTCAGCGCAGTACGTGGTGCCGCCCAGGGAGAGGGAGCCAACGACCCGACCTTGCGCCACCCCGACCTGCAAATCGTAGACGAAGGAAGCGGCACCCTTCTTGCCCTTGCAGCTCACCGAGATCGTCTTCGTCCCCTTGATCTTGACCGAGTTGCAGGGCCCGTCCGCGAGCTTCCCGTCGCTGTATTTGAAGCCGCGCTTGGCTACGCCGCTCACCTTGGTCGAGCCGGTGGCCGTCCAGTTCTGGCACGGAAGCGGGATCGCCCCCGTATCCGCACCCGACGTGGCGCTCGCGAACCGTACCGTCGCCTTGACCGTCCCCTCGGGGTCGCCATTGCAGCGCGGGTCGTCCGCCGAGCCACGCAGCGGGACCACGATCCCGTCGCCGCTCGCGTTCCACTTCCCCTTGCTCTTCTCGAAGTCGTCGGGGAGCTTGTTCGCGATCACCACGGCCTTGCCCAGCAGGGGGATCTCTTGGGGTTGCGCCTCCTCGACCTCGAACCGCTGAGCCCCCCACACGTCCCCGTCCTCCTTCCACACGACCACGAAGTTCCCCGCCGCGTCCCCGGCAACGTCGGCGTAGTAGCCGTCCGCGCTCACCGTGAACTCGTCGCTGATCGGCGCTCCGGACGTGTCGAACAGACGCCCCTCCACTCCGATCGCGCCGCCCCACACGACGACGAACGACGACGGTCCCGCGGTGCTGATCTCCGGATAGCCGGCGGAGGTCGAGAGATCGAACTCCGGTCCGACCGGATCGCCCAGGTCGTCGTAGACGCGGCCCGACACGGTGCCGAAGTCGGACCAGATCACCATCGCCTCGCCGCTGGGCGTCAGCGCCACCCGCGGGTCGTCGGCGATCTCGGAAGTGACGCGCACCTGCACTCCGATCGCGTTCTTCGATGCATCGAAGCGGCGCATGACGATGCCGGAGTAGGGCGGGTAATCGTAGTTCTCGTCTTGCCAGACGACGGTGAAGTTGCCGGCCTGGTCCGCGTCGAGGTCGAGACGGCCGTAGTCCCCCTGGTAACCGGCCGTGATCTCGTTCGCGCGGAACTGCGGGCCCTTCACCTGCCCGGACGAAACGAGCTTGCGGACCCACACGCCCTCGTCGACGTCGAAGTGGTCGATGTGATGGAACTCGTCGTACCCTTCCCAGGCGACCAGGAATTCGCCGTTCCCGTCGGAGACGATCTCGGGGTTCGCGGTCTGGTTGCGGGGCTCGCCCTGGTAGGCGTTGATCCGGGGATCGCCTACGATGAACGTGGACGGCGAGAGCCTCCCGTCGACGTCGTAGCGCCTCGTCCAGATGCACGGAGAGTCGGTGCACGCCGCCCCGTAGGGGGCGGTCGCGTCGTACGCGTTGAATGCGACGACGAAGTTGCCGGCGCCATCGGCCGCGACGCTGACCAACTCGTCGGGCGTGAAGCTTCCCTCCTCGACGTAGTGCTCCGGGCTCGTGATCTCGAAGATCGGTCCTCGCTCGTTGCCGGTCGAGTAGTAGGCCTTCGCCTTCACGGTGCCGTCGTAGTCGTCCTCCCACGCCACGAGGAAATTGCCCGCAGGGTCCACCGCGACGTGTGGCGACTCGTGATAGCTCGGCGTCAGATCCACGAGGATGGGCGCCCCCGCCGGAACGGGGTCGGCCGTGTGGGCGGGAGCCGCCGCCCCGAGGATGGCACCGCCGAGGACCAGAGAACGGCTGATTCTTCGCAAGCGCTGCATGGCACCCGTTGTACTCCTCCCGCTCTCGAAAGAGTCCATGGCCACGCCTCACTGTATGTCCGACACCCACCGGCGGCCGCTCCACCTCGGAGAGGGATCGCAGCACTTCGCCCCGGTCGATCCGCGCCCGAAGTGCCGCGAGCAGCTATAGGGACGATCCATGGGTAGTGAGTCGCGACGTGCGCGGGGGCCCGTCCCCCTGCCGAACGGATAGATCCGAGGATGCGCCGGGGCCTCAGATGGGCAGCTCTCGTCCTCGTCGCGACCGGGTCGGTGGAGCTGTCCGCCCGCGTGGCCGAGTGGCTCCTCGGACCCGCGGCTCCGACCGAGAATCGAGAGCTCACCCCAGGCGGCACCGAGATCGAGCAGGGTTACGAGTGGCTCGCCACGGAGGTCCTTCATCCGTACGTCGGCTACGTTGGCGACCGTCCGCCCGGGACGTTTCGAGATCACGGAATCGGCCATGGCCCGACGCCGCTCACGCGGGATCGGCCCGACACGGTGAACATCGTGCTGGTCGGCGGCTCGGTTGCGGCCCACGCGGCCGACGATATCGACGCGGCGTTCCAAAGAGCCTTCGACGCGGGGCGGACCCGATCGAGACCCCGGCTCCTCTCATTGGCCTACCCGGGATTCAAGCAACCCCAGCAGCTGAACCTCGTCTCGTGGTTTCTCGGACTCGGAGCGCGATACGACGTCGTCGTGAACGTCGACGGCTTCAACGAGGTCGCACTCTCGATCGCCGAGAACCATGCAAGCGGAGTCCATCCGCTCTTTCCCCGAAGATGGGATCAACGCGTCTCGCGAGTTCCGAGCCGCGATCGGCTCCGGGAGATCGGGCGAATCACCCTGCTCCGAGATCTGCGGAGTCGGCTCGAGCCGGACGGACCGCCGCTCCTGTCCTGGACCGCGATTGGCCGCCTGCTGGCGCGGGCTCTGCGGCGCGGGCTCCAGGCGCAGATCGAGAGCGCGCGGGAGCGACTTCGACGGCTTCCGCGGCGCAGCGACTTCGAGTCCAAGGGACCGTTCCGCGCGTACCGACGCGAAGACGTCCTCCGGGGCGCCGTCGTACGCCACTGGGCACGCTCGTCCATCTTGCTCGATCACGCCGTCCGCGGCCAGGGCGGGGAGTACCACCACGTCCTGCAGCCGAACCAGTACCTCGAGGGCTCGAAGCCCCTGACGGCCACGGAACGCGCGACGGCCTACGCACCCGACGAATCGTTGCCCCACGCGGCTCGCGGGACGTACCCGATGCTCCGCGCGCACGGCCAGAGCCTCGGCGCGAGCGGGATCCACTTCCACGACGCAACCCAGATCTACTCGGACGTCGACGAGACCATTTACCGCGACACGTGCTGCCACGTGAACGAGCGGGGGAACGAGATCCTCGCGGGCTTCATCGTCGATCGGATTCTGGCGACGACGTCCCATCCCGGCCTACAGCCACCCGACGCGCCCCGAAGACGGGCGGCCCCGCATCGAGCCCAGTAGCATCGAGGGTGCAACGACGAACCAACGCGCTAGAGTCCGGCGGTCTGGGGCGACCTGCCCCCTCGACCCAGGCGATCGACGCGCCATTGGAGAATCGAACATGTGCACCTCGCTCATCTATCGCGACAGCACCGACCGGGTCTACTTCGGTCGCACGTTGGAACTCACCATCGATCTTCCCTATCAGGTCGTCCATTTCCCGGTCGGCACGTCCTTCGCATCCACCATCGGAGGGCATCCGACCTTCGAATATGTCGGCAACTACGCGTTCCTCGGCGTTGCGATGCCCGGCCGTCTTCCGACGAAGGACGCCCCGATCGGGATCGACGATTTCAAGACGCTCGAAGGCCTGAACGACCGGGGACTCACCTTCAGTCTCCTCTCCTACCCCGCCGCCAGCGGGACACAGGCGAAGGTGGCCGCAACCCGGGCAGTCCTGTCCGCTTCAGACCTGGGATCCTGGGCGCTGAGCCAGTTCGCAACCGTGGCGGAGGTCAAGGCGGCCCTTCGAGAACAGCCGGTGATGCTGGAGGCGCTGGCGCTGCTGGGCGGCGTAGAGTCACCCTTCCACTACGTCGTCCACGATCCAGTGGGAGATTCCGTCGTCCTCGAGTTCCACAAGGGAAAGATGACGGTCTACGACAACCCGGTCGGCGTCATGACCAACGGGCCGGAGTTCGGCTGGCACCTCACCAACCTGAACAACTACACCTTCCTGTCCAACATCGATGCATCGTCCGGAACCTTCGGTTCCTATGAGGCTGTGCAGCCGGATTCCGGTATCGCAACCGCCGGCCTGCCGGCGTCGAACACCTCCGTCGGCCGTTTCGTGCGGGCGGCGTTCTACTCCCAGTATACGGAGAAGGTCGACACGCCGGACCTGGCGGTGCAGACCCTCGCCCACATCATGAACAACTTCGACCGCCCTCGCGGCGTGACGATCGACTATGCCACCGATGGCGGTGGCCACCTGGAGGTCGCGGGGCTGCCGGCGGACTCGAGGACCGCCTACGCGACCGAATTCACATCCTGGACCAACTTGTCGGACCTCAGTCGAAAGCACTTCTACCTGCGGACCTATCGCGGGATGAACTTTACGCGCTTCGATCTGAACGTTCTCGCCGGTGGAGGCGGTCCGAGAATCCTGCCGGTCTCCCAGCTCGATGGGCTCGCTGGCGACGGCACCCAGATGCTGAGGGCGACCGAGCCGGTGGCATGAGGCCAGCGCCTCGGGCTCGCTTGCCCCGGATGCCCGGCAACGGTACCCCGGAGCCCATGGAGAAGCTGCTGGTCTATCACAACCCTGGTTGCAGCAAGTCCCGCGGCGCGGTCGACATCCTGCAGGAGCGCGACGTCGACTTCGAGGTCGTCGAGTATCTGAAGAGCCCACCCGATGAGAGCACTCTGCAAGGATTCCTCGACCTCCTTCCCGACGAGCCGTCGGAGCTCGTGCGGAAGGACAAGCACTTCAAAGAGCTCGGCCTGAACGAAGCGGACTATCAGACGCGCGCCCAGGTCGTCGCGCTTCTGCTCGAACACCCGAAGCTGATGCAACGACCCGTCGTGATCCGGGGCCGGAACGCCGTCATCGCACGGCCGTCCGACAAGGTCCTGGAGCTTCTGGACTGACCGGGAAGACGCGCTGGGCACCCGCGACCGCAAGCGCCCGGACGAATCGCGCAAGCCCGGGCAGATCACGCCGGAGGGCTACGCCGCGCTCCAGAAGCAGTCCGAAGAGCTGTGGAAGGAGAGCCGCGTCGTCGCCGATGCGGTCGCGACGGCGGCGGCCGAGGGAGACCGCTCCGAGAACGCCGAGTACACGTACAGCAAGATGCGGCTCGGGCGCATCCACGGGAAGCTCCGCTTTCTCGGCAACCGGATGAAGGCACTCACCGTCGTGCCGCAGCCGCCGCCCGACGACGGGCGCGTTCATTTCGGCTGCTGGGTTCGGCTCGAAGACGACGACTCCGGCGAAGAGCACCTCTACCGGATCGTCGGCCCCGACGAGACCGACGTCGAGCTCGGTTGGATCAGCGCCGAATCCCCGATGGCGCGTGCCCTTCTCGGCCGAGAGCTCGACGACGGGATCGTCGTCCGGCGTCCCAAGGGCGACCTCAACGCGACGATCGTCGAGATTCGGGTGGTCGCTCCGGCCTAGGGTCCTGCCAGGCCGGAGCGCGCTTGACATATTGACACAGAATATGTCGAGAGATCGCCCATGCAGTTCGACAACCGAATCACGCGACTCCTGGGCGTCGATCTCCCGATCGTCCAGGCTCCCATGGGGTTCATCGCTCGCGCGCAGCTCGCGTCCGCGGTCTGCGAGGCGGGTGCTCTCGGCATCATCGAGACATCGTCCGGGCAGCTCGACGCCATCCGCGACGAGATCACGAAGATGCGCGAGCTCACCCGACGTCCCTTCGGCGTGAACGTCGCGCAAGCCTTCGTGCGCGATCCGAGCATCGTCGACTTCGTCATCGAACAGGGCGTGCGGTTCGTCACCACGTCCGCGGGGAACCCGAACAAGTACACGTCGACGCTCAAAGCCGCGGGCCTCACCGTCTTCCACGTCGTTCCGACGCTCAAGGCGGCGCTGAAGGCGGTCGACGCCGGTGTCGACGGGCTGATCGTGGAGGGCGGCGAAGGCGGCGGCTTCAAGAATCACCGCGAGGTGTCGACGATGGTGCTCCTCCCGCTGATCCGCTCGCGCGTCGACGTTCCCATCATCGCCGCCGGCGGGATCTGCGACGGTGCGTCGATGGCGGCGGCGTTCGCCCTCGGCGCCGAGGGTGTGCAGATGGGGACGCGGATGGTGTCCGCGGCCGAGTCACCGATTCACGAAGGCTGGAAGAACGCGATCGCGGCGGCCGCGGAGACGGACACCGTGCTCCTCAAGCCCGCCGGCGCCCCCGCGCTGCGTTGCATCCGCACCGAGAAGACCGAGGCCCTGGAGCGCGACCCCGATTCCGCAATGGCGGAGATGATGGGCCACGTCCAGGACGTCTACTTCCGCGGAGAGGTCGACAAAGGGATCGCGCTCACGGGTCAGGTGGCCGGACGCATCGATTCGGTCCGCCCCGTCGCCGACATCCTACGGGACATGACCGACGACTTCTTCGCCACGATCGGCCGACTCGCCGAAGCCTATCCGAGCTGACTACCTGCAGCGCAGCTTGGCGTTGAGGCCCACGCAGGACTCGATGATCCCGGCCCACTGGACGTCGCCCGCCGCCAGATCGAAGCGCAGGGGACCGTCGACCGGGTCGCCGAAGTTCCGGTTCTTGACCTTCAGCGTGACGCCGTACTCACCCTCGGCGTTCTTCGACGGCTTGAAGACGACCTTCACACTCTTGTCGTCGGTGACGCAGCGGATCTTGCCGTTCTTCTTCGTCACGCAGTCCTCGGCGTCGACCGTGGCGGCCTCCTCCATCGTCAGGGCGTCGCTGACCGTGACGGTAAACCCGCCCGACACGTCGAGAACGTCGTCCTCGCCGTAGAGCCCGGTCGCGAGCGTTCCCTTGAGTGAGATCTTTCCCCGGTCCTGCCGCCGCGGCCACGCGGTCGCCCGCTGGATCGTGATCGAGGGATACGAGCCGAAGTACAGCCTGGCCCTCGCGACCGCGTCCGGCCCCATCACGGAGCCCATGAACCGGCCCGGAATGTCGTCGGCCGTGGGGTGGATGCCGCCGTAGATGCGCGAGAGGCTGCACTCGTCCGCCGCGTCGGCGTACTTGGCCCACTGCAACGTCACGTCGACGCTCGGTCCTTCCTCGAACACGAGGAACTGGTTCTGGGGTGCCTCGAACTCTCCGATCCCGCCGGGGAAGAACGGATCTCCCGTCAGCGCGGTCAGGACCTCGGCGGCAGCCCGGCTGTAGGTGCTGTGCCCGGAGACGTAGCCCGCGAACGGTGGCGTCACGAAGCTCGGCCGCTGATAGGGCCACCAGTCCTCGACCAGGATCCAGCCGACGCCGGCTTTGTCGGTGTCGGGATCCGTGATGAAGTCCGGACCGCGCCACGCACGCGCCGCGATCTTGCCGACGTTCTCGTTACCCGGGCCGGCGAGGTGCTCGTGGCGTTCTCCGGGAGCGACCGTCGCGAGCGTCACGACCTCGACGCGACCCGGCTCGAGGGCGATGCCGTCCGGGTGATAGGAGGGCTGAAGCGGATCGCTCCGCTGACCGAGATCCGCCGTGTAGCGGATCGCGGACACGGGCCGCACGAAGTCGTACCACCCCTTGACGCCCCACGAGGCGACGGCGACGTCGTGCATCGCGCCCCCGAGCGTCAAGTACGTCTTCACGTCCCACTCGAGCTCGTCGACGACGGGGCCCACCCCGAAGACGCGCGAGACGTGCAGCGGATGGTCGGCCACGTAGTTCGCGATCGTGAACCAGTGGCCGGGCGGGGTTTCCGAATCGGGTCCGTCGGCCCAGAACTCGGCGAGGATCCGGTAGTAGTCCCCGGCGGGAACGATCTGCGGATCGTACGGTAGACCGGTCACGGGGTTCTGCGCGTACCCGCTACCGTCGTTGGTACCGAGGGTGTTGTTGCCGCGCGCGTTCGGGCTGATGTCGAGCATCACTCCGTCGTCCGGATCGAGAAGCGAGCTCCACTCGAGGACCTGCTCGAAGCCCGTGTGATAGGCCTCGGCCGTCGGCGAGCCGAGCTGCGGAGGCGGGCCGGGGTCGTGGTAGACCCAGTAATCGAAGCCGTCCCGGTTGTAGATCGTGAGGTCGTCGGCCGACAACGCGAACGGCGTCACGATCCCCCACTCCGGGCTCAGGAACTCCGGGTATCCCCCGGGGATCGGGTTGCCCGCCTGATCGATGAAGAAATCGAGGGCGATCGGCTGCCAGCGGTTCGGATCGACGATGTCGGGGTTGCCGGGGAGGTCCGGCAGAATCGGCGGGTTCACCGGCAGGTAGTGCTGATTGACGAAGTTGTTCGCCTCGTTCGATCCATCGGCCGCGCCGAAGGCGAGGACGGTCGCGGCGATGCGATTGCCCAGCGCGGCCGGCGTCGCGCCGACCTCACTCGTGAACGTCTTGTCGTACCCGAGCGAGTCCATCTTCGCGTCGAGAGCGGGGATCGTCGTCGCCGCGCCGACCGAGCCCGCAAAGCGAGCGGAGAGGACACGGTAGGACGCGTAGCTGATCGTCTCGTGGCGCGCGGCGGCGACGTCGTCGGCCGCGGCCTTCTCGTGATGGAGGTAGGTGCGCGCGTACTCGTCGTAGGCGGCCCACGCGTCCCACATCGCGACCGACGTGTGGAACAGATTGCGCGCGTGCACCGTCGGACGCGCGAGGTCGTGCCGGATCGCCTCGAGGAGCTCCTCGTTCCACTCGCGCGCGATCGAGGTGGCGCCGGCCACCGTCGGTGCGGCGACGAGCAGAGTGACGACGAAGACGAGAGATCGACGGAGGAGGTTCACGTGGACTCCGGGGGCTATGGGACACGGGAAGGCGTCCGTTCAGAAAGAGGGATTCTAGAGGGCCGCCGGCGGAGGAGACAAGGAGAGTTTTTCCCCCGTGAAGTCGGATCGTTACGCTCCGTCACCGCGCCCCCCGGGAGCCGCTGCCCGGAAGCGCCGCGGAGCCATCGGCCGTGCTCGCCAACGAAGGTGCCGTTTCGGCAAGGCCTATAGGGCCGCCGGCCAGTTTTCCCATGGTGTCGCGGGCGAGCGCGCTGGTATCGTCGCACGCGATGCTTCCGCCCCGTCCGATCGAGCGCGAGTCCGCGGGCCCACCCCGGATCATCGAGCGACAGCTCGAAGATCCGCGCGTGTGGGAACTGCACGAGCGCGTGATCCGGATCGAGACGGACCGTCGATGGCTCAACACCGCCCTCTTCGTGGTACTGATCGGCGCCGGGATCCTGGCTCCCGGCATCGGGATCTGGATGTCCGAGCGCCGCGCGGATCGCCTTCAGGAGGAGACCGGGCGCATCGAACAACGGGTGACCGATCTCGACCGCGACGTCGGGGAGCTCCTGACGGCCGTTCTCACGATGGCCGAAGAACGAGCCCAGGACGAAGCCGACGACGGTCGCGTGAGCACCGCCCCGCCGCCACGCGCGCGGCCGCAGACGCGCGGCCCGGCGGCGCCGACCGGGGCCCGCGGATCTCGCCCCGGGGCCCCCGCATCCGCGCAGGAATGGGCGGAGACGTTCGGCGGCCGCATCCTGGAGGGACCACTCGACGAAGGCGAGCGCACGTCGCTCCTCGCGCAGTGGCAGAACCTCTCGCCGGAGCTGCAGGACCAGACCCTGACGGCGCTCCTGCGCCGCTACGGACTCGACCCCCAAGCGTTCCTCGCGGCCCTTCACGTCCCGGGAGCCGGAGGCTGAGGCTCGGCTCGCAGCCGAGAGCCCGCCCGACCTCTCACCCGCGCGGATCGAGATCGCCCCTCTCGGGGCCCGGTGCTGGAGCGGTTCGCCGGGGACGAAACGGCCGACGTCGCGCCTACTCGACGTACCCGAGCGCGCGGAGATTCCGTCGTCGCTCCTCGTCGACGGAATCGAGCTTCCCGGGTTCGAGAGCGGGCAGCTCGCGGCTCTGTGCACCCCGCCCATACGCCGCCGCCGCTTCGATCAGCTTGCGATGGAGCACCGAGTCCTGCGGCTCCAGCGGTCGCTGCTCTCCGGGATCGACGGACAGATCGAAGCACTCGGCCGGATGCGGGCCCGCGGCCGTGATGCACTTCGACGCGCCCGCCCACGCAACGAAGCGGGGCGGCGGTCCGTCTCGACCGACACCGGTGGCGAAGAGCACGTCCCGCGAGAGCTCCCGCCGTGGCGAGGCGAGCAGTGGAGTCAGGCTCACCCCGTCGACATCGGGATCCGTGGGGAGATCGAGCATCGCGGAGACGGTGGGCGGGATGTCGGCGACCGAGACGGGCGTGTCGACCACTCGGCCTTCCGGGACCACGCCCTTCCACACCCCCAGCAGCGGGACCTGAAGCACCTCCTCATAGGGTTGCTTGTGCGTCGTCCCCCCGTGCTCGCGGAACTCCTCCCCGTGATCCGCCGTGACGATCAACAGCAGGTCCTCCGCGGAGATCTCGGACGTGAGGGACGCCACGAAGTCGGCGAGCGCATCATCGAGCTCTCGAACCTCGCGCTCGTAGCGTCGCTGATCGTCCGCGACGCCGGCCCGCTCGAACTCCTCTTCGAAGAACGCATCGTACGGCGGGGCGGGATCGTACGGCTCGTGCACGGCGTACGTGTGAACGAACAGGAAGAAGCGAGCGCGTGCATTCTCGGATACCCATCGCGCCGCCGTTCTGAACGTCTTCGTCGCGTCTCCCAATGGGAGCTGCTTGTTCTCCGAGTACCGAGAGAAGCCCCGCTGATATCCGAGCGACGGGACGAGGGCGACGTTCTCCGTGAACGCGGCCGTGACGTAGCCGGCGGCCCGGAGGGTCTCGGCGAGCGTCGGCGCCAGCTTCGTCACCTGGTATTGACCGTCGTTGTAGACGCCGGTGAACATGCTCTCGTGTCCGCCGATCGTATTGATGAAGGTCGAGTACGCGCGTGAGAAGAGCGTGCCCCTCTCCGCCAGCTTGGTGAAGAAGGGGCTCGTCTCGACCTTGCGCCCGTAGGTGCTGAGCGACCTGGCCCGCAGTGTGTCCAGAGACAACAGGACCACGAACGGCGATCTCCGGGGTCCGGGCGCGATGAGCATCGGATCTCCCCAGACCGGGAGCTGCGGCCGATCGTCGTCCCGCCGCTCCGTCCGGACGCGAAGCTCGAACTCCACGCGCTTACCCGCAAGGGCCTCGAGCGAGGCTTCTCGGCGTCGCCATCCCCGATCCTCCGCGCGTCGGGCCGGGTCCATCCTCGCACGGAGGATCTCGACCGACTCTCCTGCCGTCCGGGCGGTGACGATGAACTCGACGGGAGCCGAATCGACGCCCCAGGCGGGAGCGAGCGTTCCCGTGTCCACGCGGAAGACCGCCCCACGGGGCACGTCCACCGCGCGCGTCCGCTGATCCAGCGATTCGACCGGCCGGGGGCTCCAGGTCCGGAGCCTCCGGAACTCCTTCTCCGAGAGCGTCTGCGGTTGCCAGGCCGCGTCGACGACGATGGGACTCCCTGGAAGCGCGGACCGCACCGCCGCTCCCTCGTCGAACGGGACCGGAACCTCGTCGCGCCCCACGATGATCTTCTCCTCGGGACCTACCCGTGGCTCGAACCGGATGGTGCACCGCGGATCTCCCGGCCCGGGGCGTACACAACGGATCCGCCTCTCCCCTTCCCCGCTTCGAAACGAAGGCCTCCGGTCGGTCCCCAACACCACCATCGGAGACGCCGGGCTCTCGGGAGCACGGTGGCCCGGCGACTCGACGAAACGCTCGACCACCCAAGGAACCCGATCCTCGCCGGCGAACGCGACGCCGTGTGGGACGAGAAGGAAGAAGAGCGCGCCGAGAGCGCACGGCACCCCAGCGCTTGAGGTCGTCTTGACGGTCATGGGGGAGTTTGGTCGTGTATCATCCGAGTTGATCCTCGCACACGCAATCTCGAGCGCGATGGTCGCCCTCCTCGCGACCGCCCTTCCGAGTGCGGTGCCACCCGAGATCGTTCTCGTCGGAGATTCGACGACGGCATGTGGGGCGCGGGACGGATCCGAGATCCACGACCCCGCCCACACGGTCGAGGCTCTGCTTGCGCGAGCACCCGAGGGCAACCGGTGGCGCGGTGCCAAGGTTCACAACGAAGCGAGGCCGGGCAGCAACACGAGCCAGTGGCTCCGCACCCACGTGCGTCGCGTGAAGCGAAGACACCCCCGGATCGATGCCGTGGTCATCACACTCGGCATCAACGACTTCGAGGGCGACGACCCGAGAGCCACCATCGAGCGGATCCGCGAGATCGCCGCGCGCTTCGCGCCAGCCACGACCTGGGTCACGGCACCGCACGAGGTCGATCCCAAGAATCGCACCATCGACGAGATCTCGCCGGGACTGATCGACCGATACGCCGCCTGGAACGATCGGTTGACCGCGGCGATGCGGGCGGAGAAGCTCGTCGACTTCGAGTTTCCGAGCTTCCCCAAGTACGATGGCCTGCACCACCGAGGCCCCAGCTGCATTCTCGTCGGGGCGTGGCTCGGCGCCCAGCTCATGGACCCGAGCCGCTGAGTCGAATCGCGCTTGGAATCGAGGACGGAGAGGAGCACACTCGCCCGATGGCGAGATTCAAGAAGCCCCTCCTCTACCTCCTCTCCTTCCAGCTGTGCCTCACGGGCTTTCTCCACCTGATCAACCCGGGCTTCTTCGTCGCGATCATCCCGCCCGAGCTCCCGAATCCCGAGTGGCTGAACGTGATCTCCGGGCTCATCGAGATCGTGCTCGGCGTCTACCTGCTCGAGCCCAAGACGCGCGTACTCGCGGCATGGGGAACGATCGCGCTGCTGATCGCCGTGTACCCGGCGAACGTCTACATGATGCTCGAGAACGTGGGGCCCGAGGGACCGGGCACCGGCAACCCGGTCGTCAACTGGGTCCGTCTGCCGTTCCAGCTCCTCTTCGGCGTGTGGGCGTGGTGGTACACGCGCGAGGACACGTAGCGTCCCCTACTCCTCCTCGACGAAGACGTCGATCTCGCCCTCACCCTCGACGCCCGCCTCGTCCCTGCACCGAACGATGATCTCGTAGTCCTCGACCGTCGAGTAGACGTGCATCGGGCTCGTGCCCTTCTTCTTCGGCGAGCCATCCCCGAAATCCCACTCGCATTCGACGGCGCCGGTATTGTCTTCGACGATCGCGGTGAACTGGACCGAGAGGGGCGGAGAGCCTTCGTCCGGCTCCGCCTCCACGTCGACGAACAGCTCGGTCACGACGAGCGGTGGCGCGCCCCCCTCGGCCGCGGGAGGAGCCTCGGCCAGCGGAGCTTCGCCGGGGGTGTCGGCCGACGGTGCGGGCGCGTCGGACGAGGTGCATCCGGCGGCGACGAGAAGACAGAGAACCGAGACGAGCCCGGCCGGAATCAGCCTGCAGTCACGAATGTGCATCACGGCGGGATTCCATTCCCCACGGCTTCGGGGCTGTCAAGACGCCGGCCGAGGCTGCTACCACAGACCCCATGTCGACCTCGGAAGAGAACACGGTCCGCTACGAAGAGCGCGACTCGATCGCGATCATCACCCTCAACCGCCCGGAGAAGCTCAACACCCTGACCGAGGCCGTCGTGCAGGGGGTCGCGGACGGCATCGACGAGGCCACTGCGTCGAGGAACGTCCGAGCGATCGTGCTGCGCGGCGAAGGCCGGGTGTTCACCGCGGGCTACGACCTCGTCGCGATGGGCCGCGGCGGCTGGTCGAGCCCGTTCGACGCACCGGGACCGGAGCCTCGCGAGGGCGCCTGGGACCCGGTGCGCGACTATCAATTCATGAACAAGAACGTGCAGCGCTTCATGAAGGTCTGGCACTGCCCGAAGCCGGTGATCGGACAGATCCACGGCTTCGCCGTCGGAGGCGCGACGGATCTCGTCCTGTGCTGCGATCAGCTCTTCATGGCCGACGACGCCTACATCGGCTACGCGCCGTCGCGTGTCTTCGGCACGCCGACGACGATGATCTGGGTCTACCGCCTCGGCCTGGAGCACGCCAAGCAGTTCCTGCTCACCGGCGAGGCGATCGACGCCCCGACCGCGGTACGGATCGGCCTGGTGTCGCGCGCCTTCCCCGCCGCCGAGCTGGCGACGCGAGTCGAGGAGTACGCGGCACGGTTCCAGCACATCCCGGCGAACCAGCTCGCGTTGAACAAGCTCCTGATCAACCAGGCCTACGAAAACATGGGTTTGCGCACCACCCAGCTCCTCGGCACCCTCTTCGACGGCGTGACGCGGCACACCGAGGACGCACTTCGCTGGGCCGAGTCGTTTCGCGAGAAGGGGTTCCGCGAAGTCATCCGCGAGCGCGACGCGCCGTGGGGCGACTACGGCGAGCGCCCGCGCAAACCAAAGTAGAGCGGGCCTCGGACGCTAGCCGATCGCGCCCGCCTCGCGAAGGCCACGGATCTCATCGTCGGAGTAGCCGGCTTCGCGCAGGACCGTCTCGTTGTGCTCCCCCAGCTTCGGGGGGTGCGCCCGAAACGAGGTCGGCGTCTCGGAGAAGCGGGCCGGGCTCCGCAGGTATCGCAGATTGCCCGCCTCGTCGTGCGCGACGTCGACGACGATCTTCGCGTGGCGCGCCTGGGGGTCCGCCATCAGATCCTTGATGTCGTTCGCGGGGGCGATCGGGGCCCCGAACCGATCGGCACGATCGACGAGCTCCCGGGTCGTCCACTTCTTCAGCTCGTCCTCCACCTCCTTGAACAGCGTCTCGGCGTTGGCGAAGCGATCGAGGATCGTCCTGCACCGCGGATCCTCGATCATGTCCTCGCGGTCCAGCACGCGGCACATCGCGTGAAACTGGTGATCCTCGATGAGCATCATCACGATGTGGCCGTCCTTGGTCGCCCACGTCCGGTGAATGTTCGGCGCGGGGCCGGGCTCGGGCCGATCGGCGTAGGCGCGGTCGAGGAACACGTCGGGCAGGATGTAGGCCACCCAGCTGTCGAGCATGGGGATGTCGATCCGCTGCCCCCGCCCTCCGTTCTTCTCGCGGGCGAAGAGGGCGGCGAGAACCGCGTACGTCGCCGTCATTCCGCTCACCTTGTCCGCGGCGATCGAGCGCACCAGAGCCGGCTCGCTCCCTCCCCCCTGGGTCGGCATGAACCCGGCGTAGCCCTGGATCACCGAGTCGTACGCCGGCCGGTCCCGATAGGGGCCGTCGGGGCCGAAGCCGCTGATCGCGACGTAGATCAGAGCGGGGTTCTCGGCGGCGAGGGACTCGTACCCGACCCCCAACCGGTCGGCGACGCCCGGGCGGAAGTTCTCGAGAACGACGTCGGCCTCGCGGGCGAGCCTGCGCACGACCTCCACGCCTGCCTCCGTCTTGAGATCGACCGAGATCCCCCGCTTGTTCCGATTGAAGTTGAGGTACCAGCCGGTGAAGCCGCAGACGTCGGGGAGGCCGAGGCGTCGCGTGGCGTCCCCGGTCGGCGCCTCGACCTTGACGACGTCCGCGCCCAGGTCACCGAGCACCTGGCCGCAGAGCGGCCCCGAGACGACGGCCGAGAGGTCCAGAACCCGGACTCCCGCGAGCGGCCCGGACGGCGCCGCGCCTTCTTCGAGTGTGATGTTCATGCAGGTCTCTCTCCTGGGTCCGCGCCGTGTTGGCAAGCGCGACCCGCGTCAGGCCAGGGGCGCGAGCTCGGCACGCTCGAGCCGACGCAGCACGCTCCGCGCCGCGTGATGGCCGCACATCCCGTGCACGCCCCCGCCCGGGGGCGTCGAACCGGAGCAGAGGAAGACGCGCGGATGCGGCGTGGCGTAGGGGTCGGCGCGAACGACCGGGCGCGTGAAGAACTGCGTGACGTCGGCCATTCCGCCCGTGATGGCTCCTCCGACGTAGTTCGGGTTCTCCCGCTCGAGCTCCGCGGTCGACGTGCCGTGCCGCGCGAGAATCCGTTCGCGAAAGCCAGGGGCGAAGCGCTCGATCTGGGCCTCGATGCGGTCGGTCATGTCGAACGTCGATCCACTCGGAACGTGGCAGTACGCGTATCCCGTGTGCCTCCCGTCGGGAGCCCGCGTCGCATCGATCTGGCTCTGTTGGAGGACGATCAAGAACGGGCGCTCGGGCTCCCGACCTCGGAACATCGCGGCCTCGCTGGCCGCCGTCTCCTCCATCGTGCCACTGACGTGAACCGTCGACGCCTCGAGGCAGGTCGCGTCCTTCCAGGGGATGGGCCCGTCGAGCGCCCAGTCGACCTTGAAGACGCCCGGCCCCATTCGATAGCGCTCGAGTCGTCGGCGGTAGCCGGCCGGCAGTGCGTCGCCCACGATCCGGGCGAGCTGGTGCGGATCGGTGTCGAAGAGATAAGCGCGGGCCGGCGGGAGATCGGCGGCCGAACGCACCCAACGCCCCGTGCGAACGACTCCTCCGAGCGACCGGAGATAGCTCGCGAGAGCGTCGGTGATGGCCGCCGAGCCGCCGCGCGCCACCGGCCACGGCTCGACGTGTCCGACGACGAGGAACATCAGCGCCATCGCCGACGTGAGAAGGTGGCTGAGCGGCAGGATCGAATGGGCCGCACAACCGGCGAGAAGCGCGCGGGCCGGCGCCTCACGGAAGACGACGCTGCCCAGCCAGGTCGACGGCCAGAACCCGGTCATCCCGAATCGGGCGAACTGCAACGGACGCGACGGCCATCGAAGCGGCCCCAGTCCGTCGCGCAACAGCGCGTGCGGGTCGCGAAGGAACGGCTCCACGAGTCGCCGATACGCCCGCGCGTCTCGACCGAGCTGCTCGGCGGTCTGCTCCAACGAGCGCCAGAGCATCACGGCGGGACCATCGTCGAGAGGATGGGCGACCGAGGCTCCCCCCTGGAGCCAGACGAGCCCGTGATCCTCGAGCGGAAGCTCGCGGAAGAAAGGAGACACGATGCCCATCGTGTGCACCCCGGAGCACACGTCGTGCCGGAACCCGGGAAGCGTGAGCTCGGCGGTCCGCGTCCCCCCGCCGATCGTGCCGGCGCCCTCGAGGACCAGCACCGAAGCTCCGGCTCGCGCCAGCTCCACCGCCGCCGCGAGCCCGTTCGGGCCGCTCCCGACGACGACGGCATCGAAGGTCTCGTCCGCTCGCTCCATCACGATCCGACGGAGATCGTATCGAACGCCACCGCCGACCCCCAGTCTTCCCGAAGATCGCTGCGGTTCGCACCGAAAATCACTTTCCCGAGGCCGTGCCATTCCCTATCCTCTGATCCCGACACTCGGCCTGGTCGCCGAGGTAGAGATGGGTGCATGAAAGGGGTGCGGAGGTATCGACGGTCGGCGTGCGCGCTCGGCCTTCTGCTCGCGTCGGTTCTGCCGGTGGCCGCGGCCGAGAAGTGCGGCACCGTCGCCGGCGACGAGGCGGATCTGGCGACCGCGTGGCAGCGGCTCGAGGCGACCTGCGGGTGCAGCCCCGCGCGCACCGAGTCGTGGAAGCCGGAGTTCCGCAGCTTCGTCTCCTGTGCGCGCACGGTCGCCACGCAGGCCGTCGTCGACGAGACGATCCGAGCGAAGTGCCGGTCGACGCTCCTGTCGGGTGCGAAGAAGTCGACGTGCTCGAGACCGCCGGAGTGGACGACGTGCTGCTACACGACACGAAAGGGCAAGCAGTCGTGCAAGGCGCGTAGGACCGAGGAGCTCTGCGCGGAGACGCCGAACAAGTTCGCCGAACTGGGCGAGACCGACACGTGCCTCGATGCCTGTGCCAACGCGTCCGGTCCGACGTGCTGGGAGGACGTGGAGTGCGACGACGCCGATCCATGTACGATCGACTGGTGTGAGTCTAGCGACGGATGCGTCCACGTCGACGTCCCCGGCTGCACTCCGGGCGGGAGCGACGATGGCGGAACGTCATGCACCGGCAACGGCACGCCGACCCACGGGCTCGCGGCGGTCGAGCAACAGCTCTTCGATCTCGTGAACGCGTACCGCGCGTCTCAGGGAGAGCCGCCGGTCACGACCTGCTCGGCACTGAACCGCAGCGCCCAGGACCACGCGAACGACATGCGCAACCGCGGATACTACGCCCACGTCGGACCGGGCGGCACCGAGTTCTGGGAACGCGCGTGCGAGGCCGGGTACACGGCCGGCTGCGGGCCTCTCACGTGGATGGGAGAGATCATCGCCGCATCGGACGCGACGGCTCAGGGCATCCTCGACCAGTGGCTGAACTCGCCCGGCCACGACTTCATCATGGGAAGCTCGAACTACACGGTCGCCGGCATCGGCCACGCGTGCGGCGGACCGTTCGGCCACTACTGGGTCATGGATTTCGGCGGCGCGAACGAGCCCAGCTGCAACTGAGAGCCGAGGAGCCGACGGCGCCACGTGGCACACCGCCGGCTCCCCGTTCGAGATCCTCGGACGCTCAGAGGTGCGCGCCGAGCTCCGCCTCGATCTGTTCGGGCGTCGTCGTCGGCCCGAAGCGCGCGACGACCTGTCCGTCGCCATCGACGAGGAACTTCGTGAAGTTCCACGCGATGTCCTCCTTGCCCTCTTCGTCGGCCCGCGAGGACTTGAGGAACCGGTAGAGGTCGCACGCGCCGTCGCCGTTCACCTCGATCTTCGAGAAGATCGGGAAGTCGGCGCCGTACCTCGAGGTGGCGAACTCGAGGATCTCGGCGTCGGTGCCGGGCTCCTGAGCGCCGAATTGGTTGCAGGGGAAGCCGAGAACGGTGAAGCCGTTGGAGCCGTACTTGTCGTTCAGGGCACGCAGACCTTCGTACTGTGGCGTGAGACCGCACTCACTGGCGACGTTGACGACCAGGCAGACCTTGCCCGCGTAGTCGGACAGGCTCACTTGCTCACCGGTCGCCGAGGTCATCGTGAAGTCGTGCATCGAAGCCATGGTGCCTCCTTCCATCGGCGGCCTTCCGGCCGCGCCACTGTCGTTCGAGCTTCAAGGGTGGGCACGGGCGCAGCCGAATCGCAAGCCGTCAGCTTTCGACGACCCCCTTCGGGGCGCGCTGCTTCATGAACCCGAACATGTAACCCGCGACGCGCCGCATCTGGATCTCCTCCGCGCCCTCCGTGATCCGGTAGCGACGATGGTGGCGATAGATGTGCTCGAACGGCTTGTGGCGCGAGTAGCCGAGGCCGCCGTGCACCTGCATCGCCCGGTCGGCGGCCTCGCAGCAGAGGCGGTTCGACCAGTAGTTGCACATCGAGACCTTGTCGGAAACCGAGAACGCCCCGTGCTCGTCCATGCCCCACGCGGTCTTGTGGATGAGCGCACGGAGCATTTCGCACTGGGTCTGGAGCTCGACGAGCGGAAACTGGATCGCCTGGTTGGTCGCGAGGGGCTTGCCGAAGGGGGCGCGTACCTTGGCGTATTCGACGGACTCGTTGATGCAGAACTGCGCTGCGCCGAGGCTCGAGGCCGCCTGGCGGATACGGTTTTCGTTGAAGAAGTGCTGCACGACCATGAGGCCTCGCCCTTCCTCTCCGAAGATCGCGTCGTGCGGAACGCGCACGTCCTTCAGCGACACGTGGCCGTGGTCGGTCGGCATGTTGAAGGTCCAGAGCATCTCCTCGACCTTGAAGCCGTCGGCGTCGGCCGGGACGAGGAACGCGGTGATCCCGTCTCCGTCTCCGGCCTTGCCACTCGTACGCGCAAAGATGAGATCGTACTTCGCCTTGTGAATGCCGGTGTTCCACGTCTTCTCGCCGTTGATGCGCCAGACATCCCCCTCGCGCACCGCCGTCGTCTCCATGTAGGTCGCGTCCGACCCGTGCTCGGGCTCGGTGATGCCGAACGCGAAACCCATGCGCCCCTCGAGCAGAGCGGGAATCCACTCCTCTTTCTGACGCTCCGACCCGTAGCTCAGCATCAGCAGGAGTCCGACGTTGTTGCCGACGATCGAGTGTTCGTTCTGGAGATCATTGTGCAGACCGAGGCCGCGCGTGGCGAGGTGCTCGCGAATCACCGCCATCCCGAGATTCGTGCCGTCCTGCCCTCCGAACGCCTTCGGGTACGGGTAGCGATAGTGACCGGCCGCGTCGGCCCGTCGTCGCGCCTCGGCGAGAAGCGCTTCCCACTCTTCGTTCGGAAGACCGCCGCGCTCCCAATCCGTCCGCGCGTCTTCGCGCCGATGATCGAAGAAGCGGATGTTGTCGTCCTGCTCCTCGAGCGGCCGGATCTCGCGCTCGATGAAGTCGTCCAGGGTGCGGAGGTAGCTCGCGAGCTCCTCTGGAAGATCGAAGTCCATGCGTCGCGCGTAGCACAGCGTACGCCCCATCCACGAAGGAGGTTGACTCCCTCGATCTTTTGACACATAGGTTGCCACAAGATGAAGACGCTCGTGCTTCGGACCCTTCTCGCGTGCACCGCGGCCCTCCTCGGCACCGGCTGTGGGGACGGCAGCCAGCCCGCCTCGACCTCGGCGATCGATCAGCGGATCCAGGAGCTCTTCCCAGCCGACCCGCCGTTCGGAACGACGAACCGCGACCAGGTCCGTCGAATGATGCAGGTGCCCGCCGCGGAAGACGGGCCGTTCTACATGGTGAATCTGATCCGCCACCGAGAGCGCGCGGAGTACCCCGACGGCCGTGAAACCGATCTCACCGGGGCCGAAGCCGACGGGCTGTACGGACAGAGCGTCCTTCCCATCCTGCTCGACATCGGTGCGCGGCCGGTCTTCGTGGGCGACGCCGAGCTCAACCTGATCTCGAGCGACGGTGAGACCTGGGACCAGATCGGCATGGTCCGCTATCCGAGCCGAGCGAAGTTCTTCGAGATGCTCGAGCGCCAGGACTTCCGCGCGGTCTCACAGCACAAGGTCGCCGGCGTCGAGAAGACGCTCGTCCTGGTGAGCGTTCCGCAGCAGGCCCCGTTCCCGGACGAGTTCTACCGGGTCGACATGTCGTCCGTCCCCCATCCCCCCACCCCGGATCCACCGATCACCATGGCGCACCTTCTCGGATTCCACGAGATCGCGCAGTACCAGGACGGTCGGGAGACGACGCTCACGGGTCGCGAGGCCATGGCGCTGTACGAGCAGGGGCGCGAGCAGCAGGACGTGATCGGTCGAGGCGTGCGCCCCGGTCTCTGGGTGGACATCGAGGGCGAGCTGATCGGCGACGGCCGCACGTGGAGCGAGTTCCGGCTGAACAACTTCCCGAGCCGGGCGGCGTTCTGGGACGTGGCCTCGGTGAGCGAGGAGGCGGGAAGCGAGCATCGGAACGCGGCGATTCGCGACACGTACACCCAGCTCGTCGCGCCCTTCATCAACGAGTGGGGCTATCGGTAGCGCGGGCGCCTGCTAAGGGAGGATCCATGGACAGATTGGACGGACAGGTCGCCATCGTTTCGGGATCCTCGAGCGGGATCGGAGAGCAGGTCGCGCGGGATCTCGCCGAAGCCGGCGCCCACGTGGTGGTCAACTCCTCCAGCTCGGTGGAGCAGGGCGAGGCGGTCGCGAAGGGGCTCCCCACGAAATCGATCTACGTCCGAGCCGACATCAGCAAGGAAGACGACGACAAGGCTCTCGTGGCGACCACCGGCGAGAAGTTCGGACGCCTCGACATCCTCGTGAAAAACGCCGGCTGGACGACGCGCGTTCCGCACGACGACCTCGACGCACTGACCAACGAGATCCTCTTCAAGACGATCGAGGTCAACGTCTACGGAACCTGGTGGCTCACCCGCGCCGCCATGCCGCACCTGAAGGAGGCCGGCAGGGGTTGCATCGTGAACGTGTCGTCGGTCGCCGGGCTCCGCGCGATCGGGAGCTCGACCGCGTACGGCATGGCGAAGGCCGCCATGAACAACCTCACGATGGACCTCGCGCGGAACTGCAAGCCCGTCCGCGTGAACGCGGTCGCGCCCGGCCTCGTTCAGACGCCGTGGACCGAGGACTGGGCCGACCTGCACGCCGGCGTCGCGGCCATCGTGCCCGCCGGCCGCTCGGCGACACCCGTGGACGTCTCGAAGGCCGTCCTGAGCTGCGTCGACAACCAGTACATGACGGGCCAGATCTTCGTCGTGGACGGCGGCACGACACTGGTCCTCTGAGCTCGAAGGGGGCGCCCGCGATCGACGCATTGAAGATTCCGGCGAAGACGTCGGCACCGTCGAGCCTCAAATCGTACGTGATGGCCGTCCGCTCGTCGATTCCCTCGAGCTCGCACGGCTCGGCGCCGAACTCGGAGACGGTCGCGGCGAGGTCTTCGAGGAAGCTCCCCTCCATCAGGTCGACGCACGCGGGGTCCCGCGAGCATCCGTCACCGTCGTCGGCCCGCGGGCGTCCTCTCCGCAACCGGCAAGGCAGACCGCAAGAGCGACCCGGGGAGAGAGCCGGCGCCGAGCGATCCCATCGCGGTACGCCATGCGTTGGCTCGATACCATCCAGCCGCCGCTACTTGCAGCGGCGTCGGCCTCGGGGCACGCTCACGGGATGCTCCATCGCGCCGGCCGGCTCGCCCTCGGGGCCGTCGCGACCCTGATGCTCTGCGACGCCGCCGCGGCGACCACGGTGCGGGTCGAGACGGACGTCCAGGAGAGGTTCTACGACGTCCGCGGCACGAGTGCGGACGAGATCTTCGCGTCGATCGGACGCAAGCGGCTGGGCGGGGAGGCCGGTCTCTCCGCGAGCGGACTCACGGAGAGCGAGATCGCCTTCTCTCTGTCCGTGCGCTCCGACGGCGCCTCGTGCCGCGTCGAAGCGATCACCCTGCGGGCCGACGTACTCGTCACACTTCCGAAGCACGCCTGGCCGAGCCGGATGAACACGACGACCCGCAGGCAGTGGGAGGCGTACGAGGCCCTCGTCGAGTTCCACGAGTACCGCCACGTCGAGATCGAGTTCCGCGGCGTGCAGGAGCTCCAGGCCGCCCTGGAGCGACAGACCATCGAGGCTCCCGGCGCTTCGGCGGAAGCGTGCAACGCGCAGGTCGAACGGCTCATCGACGAGCAGACCCGGCGCACCCGAGGGCGTCACGAGGAGTTTCACCGCGAGGAGGCGGCGGCGGTCCGGAGCGCGCAATCCGCGCTCCTCGCGGAGATCGGTGCGATCGACGAGGGCCTCGGCCGGCAAAAGGGCGAGATCGATCGTCTCGTCGCCCTCGTCGCGCAACACGACGCGGAGCGCGCCCGGTACGCGGCACGGATCGATGACCTGACGGATCGGTTCGGGAACGCCCTCCCGCCCCCCGAGTTCGCGCACGCACGCGAACTCGCCGATGCGATCGAGCTTCTCACCGCGGAGATGGACGAGGCCATCGCGACCCGCAACGCGCTCGTCGAGACCTACAACGCGGGCCTCGACGAGCGGCGCGGAGTGCAGCAGCGACTCTCCTGGACCCGGTGAGTTCTACTCGTCGGCGTTGGCCTCGGCCGTGAGCTTGGCGAGATCGGCGCGGAGCTTCTCGGCGCCGGCCGGAGCCTCGACCTTGCCCGAGAGGATCGCCAGCGAGGAGACCGCCTCGCCGTAGTACTCCGTGTTCGCCTCCTTGCGCGTGGCGACGACCGTCCCGTCGAGGGAGACGCCGCCGAAGAGACCCTGCGCGCGGCTGTACGTGTAGATCGCCGCCTGCGGCATGACGTCGGCGCCCAGGCTTCGGCCGACCGGCCCCGCCGCCGCGCTCACCTGCGCGCCGATCGAGACGTTGCCCCCCTTCGCGAAGGCGTTCACCGCCTCCGGCGTATTCAACACCATGACGAACTCGCTCACCTGGGCGCCGATCTGAAAGCCGAATCCGGCGCCGCCCGTCCCGATGAACGAAGGCCCGGTCCAGGTGCCATCGTCGTTCTTCGCGACGACGACGCCCTTGCCACCGGAACCGCTGATGATGAAGCCGGCGCGGAGCACGGTGAGGAACGCGAGTCCCTTCGCGTTGCGAAGCACCGCGTCGGGAATGCCCTTCTCCGGGATCTTCTGGAACTGGTTCAGGATGGTCCGCGCCTGGTCGACCTCGGTCTGGAGCTCGAGCTTCTCATCTTCGGCCCACGCAACCGGCGCCGCGGTCCATCCCGCCACCGCCAGACACGTTGCCAGCGCCGCCAACCTCGAAACGATCTTCGTCATTGTCTTCCTCATCTCCTCGCAAAATGGGGCGGACTTACCCCTCCGCGGCCTCCGCCGAAGCCGTCTTCGTCGGCGGAAGGCGCAGCTTCTTTCGATCGATGTCGTATCCGTAGCCCACGCGACGCAGCTCCCGGTTGAAATCCATGCCCTCACGCGAGAGCTGGCTGACGCCCTTGATCTTGTAGAACTGGATCGTCTCCGGTTCGTACGGCGCCTCGTAGAGCTTGACGTTCTGGTACGTCGCGCCCTCGACGGCCTTCTTGCCGACGAACTTGCCGGTGCAGACCTCGTCGAACGTGACCTCGCCGATCGGGCCGTAGTTCATGTCGTCGCCGTACAACCACTCGTAGAAGTCCTGGCGATTGTTCTGCGCCCAGATGTGCTTGGCGACTCGCTCGTTCGTGTGACGGAAGGCGATGTAGTACTGAACGCCCATCACCTCTTCCTCGCCGTCACCCTTGCGATCGAAGACGTCGTAGCACTGCGAGACGTTCCGATAGTTGACGATGCCCTTCATGTCGTCCGAAGTCGAAGGAAGCATCTCGCGCAGCTCGGCGAGGTGCCCCGAGCCGAGTCGCGTGCAGCCGTGCGAGACCGGGCCCCGACTCGTCACCGCGACGCGATTGTAGGGCTTTCCGTTGCGGCTTCCCTCCGTGTAGGTCTTCCACTCCTTCGGCAGCAGGGGGTGGCCCTGGATCCAGTTGCTGATGCCGGTGTTGTGAATCGCGTTGTAGGCGATGCCCCCACCGTACTCGTACGGAAACATGGGAATCAGGCCGTAGTATCCGGCCGACGAGATGTAATCGACCATCCCCGTGATGCCCTTGCCGTGCATGCGCGGGATGAAGGTCCAGACGCCCGGAGTCGTGATCCACGGCATCTCCTCGCCATTCACCTTCGTCATCTTGTCGTACGTGCCGGCGGCCCAGACCGCCGTGTACTCGTAGTAGTCGATCTTTCCGTCTTCGACGGGATAGAGCCCACCGGTGACGTCCTGGAAGAACGCCGCGGCCTTCGGCCCGAAGTCCGCCTCGTTCCCCGCCTTGGCCAGGGCCTGCAGCGCGGAGAGCTCGGCCTCCTGCTCCTTCGTGAGCTCGTAGGCGAAGATGCGATTCTCGAAGTACCCGTTCACGAGATCGAGCTTCTGGCTCAGATTCTTCGGCTCGGGCGCAGCGGCGAGCGAGTCGTAGAAGGCCTTGGTCATCTGCTCGAAGTCCTTCTGGATGTGGTAGACGCGCTCGGGCTGGAGCTTCTGCAAAGCCTCGACGTTGAGCTCCCGCCACTCCTCGGGCGAGACGGTTCCCTTCTTCGCCGCGATCTCACGAAGCCCCGCTTGCTCGAACTTCGCGTCGTAGTCCTCCCAGGCGGTGTTCGCGGTGAGCTCGATGACGCCGGCATCGATCACCTCCTGATAGAGGTCGTGCTTCTTGACCTGATCGACGACGAAGTTGTCGATCGCCTCGTCGGGCAGGATCATCCGAACGCGCAGCTGGTTTCCCCGACCGAGGTGGATCTTGATGCGATCCGCGTCCTGCACGCGCGGCACGAACCCGGTGTAGAAGTTCGGATCGTAGTTGTTGAAGAAGACCCCATAGGGCTCCGGGTTCGTCCAGCGCTCGCGGCTCAGAGCCGCCGCTTCGTCGGGCGCGACAGCGGCGACGAGCACGGCCAGGCCGACCAACGTCGAGAGCGACTTCGTCATCAATGATAATCCTCGTTGAGCGAACGGAGGAACGCGGCGAGAGGTGCCACGTCCTCCTCGTCGATGTGGATGTCCTTCATCTCGGGAGACGCGTTGCGCAGCTTCCCCTCGCGCGCGAGCTCCGCGACCGACACGTAGAAGCGCAGCGCCTCCTCGATCGTATCGATCTCTCCCGTGTGGAAGTAGGGCTCGGACTGGCCGAGGTCCCGCACCGCCGGAGTCTTGAAGTACCCGACGGTGAGCGGAAGGACCTCCTCCGGCCTGCAGCCCTCCTCTGCCGGCCCCCCCTCCCCGCACAGGATCTGGTTCAGGGCCACCTGCGGCTTCGGAAAGTCCGGGTTCGCGTAGATGCTCCAGACGCCGAGATCGGTCACGCCGGGCCGGCTCTTTGCCGGGATCTGACGAAAGCGCCCCTTCGCAGTCGGATGCGCCGGCGTGGCGGGGAGATACTCGTCGTGATTCGCGTTGCGCGTCTTCAGGTCCGGGATCTCGAGCTTCGCGAACGCACCGTCGCCGAAGATCGCGTCGTACTCGACCTGCGACACCCCGTTGTTGTGGAGACTGAAATCCGAGAAGCGCGGGGCCGGATGGCACGCGATGCAGTTCCCGGCGTCGGCCTTCTTCCGCGCTCCCGACGAGAAGAAGATCTTCAGACCGCGCAGCTCCTCCGGGCCGAACTGATACGGCTGCTGGTGGAGAAGGAAATAGTCGTCGCTCGGCCGCACGAAGTCGAAGCTGTTCCGCTTCTCGATCTCGGCGAGGAGGCGCTTCGAGTAGGCCGCCGCCTTCTCGCCCGGGTCCGGCTTCGCCGGGAGTGCGTTCTTCTCGAGGAAGAGATCGTACGGAGAGCCAGACTCGCGAAACGTGTTCTTCGTGCCGAAGCGCAGCGAGTCCATGTACGCGTGGATGAGCTTCGCGACCGCCGTCAGGATCTCGTCGTCCGACGCGGTCTCGACGTCGATGCGATACTCGGCCGGGATGAGCTGGTGCTGCAGCAGCGGGTCCTCGCCCTTCAGCACCGTCTTGTAGGGGATGCCGTTCCCGTCGGGATCGCGGATGTGTCGGGGGTTCATCCCCTCGTCCTCGCGCACCACCTTCGCGATGTGCTTCTTCGCGGTCTCGACCTCCGTCGGCAGCCAGCCGAAGTTCCGGCCGGTCATCGTGTCCACGATCAGGTCTTCGTGCGTGACGAACTCTCCGTCGAGATGGAGCAGCATCGGAACCTCGCGCGGCATCCCGATGTCGATCATGATGGGCGAGTTGCGGGTCGCGACGGTCTGACCGTCGTCGCGATTCGGGACCGGGCTCCGCCGACTGAAGTCGCCGTAGGTTCGGCCGGCGCGGAGATGCTCGGGCAGGAAGTCGGACCCCAGGTGGCACTGACGGCAGTTGATTCCCTGACCGGCGAAGGGCCCGGGGAGATCCTCGCCGAGGACGACCGGAACCTTCTCCATGAGCGGATCGCCCTTCGGGAGGGTCGCGTTCGAGTCGCCATCGGCGTTCGCGAAGTAGAACTGCGAGAACCGGGTCTCGAAGAACAGTCGGTCGCCCAGCCGCACCTCGGCGTCCTTGAACGAGAGTGATCCGTCGTCGAGCGCCTGCACGTCCGCCGGGAACGCCACGATCGTCGTCACCAACCCGAGAAGCCCCAGGAGCCGCTGCCACCATCGCATCGAATTCGTTTCTATCATCGGCGCGAGCCGTCGAGAACCTCGGTGCCCACGATCGGTCGTGTGGCGAAATGGCCACCCCGCATGCGAAGATCCGGGAGTGCGAGCCGCCGCCCCTCCGTCCGAGAAGAAGGTGCCCCTCCGGGGCGCCGACGTCCCGCTCGACGCCGCGGCACCGGCCGACGTGCAGGTCCCTACCTCCGCCGCCGGCACCTGCCACGGCGGCCTCCGCGGGACCGACGGAGCGGTCGCGCGGAGCGTCTTCGACTGAGGTTCAGAGTGGAGAGAGCGCGCTTCGTCCTCGCCGGAGTCGTCCTGCTGCTGGCGCTCGCCGGCCCCCTTCCGGCGAGCGCCATCCCCGCGACCCCGGTCATGACCCTCTACCGCTTCAACGGGCCGCTGGACGTGCCGTTCTGGGAGATCGAAGCATTCGCGCGTCGCGGCACCCAGGCGAACGCCGCAGGCACGCTCACCCAGGGGACTTCCGTCGTCCCGTGCCTCGTCCTCCGCGGCGGGAAGCCGCTGACCGACCCCCGGGGCACGCCCTACGTCGGTTTCCAGATCGTCGTCGACTCCCGCATCGCGAGCCCGGCCTCGACCGCGAAGTTCCGCTCCATCTTCGCGGAGAGAAAACGCGGACAGGTGAAGAACCACCACTGCGACCCGTCCGTACGCCACGTCTTGAGCGTGCGAAACCTGTACGAGATGTCGAAGGCACCGTTCTTCGATCCTCCCCCGTCGGGCGCGGCCGAGCCGGTGCGTCCCGCGAGTGAGCTCGACGCGATCGTGCGCGCGTTCCACGCTTCGCCGCAGTGCCGACAGGCGCAGACCCAGCTCGTCGGCCGCCGCGGGGCGCTCGCGAACGCATGGACGTCGTTTGCGGGCGAGGGCGCGCGCCGTTGGCCGAAGGACGCCCTCGCCCGCGCCCGGCACCTCGACTACGCAATGCGCACGGCGATCTACGAGGGACACCTCGACCGCGGCTGCAGCGCGTACGGCGCGTGCGAGAGGAACGTGATCGCGCTCTCGATCCGCAATCGCGCACGCGACGCGTGCTCCCGCGGGCAGGGCTGCCGGTTCGAGGGCGACTTCGAAGGCGTCGCGTCGAAGGTCTCGCAGTACAACATCTGGGACGAGTACCTGACGCAGGTCTCCGGACTGACGTCGTGCTTCCTACGTCCGGATCTGGCGGGACACGAGAGCTACGCGCAGCTGCAGGCGATGTACGCGCAGAACCGCGCGGACGTCGAGACGATCCTCTTCGGGGACGACGCGAAGCTCGCGCCCCTCTTCGTCGGCACTCCTCCCGCGCAGAGCAAGCGACTGCGCCACTACTACCACCCACCGGCGATGGGGAAGTGCTTTCCCGGTCACGAGCGCGTCGAGTACATGTCCGGCGCCGTCGCGCGGAAGGGCTCGGATTTCGCCCTGATCGCGAACACGCGGGTCGAGGTCGGCCGGAAGCGGCCGGCCGGCTACGAGTTCGAGTCGGTCTCGATCGAGACACTTCCCCGAAGGGACGTCGTCACCGCTCGGGACGACTACCCGGGCTTCCTCCTCGACCCGCGCAAGGTGTCCCTTCGCCAAGCGTCGGGCTGCCGCGCCTATGGAACGCCGACCGGCTGTCGATTCGCCACGATCGGCCGACATCGAAAGGTTCCGAGCTGGCTCTCCGCAGGAAAGCCGATCGAGCTCACCTGCCGGATGCAGGTGCGCGGCGAGAGCTGTCGGGACGCGCCTCGAGTCGAGAGCGCGACCGTGGGGGGCGTGTGCGACGTCGAGATGCAGCCGGTCGCCGGCGTGCCCTGATGTGGCCGGCCCTCACGCTCCGGCGACGCTCGCGCGCAGCGCGCGCTTGTCGATCTTACCCATCGCGTTTCGCCCGAGATCGGGCCTCAGCTCGACCCGACGCGGGCACTTGTAGTGCGAGAGTCGCTCGCGACAGAACGCGAGAAGCTCGGCGACCTCCGGAGGATCGGCCGCGTCGATCGGCTGCACGATGGCGACGAGCTCCTCGCCCATCTCGGGATGCGGCGCTCCCACGCACGCGACGTCCCGCACCCGCGGATGCTCGGCGAGCGTCTGCTCGGCTTCCGCCGGGTAGACGTTCACGCCCCCCGACACGATCATGTCCGAGAATCGATCCGTGATGTAGACGTAGCCTGCCTCGTCGACACGGCCGATCTCGCCGAGCGTGAAGACCCCCGGCCGCAGGTGCGCGGCCTCCGACTTGGCCCGATCGTTGTGGTAGACGACGCCGCGCCCGGTCTCGTCCCGGAAGAAGAGCCGTCCGGTCTCGCCCACCGGCAGCTCGTTTCCGTCGTCGTCGCAGACGATCACGTCGTACGGAGGCACGGGGCGTCCGACCGATCCGGGATGCTCCAGCCACTCCTCGGGTCCGATCCGGCACGTCGTCCCGACCTCGGTGGCGCCATACGCCTCGTGCAAAACGGGCCCCCACCATTCGAGCATCGCTCGCTTCACGTCGATCGGGCACGCGGCTCCGGTGTGGTAGACCATGCGCAGACTCGAGACGTCGTAGCGATCGCGTACCTCGGGCGGCAGCGCGAGAAGGCGGATGAAGTGCGTCGGCACCATGATCGTCGACTCGACCGCATGGCGCTCGATCGTGCGCAGCGTCTCTTCCGCGTCGAACCTCCCCCCAACGACGATCGGCACGCCCCCACCGAGAATGCGGACCGCGCGCAAGGGGCCGGTGTGGTAGAGCGGCCCGACGACGAGGTGCCGACCGTATTTGCACCAGCTCTCCTCGCGAAGCTGACGCTGGAGGTCCGTGATGCTCGCGCCCCCCGCGAACATCGTCGGGGGAAGCTCCGTACCCTTGGGTCGGCCCGTCGTCCCCGACGTGTACATGAGGTTCGGACGAGGCGCGTGCCCCTCCGGAGCCGGGTCGCCCGAAGCCTCGGCGATCCACGCCTCCCACGCCGTCACGCCGTCGCGCTCCGGGCAGCGCCAGCCCACGACCGCCGGCACGCCCGCCTCGGCCGCGGCCGCGAGTCCCGCCTCGAGGTTCTCGGGACCGACGAACAATAGCCGCGCCTCCGAATCGGAGAGGATGTACGCCGCCTCGGACGCCTTCAGATGAAAGTTCACGGGCACGACCGACGCGCTCCCCAGCAAGCCACCGACGTGGGCAAGCACCGTCTCGGCCGAGTTCTCCGCGAAGACGGCGACGCGGCGCCTCTCGCCCAGATCCGCGCCCAGGAGCGTCTCCACGACGCGGTTCAGCACGTCGTCCACCTCGGCCCACCGGTACGCACGGCCGGCATCCTGCAACGCCACCTCGTCGGGGCGAGCGGCGGCGATCTCGGCGAAGAGTCTCATGCGGACGGTGGGCCGGCGCGTTGATCACCGACCAGGAACAGGTAGAACCTCCGTAGCGGTCACTAGCTAGACCGCACAACCCCCGAGGAGGAAACCGACCGCATGACCCACGCCCCGTCTCCGCGCCTGGACGGCAAAGTAGCGCTCGTCACCGGGGGAGCCTCCGGGATCGGCGCGGCGAGCTGTCGCGCCATGGCCGCGGCGGGCGCGAAGGTCGCGATCGGAGACCTGCAGGACACCGTGACCGCCTCGCTCGCGAACGAGATCGGCACGGCGGCCTTGGCGGTCCACCTCGACGTGACCTCGGAGAGCGACTGGCACCAGGCGGTCGCTGCCGCGGAAGCGAAGTTCGGCAAGGTCGACACGGTGCTCAACTGCGCCGGCATCAGCGTACCTGCAACCATCGACGAGGCGACGCTGGACCACTGGAGCCACGTGATGCGCGTGAACGCCGACGGCGTCTTCCTCGGCTGCAAGCACGGCGTGGACGCGCTCCGCCGGGCGGGCGGCGGCACGATCGTCAACATCGCCTCGTCGCTGGCGATCCGAGCTGGCTCGAAGTACCCGGCCTACTGCGCGAGCAAAGCGGCGGTACTCGCGCTGACGCGATCGGTCGCTCTTCGCTGCGCCGAAGAGAAGTGGAACATCCGCTGCAACGCGATCTGCCCCGGCGTCGTCGAGACACCGATTCTCGACCGGTATCTTTCGGCGAGCCCGACCCGAGACGCCGGTATCGCCGCGTTCGGATCTCGTCATCCGATGGGACGGATCGGCCAACCAGAGGAGATCGCCGCCGTGGCCGTCTTCCTCGCATCCGACGAATCGAGCTTCATCACGGGCGCCGAGATCCCCGTCGATGGCGGCTACTGCGCATAGGAGTCGAACGTGGACCTGGGATTGAAGGGAAAGAAGGCGCTCGTCACCGGAGCAACGCGCGGCATCGGCCGTGCGATCGCGGAGACGCTCGCGGGCGAAGGCGTCGATCTCGCGATCTGCTCCCGCACGCAGGAAGCCGTGGACGCGACGAAGAAGGATCTCGAGGCGAAGGGCGTTCGCGTCCACGGACAGGTGGCGGACGTCGGCGACGGAGACGCTCTCCGGGCCTTCATCTCTGCCTCGATCGAAGCCCTGGGCGGGCTCGACATCCTCGTGAGCAATCCGAGCGGCGGCAACGGTGTGGACGAAGCCGCCTGGCGGGCGAACTTCGAGGTGGACGTGCTCGGTGCCGTACGGAGCGTGGAGGCGGCGCAGGAGGCGCTCGAGGCCTCGGACGCGGCCAGCGTGATGTTCATCGGAACGACTGCGGCCGTCGAGACCTTCATGGGGCCGACCTCCTACAACGCCATGAAGGCGGCCCTGGTGACGCACGCAAACGGACTGTCGCAGAGCCTCGGCGCGAAGGGCATCCGGGTGAATACCGTCTCACCGGGGCCGATCTTCATCGAAGGCGGCTCGTGGGACCGCATCAAGCAGGGACGACCCGCGATGTACGAAGCGGCGCTCGCCGACCATCCCGGCGGGAAGATGGGCGAAGCGCAGGATGTGGCGAACGCGGTCGTGTTCCTCTCGAGCCCGGCCGCGAAGCACATCACCGGAGTCCACCTCATCGTGGACGGCGGGTACACGAAGAGGGTGAACTTCTGAGCCCGTCCTCCGGAGAGATGTCGGCGTGAGTAGCCCGGTCTCGGCATACCTCGTCTGCGGAGGACGATGGCACGACTTCGACTTCGCACGCCTCGAGCTGCTGAAGCTCCTCGGCGAGCACGAGGACGTTCGGACCCGCCTCGCCGAGAACTTCTCCGACCTGGCCGCCCTCGATGCGTCCGACTTCCTCGTGACCTACACCTGCGATCTCGATCCCGTGCCGACCGAGCAGCAGGAAGCGCTGGCCGCGTACGTCGCCAGCGGCCGCCGCTGGTTCGCGCTGCACGGCACGAACTCCGTCTTCGAGTTCCGGGACGACGGCGTGAAGGCGCTGCGCACCCACGCGGTGATGATGCGGGCGCTCGGATCGCGCTTCCTCGCCCACCCACCGATCGCCCCCTACCGCGTCCGCACGACACGGCCCGACCACCCCCTGGTCGCCGGAATCGAGGACTTCGAGACCGACGACGAGCTCTATCTCTGCGACTACTACGGAGAGATCGAGCCCCTTCTGGAGACGCGCTTCACCGGCGAAGCGCGCGGCTTCGTCGACCGCGACTGGCCGAACGACGATCCGCGACTCGTGATGTACCTGCACCCCGAAGGACGGGGCGAGGTCCTCTACCTGACGCTCGGCCATTGCCGCGGGAAGCACGACATGCGGCCGCGTATGGACGTGTACCCGAAGATCGAGCGCGGCTCCTGGGAGCTGCCCGTCTACTACGAGCTCTTGCGCCGGGGCCTCCGCTGGGCGATCGGCGGCCTCGATGCGGTTCGTCCGGAGGGGGCGTGACGACGCTCCTGACCGACGAGCAGCTCCTGCTGCGCGATTCCGCCCGCGAGCTCCTCGCCGCGCGCCATCCGATCGCCCGGGTTCGGGAGTGGACCCGGTCCGAGCCGACACGGCGGGCCGAGATGCACGCCGCGCTGTGGAAGCAGTTCGCAGAGATGGGCTGGCTCGGGCTGCTCCTTCCCGAAGAGCACGGCGGCATGGCGCTCACGTTCGTCGAGCAGACCATCGTCCTCGAGGAGCTGGGGCGCGGTCTCGTTCCGTCCGCGTACCTGAGCACCCTGCTCGGAACCGCCCTCCTCGCACGGAGCGACGATGCGGGCCTCGCACGCGAGGCGTGCCCGCGCGTCGCGGCCGGCGACCTCGTTCTCGCCGTCGCGTTCGCGGAGGTCGAGGGAGACGACCCGACGACGTTCGCGGCGCACTGGTCGGAGGCTGCGGGTGTCACGGGCACCAAGGCGTTCGTCGCGGACGTGCCGGTGGCCGACCAGATCGTCGTCGCCGTACGCGACGCCCACGACGATCTCGTCTGGGTCCTCGTCGACCGAGACGCGGACGGCGTCACCGTCGAGTCCCCGGCGACGATGGACGAGACGCGACCGCTCCATCGCGTCACGTTCGAAGGCACCCCGGCCCGCCTCGTCGGTCGGCTCGCGGCGCTGTGGCCCCACGCCGAGCCCATCCACTGGCTCGCCCTCGCGGCCGAGGCGGTGGGGGGATGCGCACGGGTCCTGGAGAGCACCGTCGCCTACGCGAAGGAGCGCGTCCAGTTCGGCGCGCCGATCGGAGCGAACCAGGCGATCAAGCACAAGTGCTCGGACATGCTCGTACGAACGGAAGGGGCGCGTGCGATCACCTACCACGCGGCCCGCGAGCTCGAGCGCCATCGGGACGACGGCGCGTTCGCCTGCTCGATGGCCAAGGCCTACGCGACCGAGGCCTACCGGGAGGTCGCCGCCGAGGGGATCCAGATCCACGGCGGCGTCGGGTTCACGTGGGAGTTCGACTGCCACCTCTTCTACAAGCGCGCACGCGCCAACGAGATCACGGCCGGGCACCCGGACGAGCACCGCGAGCGGATCGCGCGCGGAGCCGGACTATGAGCGCACTCGACGACTGGCGCACCGATCTGCGCCGCTGGCTCGACGACCACGTGCCGGCGTGGTGGCAGGAGGAGTTCGCCGCGACCCCCTACGAGGTCCCGGAGCGTCGGTTCGACGAGATCCGCGCGTGGCAGCGCACGCTGTTCGACGCCGGCTACATGGGCCTGACCCTCCCGCGCGCGTACGGCGGCCAGGGACTCTCCGCCGAGCACGAGCTGATCCGGGCCGAGGAGATGGTCCGGGCGAGCGCACCTCCCATCGCCAACCAGGTAGGCGTCAAGCAGTGCGTCCCCGCGCTCCTCGAGTACGGCACCGAAGAGCAGAAGCGCCGCTTCTTGCCGGGCATCCTCTCGGCCGACGAGATCTGGTGTCAGGGCTACTCGGAGCCGGGAGCGGGGTCGGATCTGGCGAGCCTCCAAACGCGCGCGGTGCTCGACGGCGACGACTACGTCGTGAACGGGACGAAGATCTGGACCACCTACGGCACGCACGCCGACTGGATCTTCGCCCTGGTGCGCACCGATCCCGAAGCGCGCAAGCAGGCCGGCATCGGCTTCTTGCTGATCGACATGAAGAGCCCCGGGATCGAGGTCGCGCCGATCGTGAACATCACGACCGACGTCGACTTCTGTCAGGTGTTCTTCGAGGACGTCCGCGTCCCGGCGGCCCACATGGTCGGCCGGCCGACCCAGGGCTGGGAGGTCGCGAACCACGTCCTCGCGCACGAGCGCGGCGCCAACCTGGCGATGCTCCGGTTCGGCGATTTCCTGGACCAGATCGCGGAGCGCGCACGAATCACGCACCGCGCGGGCAGATCGCTCGCGGACGACCCGAGCTTCCGGCAGCGATTCGCGCAGTGCCGCATCGAGTTCGAGGTCCTGAAGCAACAGGTGCTCCAGTCGGTCGAAGAGGTGCGCACCGGCCGGAAGGCCGGGCCCGCGTCGAGCCTCCTGAAGCTCCAGATGTCCGAGTACGACCAACGCCTCTCGCGTCTGGCGAACGAGGCGCAGGGCCTGGCCGCGCAGCACTGGTTGGACGACGGGATCGACCGCGGCATCTGGCAGTGGCGCGAGCTCTGGTCGCGCGCCTATACGATCTTCGGCGGCAGCAGCGAGATCCAACGCAACATCATCGCCGAGCGCATCCTCGGTCTGCCCCGCACCGGCAAGGGAAGGAAATGATCATCATCGCTGGCACCCTGGACTTCGCCCCCGACGAGCGCGATGCCGCCGTGGAAGCCGCACGCGAGCTCTCCGCCCGGACGCGAGAGCTGCCCGGGTGCCTCGACTACGTGTGGACCCCGGATCCCGCGGTGCCGGAGCGCATGTACGTCTTCGAGCGGTGGGAGGACGAAGCGTCTCTCTCCGCGCACTTCGAAGGCCCCCTCTATCGGGAGATGCGCAAGACCCTCGGATCGTTCCGGCGCCTCTCCACGGACATCTCGAAATATCGCATCGACGTGCAAGAGCCCGTCTACGACCGCGACGGCAAGCCGCGCGCGGACTTCTTCACGACCGAGGACGACACGTGAGCAGCGAGATCGATCTCTCGACGTACGACCCGATCGAGCGAACAGCGCAGCAGAACCCGTTTCCCTACTACGCGGCTCTGCGCCGCACCGCGCCGGTCTTTCATCACGAGAAGTCGGGCCTCTACTTCGTTTCGACCATGGACGCCGTCCTCGAGGTTCTCGGGCGACCCAACCTGTTCTCCTCGGAATCGGCCAAGGCGCGAACCGACCGTGGCGGACGGCCCGAGGTCGACGAGGAGATCAAGAAGATCGCGGCCGAGGGCTACCCGATGGTGCCCACGATGCTGACGGCCGATCCTCCCGCGCAAACGCGGTATCGCAAGGCGATCGGCAAGCCCTTCACCCCGCGCCGGATCCGGGAGTTCGAGCCGCTGCTGCGCGACGTGACGAACCAGCTCATCGACGCGTGGCCCGACCACGGAGAGATCGCCTTCGACCCGAGCTTCGGAACCCCGTTCCCGATCAAGGCGATCTCGTACGCTCTCTCGATCGAAGCCGAGCGGGCGAAGGACGTACGCCGCTGGTCGGACGACTCCGTCGCGACCCTCGGAACGAGGATCTCCGACGAGCGGCGGATCGAGGCGGCGCGCGGCGTCGTCGAATCCCAGCACTACTGGGCCGGCCGCTACGAGGAGAGCAGAAAGAACCCGCGCGACGACATCGTCTCGAACCTCGTGAACGCGGACTTCGAGGACCACACCGGGGCGGTCCGCAAGCTCGACGTCGCGGAGTTCATCAGCATGATGCGCCAGTTCATGGTCGCGGGGAACGAGACCACGACGAAGCTCCTCGCCGAGGCCATCCGTCTCTTGATCGAGAACCCGGCCGAGTGGCGACGGATCCAGGACGATCCGTCGACGATCCCCGCGATGGTCGAAGAGGCACTCCGGCTGAGCAGCCCGAACCAGGGGCTCTTCCGCACGGTCACGGCCGACACCGAGCTCTGCGGGACGAAGCTCCCCGAGGGGGCCCGGCTCTGGATCATCTTCGGCTCGGCGAATCGCGACGAGACGTACTTCCCCGATCCCGACCGGTTCGATCCGACGCGGGCGAACGTGAAGGATCACATCGCCTTCGGGAAAGGCACCCACGTCTGTCCCGGCGCGCCGCTGGCTCGACTCGAGGCGCAAATCGCCTTCGAGGAGTTCGCGCGACGCATCGAGTCGTTTCGGTTCGCCCCCGGCTACCAGGTCGAGTACGAGCCGAGCTTCGTCCTGCGCGGCCTCGCCGGACTCGACCTGATCGTCGACAAGAAGCCCGGTGGCTGACCCGGAAACGGGCTCAGTACGGTGCGATTCCCCCGTCCACCGAGAGCTGGGCTCCGGTGAAGCCCGCTCCGAGATCGCTGGCGAGCAGCACCGCCAGCTCCGCGACCTGCTCGACCGTGTTCAGCTCGCCCGTCATCGTCTTGGCCTTGAAGACGTTCTCGACCATGTCCTCGAACGTCATCCCCATGGCCTCGGCCGTCTGGGGACCGCCCTCGGTGACGGCGTCGGTCAGGATCAGCCCGGGGCAGATCGCGTTCACCGTGACGCCTTCGCGGCCCACCTCGCCCGCCGTGGCCTTCGTGAGCCCGTTCACCCCGTGCTTCGACGCCGCGTAGCCCGCCATGCCCGGCACCCCCATCTTCCCCTCGACGGACGAGATGTTGATGATGCGGCCGAACTTCTGAGGAACCATGTGCTTGAGAGCGTGCTTCGTACCATAGAACACGCTCGTCAGGTTCCACTGCACGTCGTTGGCCCACGCGTCGTCGCTGAGAGCGATCACCGGTGCGGGCTCGGTGATCCCGCCGGCGTTGTTGACCATGATGTCGATCCGCCCGAACTTCGAGACGGTCGTCTCGACGAGGCGCTCGATGTCCGCCGAGCTTCGCACGTCGCCCGCGACGAATGCGGCCCGGTCGCCGGCACCGATCTCGGCCAGGGCTCGAGCGCCCTTCTCTTCACTGCGACCGTTCAGGCACACGCGCGCGCCTTCGCGCAAGAACGCCTCGACGATCGCCCGGCCGATGCTTCGGCTACCGCCGGTCACGGCGGCGACTTTGCCTTCGAGTCGCATTTCGGTCTCCTTCCGGGCGTTCCTATACCCTTCTCGAAGCCAGATGTGTAAGAGGTGCACCGATGAGTAGCTTGACGGGCAAGATCTGCGTCGTGACGGGCGCGAGCCGGGGCATCGGCAAGGGCATCGCGATGGGCCTCGGTGAGGCGGGTGCGACGGTCTACGTCACCGGCCGAACCGTGCGGGAAGGGAGCGCGCCCCTGCCCGGCACCATCGGCGCCACCGCCGAGGAGGTGACGCGTCGCGGAGGCAAGGGCATCGCGGTGCAGGTCGACCACGGCGACGATGGCCAGATCGAGGCTCTCTTCGAGCGCATCCGCTCCGAGCAGGACGGGCTCGACATCCTGGTGAACAACGTCTTCAAGGTCCCCGACGAGCCGGTCTGGGAAGGCGAGTTCTGGAAGCACCCGATCTCGATCTGGGACGACATGGTGGGGATCGGGCTCCGCGCGCACTACGTCGCGAGCCACCACGCCGCGCCCATGATGCTCGAGCGCAAGGGCGCGCTCATCGTGAACGTCTCTTCACGCGGCGCAGCCGGCTACGCCCACAGCGTGGCCTACGGCGTCGGCAAGATCGGCGTCGACCGCCTGGCCCAGGACATGGCGGTCGAGCTCGAGAGCCACGGCGTCGCCGCCGTCTCGATCTGGCCGAGCGCGGTCAAGACCGAGTTCATCCTGGAGCAGGTCGCGCAAGGGAAGGCGAAGATCGATCCGACGCGCGCGCAGTCGCCGTTGCTCAGCGGACGCGCCGTCGTCGCGCTCGCGACCGACCCGAACCTGATGTCGCGCACCGGCCAGGTCCTCAAGGTGGCCGACCTCAAGGCCGAGTACGGCTTCGAGGACGAGGAGTCCATCCCATGACGGCGTTCCCGAGCCGACCCGAAGACCTGACCGCGGACTGGCTCTCGGGCGTTCTCGGCGCGCCCGTCACCGCGTTCGAGATCGAATCCCTCGGCGAGGGGGCCGGCATGATCGGCACCTCGAAGCGAATCGCCCTCACGTACGAGCGTCCCGACGCGGGACCGGCAACGCTGATCGCGAAGTTTCCGAGCGAGACGCCGGGCAATCGCGTCGTCGCGGAGACGTTCGACATGTACGGGCGCGAGGTCCGTTTCTACCAGACGCTCGCTGGGCGAACGCCGGCCCGTTCGCCCAGGCCCTACTGCGCCGAGCTGAACCCGGACAACAGCGACTTCATCCTGCTCCTCGAGGACATGTCGACCTGCCGCTTCGGCGACCAACTCGCAGGCTGCGGCCTGAAGGACGCCCGGAGTGCGATCGACCAGATGACCGAGCTCCACGCGACGTGGTGGGGCAAGACGGACCATCCCGATCTCGCCTGGATCCCCGTGCACGACAACCCGACGCAGGTCGGCGGGATGAGCCAGGGATTCGCCGCCGGGTGGCCGGTGTTTCTGGAGAAGTTCGGGGACGTGCTTCCGTCGGGCCTGGCCGAGCAGTACGCGAAGATCGGACCGCAGACCGGCGCCTGTCTGGCCCGGATGTGCGCCGGCGTCCTCACGGTCGCGCACGGCGACTTCCGCCTCGACAATCTCTTCTTCGACGTCGACGGCGACCCCGACGGGGTCGCGATGTTCGACTGGCAGGGGATCTCGAAATCCTGCGGGCCGCACGACCTCGGCTACTTCATGAGCCAGAGCCTGCGATCCGACGAGCGACGCCGCCACCAGGACGCGCTCGTCCGGCGCTACTACGACGGGATCTGCGCGCGCGGCGTCCGCGGTTACGACTTCGACCAGTGCTGGAAGGACTACCGCGCATCGGTCCTCTACCTCTTCACGTTCGCCGTCGTGATCGCGGGAACGCTCGACCACGCGAACGAGCGGGGCGCGAACATGGTCCGCGCCCTCGCCTCACGCTCGGCCGAGACCATCCACGAGACCGGCGCGCTCGACCTTCTGGACTGAGCGCGGCCGCGGATCCGCTCAGCGCTCCATCCACTCGCCCAGGAGGCGGTGGAAGTGACGAAGCCGCGACTCGTTGTAGTGCGCGAGCTGCACGTGCGTCTTCCGCGTCGTCTCGAGCCCCCGCTGCTGACGCGGCAGGTTGAAGTTGTCTTGATTGAAGACCCGCGCGAGCATCCCGAGCTCGTCGGCATCCACCCAGTCGTCGTCCGGGCCGAGCCAGTGGATGGGCGCCGCCTTCGGCCGGGGTCCGTCGGGCAGCGGCTCGAGGAACATCACCTCCATGATGCTCTGCCGATGGTCGGTGCCGTGCGGCCGGAACCGGTAGACGATGCGATTGTACGCGCCCCACGGGTGCAGATTCGGGAAGAGCGTGTAGTAGAAGCTGTCCATCAGCTCCGCGTCGCAGAGCTCGTCGGCTCCTCCGTTCAGCACGCCTCGAAGGGCGGCCCGGCGCACCTCGGCCAGCGTCTCGCGCGCCGTCGCCCCCTCCGGCACGGGCACGCGGGACGGCGCCTCGTAGTCGAGATCGAGCACGTTGTCGGCCATCGCCTGCTCGCTCGGTCGCTCGGGAAGATGCGGACTGGGCGTCCCGTTGGGCGTCAGGGAGCGCGAGAACGTCGGGAAGACGTCGTTCTGGGTGTTCGAGTCGCCGAGGCTGCACATGAGCTGCGGGTGCGTCCCCACGACGTGGTACGCCTCCATGAACGCCTCCTGCGCGACCTTCCAGTTGCATCGCAGGATCTTCGCCACGTGCGCCGCCTTGTAGCGCTTCTCCAGCGGCCAGCGCTCGAAGTGCTTCGGGAGGTCACCGAGATGATCCGCCAGGGGACCGCAGCTCGGATCGAGGTTCACGAAGACGAACCCGCCCCAGGTGTCGACCCGAACCTCGGGCAGCGAGTTCTCCGCCGCATCGACGTGCGGAAAGTCCCACCCGGCCGGGATCTCCTTCAGGCTGCCGTCGAGGCGCCAGCACCAACCGTGGAACGGGCACCGAAGGTCGCTGGAGCGTCCGCGCTGGTCGCGCAGCATCCGCCCACGGTGGAGACACGCGTTCCAGTACGCCTTGATCTCGTCCGGCTTCGACCGAACGACGAGGATCGACATCCCCGCGATGTCGTAGACCAGGTGGTCGCCCACGTCGGGCACGTCCTCCTCCCGACAGGCCACCTGCCAGACGCGGCGCCACACCTTCTCGATCTCGAGCTCGAAGAACTCGCGAGAGACGTATCGCTCGACCGGGACGCGATCCGGGGCGTCGTCGATGCGCGAGTCGATCCGGAGGACCGGGGGCACCTCGCGCGTGTCGGTGTCGAGCAGCTCCTGGTAGGTGATCGCTCCGGGATGGCGCGGGGCGGTCATGCGTCGGCTCCCTCCTCGCGACCGGTCTTGAGCGGGAGGTCCTTGAAGCTCGCCGCCTTGCCCTCCGGCAGTTGGCGGCCTCCCACCCAGAGGCACAGGTGGGGGTCGGCCTCGCGAAGCTCGCCGTCGATCCACGCGCCGTGGGAGTCGAAGCGACCGACTCTCCCCTGCCGGGTGGTGACGCGAACGACGCCCGCACCGTCCGTCTCGTAGACGGCACCGGTCAACATGTGGAGCTTTCGTGGCAATGTCTCTTCCTACCCCGGTCTTGGCGGTCGCGCGCACGGTCCGCCGCACCGCGTCGCGCCGCGGTACCTGGATTCATGACGGGCGAGGGTATACGTCGGGCGCCTGGCGTCAATCCGACGATTCCACGCCGCGAGAGCCATGAAGAACACTCGAGTCCTCCTCGCCCGCCGACCGGCGGGCCTCCCCCGCGAGAGCGACTTCCGCGTCGCGACGGCCGAGGTGCGCGAGATCCGCAACGGCGAGATGCTCATCGAGAATCTCTACCTCTCGCTCGATGCCGGATTCCGGAACTGGATGAACGAGGGGAGCGGCGACGACGTCCTCCCCGCCATGCCGCTCGACCAACCCGTGATGGGGCTCACCCTCGGGCGCGTCAAGCAATCGAGACGGTCCGACTACCGGGAGGGAGAGCTCCTGATGGCCCGCCTCGCGTGGGAGGAGTACTCGATCAGCGACGGGGGCGACTTCATCGTCCGCCTGGACGCGAGCTGGCCGTATCCGCTGAGCTACCACCTCGGCGTCCTGGGCGACACGGGCATGTCGGCCTACTTCGGCCTGACCGACATCGGGACGCCCCAGCCGGGCGAGACCGTCGTGATCAGCGCGGCCGGCGGGGCGGTGGGCTCCGTCGCGGGCCAGATCGCAAAGATCCACGGAGCGCGCACGGTGGGCTTCGCGGGCTCGAACGAGAAGTGCGAGCGGCTTCGCACGGAGCTCGGCTACGACGCCGCCGTCCACCATCGGTCCGCCCGACTGGCCGAGGAGCTGCGCGCGGCCTGCCCCGACGGCATCGACGTCTACTTCGACAACGTCGGCGGCCCGCTCCTCGAGCACGTCCTCGCCCACATCAACGAAGGCGCGCGCATCCCCTTCTGCGGCGCGGTCACCGCCTACAACGCGGAAGAACCCCTGCCCGGGCCATCCAACCTGTTCGAGCTGGTCCTGAAGGGGGCGCGCCTCCAGGGGTTCATGACGCACATGCAGATCGACCGCTACCCCGAGGCACGCGCCGCGCTGGCCGGTTGGCTCGACGCGGGAGAGCTTCGCAGCGTCGAGTACGTGCACGAAGGAGTCGACCGAGCCGGGATCGGCTTCTGCCACCTCTTCGAGGGCAGGAATTTCGGCAAGTCGGTCGTGCGGGTCCGGCCGGACGACGTCAGCGATTCAGCCCGTTCATGATCATCGACACCACGAGCGTCAGCACGATGCTGCCGACGATCGAGATGTGGAGGCCGTAGTTCATCTCGCCGAGAAACCAGTTCAGCCCGAGAAGCACCAACACGAAAACGATCAAGCTCTGCAGGGATCGACCCATCCCGGAATTGTGCGCGAAATGCGGCGCCGACTCCAGCCGCACCTCGACGCCCATCCGAGCGATGCGGAGCTCTACGGCCGAGCGGCCTCGGAGGCGTCGTCCTCCGACTCGACGTCGACCGAGACCGAGAGCTGGTGATCCCCACCTCCGAGCACGACGCCCTTCACCGGCACCACATCGTCGTAGTCCCGGCCCCAGGCGATGGGGATGTGGTCCTGCGAGCTCAAGCAGGCATTGGTCGGGTCGACCTCGACCCAGCCCGCGGCACCGCAGTAGACCGCCAGCCACGCGTGAGACTGGTCGGCCCCGACGATGCGCGGTTGCCCGGGGCGGGAGACCGTCCGCAGGTAGCCACTCACGTATCGGGCCGGAACGCCGAGCGAGCGCAGGCACGAGATCTGGACGTGCGCAAAGTCCTGACAGACGCCCTTTCGGATGTCGAAGGCCTCCCGCGTCGGGGTACCGACGGACGTCGCCGCCTTGTCGTACTCGAAGTCCTCGTGGATGCGCTTCGTGAGATCGAACGCCGCGTCGAGGATCGGACGCTCCGGGACGAAGGAGGCGATCGCGTAGTCGGCGAACTCGGGCGCGCGCGAGATCCGCGGGGAATCGAACGCGAAGCGACAGGCCTCGAGCCAATCTGGATCGGTCTGCGCGACGACCCCACCCACCACCGTCTCCCAGGGTGGTGTCTTCTCGGGCGGCCGCGCTTCGGCGACGTCGACGTGGCTCGTCGCGGTCACCGCCAGCTGCCGGTGGTTCTCCTCGATCGCGAACGAGTGCACCGTGTTGCCGAACGAGTCGGTCCGCCGAGACGAGAAGAGAGGTGTGGGTCGAATGACGAGACGGTGCGAGAGGCTGTGCACTCGACCGCCCTCGCGTGGCGTCAACATCAAGAAGTTGTGGCAGACGCTCACCGGCGCGGAGTAGTGGTAGCTCGAGACGTGGCGGATTCGGTACTTCATGAGCCCGGCGGCTCCAGAGCGGACGCCAGGTGGCGCGGGAGACCGGCGTGCGTGAGGAACCGGCTCGAGAGCGCGTCGGAGAGCCGCGGAAGCTGCTCGGCCAGGCGCTGCAGCAATCGCTCCAAGCCGGCTCTCCGTCCCGGAGAGCCCTCGATTCGACTCATCTCGACCGCGTCGGCCAGACGCACCGCGTTCTGCAGCGACAGGGCGACGCGCTGCTCCGGACCGAGGGTCGCCTTCGTGTCGTCTCGTGGGAGCTCTCCCACGTGGTCGACGACGACCGCCAGCTGATGTCCGATCGAGCGCGGGTTCGTATCGTCGGTGAGCAGGAGGTCGATCACGGGCGCCGCCTGCAGAGTCGCGAGATAGCGCGACCGGTACGTCATCAGGCTGTCCGCGGTCGCGAGGACCGCCTCGAACACGGCCCGCTCGTCCTTCACGACCGGGACCAGAGTCGCGGACAGCAGGCGCGCCGTGTGCCAAGCGCGCGCGATGCGACGGCCGAGGTCCAGGAAGCGCCACGACGGAGCTCGGGTCATGCTCTCGCCGACCATTCCGGCGAACGCCGCGAGCTCCTGCAGGACGAGCTCGACCGTCCGCAAGGACTCGTAGCTCCCCACTCTCCACCGCGGCTTGCGGCTCACCTCCTCCAGACGCTGAATGATGCGCCAGGCGTCCATCGACACCCGATCTCGCACCAGCGAGGCGACCCGCTGCGCCTCGAGGATGCGGGAGCGGAGACTTCCCGAGCGGCCCTCGTCGAAGAGGGCCGACGCGACGCCGGCCGCGATCCGCGTCAGGTCGGCCGGACCGAGCGCGGCGAAGTCGTCCTTGTCGATCTGCTCGATCTGGGCGAGTGCCGAGAGGAGATACGGGAGCTCCGGCGCCTCCGGCGCCTCACCCGCCGACGTCGAGAGGAGCGTCCGCAGAAGCCGCGCACATCCCTCGGCCCCCTCCACGGCTCTCCCCAGCCAGAAGAGATTGTCCGCGACGCGGCTCGGCAGCTCGGCACCGCCCCGCCGCAGCGCGATCGTCTCTCCCGGCGGCGACAGCAGGCTCGCCGTGTCGACCGGCCCTTCGCTCAGGATCCAGACGTCCTGACTCCGCTCGCCGGAGCTCATCGTATGATCGAGCGCCGCCGCGTCGGGAGCGACGCGCGCGAGGCCCCCGGGCATGCGGACGTACGCGTCGTCCCGTGCCACGAGGAACGTGCGCAACGCGAGGTACCAGGACTCCACGCCCTGCGGGTTCCAGACCGGCGTCGTGGACCGTACCGGGGCCTGCTGCGCGACGAAGCTCGCGGGCCGGGCTTCGATGGCGGCAGCCAGATCGGCGCGCTCGTCGCTCGTCATGCGATCCGGACGCCAGACCGACGCCGTCGCCGGCGAGAACGCGGGGCGCACGATCAAGTCGTCCAGATGCTCGAGCACGTACGTGCGCTCCTTCTTCTGGCCACACCACCACGTCGCGATCGAGGGCAGCTTCAGGTCCGCGTCGAGGAGCCGCTGGCAGGCGGCCCGCAGGAACGGCAGCAGGATCGGGGCCTCCGCCAGGCTCGATCCCGGCGAGTTCACCACGGCGACGTTGCGCGCTCGGAGCACCTCGAGCAGACCCGAGACGCCCGCCTGCGAGTCGGCACGCAGCTCCACCGGGTCGCACAGCCCGTCGTCCAGGCGGCGGAGCACCACCTCGACCGGCTGCAGGCCTCCCAACGTCTTCAGGTGGAGCCGGTTCGCACGAACCGCCAGATCGCCGCCCTCGACCAACGTGTAGCCCAGGTATCGCGCGAGGTAGGCGTCCTCGAAGTATCGGGTCCCGGTCGGGCCCTGGGTCCACAGGACGACGCGGGGGTTGTCCTGCGAGCGTGGCGCCTGCGCGCGGATCATCTCCTTGAGCGCGGAGAAGAACTCCGCCAGGCGGCGGACGTGGGACCGGCGGAAGACGGCCGACAGCATGCGCGACGCGATGACCCGATTCTCGAGCGCGTAGCCGAGTCCGGAAACCGTTCGCGTGCGGTCGCCCGTGACGTACCAGCCCTCGTTGGAGCCACGCGCCACGTCGGCCGCGTAGAGATCGAGATGGCGGCGCCCGGCCGGCCGCAGACCGTGAAACGACGGATGGTAGGCGGGGCTTCCGAACAGGACGTCGGGGGGGAGCACCTTCTCGCGGAGCAGAACCTGCGGTCCGAGCAGGTCGCGGAGCACGTGGTCGAGCAGCATCGCTCGCTGGGCCAACCCTTCGGAAAGAACCCTCCAGCTCCGCTCCGGCAACGGGAAGGGGATCGCATCCAGGATCCAGGGGCGCGCGCCCTCGCCATCCGCGTCGTGTGGGTTGAAGGTCACCCCGTCGGAGGCCGCATCCTGCTGTGCGTGCTCCCAGCGACGCTGCAGCTCCAGGTCGCCGATGGCTTCCAGCTTCGAGAACAGCTCGCGCCAATGCGGTCGCAGTCCTCCTCCGGGATCGATCGCTTCGTCCGACGAGGGCCGGGCGGGCCGGTAGCCGGACAGAGACGAACCGGGCTCTTCGGGCGCCGGCTTCGCTTCGCTCACGCGGCCCTCGTCGGGCGGCGGAGATCCAGCGTCGTCGGGAATTTGGGATTGTACTCGGCCGGAGGGATCTCGACCGTCCCGGCCGAGTGGACGGTGGGAACGAAGCGCGCCGAACGGCGCCCCTCGGCCTCGTTCGCGTTGACCGGGAACGTGTCGAAGTGACGCCCGCCCGGGTGTCCGACGTGATACTCCGCACCGGTCGCGACGCGACCGCTCCAGGTATCGACGAGATCGAACCGCAACGGCGCGTGGCGGGGAATCGTCGGATGGAGGCAGCTCGGCGGCGCCCACGCCCGGTAGCGCACGCCGGCGACGTGCTCCCCCGACGCCCCGGTCGTCGCGAGCGGCACGCGCCGACCGTTGCACGCGAGCACGAAGCGCTCGCCCGAGAACCCGCTCACTCTCACCTGCAGTCTCTCCACCGAAGAGTCGACGAACCGCGCCGTAGCACCTCCGACCGGCTCTTCGCCGAGAACGTACCACGGTTCGATGGCGGAACGCAGCTCGAGCTCGACGTCGTCGTACGAGACGCGCCCCAGAACGGGGAAGCGGAACTCGAAGTGAGAGTGGAACCACTCGGGCTCGAAGGGGAAGCCCGCGCGACCGAGATCCTCGAGCACGTTGCAGAAATCCCGCCAGGCGTAGTGGGGGAGCAGGAACCGATCGTGGAGGGCCGTCCCCCAGTCCGTGGGAGGCGTGTCGTAGGGCTCGTCCCAGAACCGGGCGACGAGCGAGCGGACGAGAAGCTGCTGCGTCAGGCTCATCCGCGCGTGGGGCGGCATCTCGAAGCCGCGCATCTCCAGAAGGCCGAGACGACCGGTCGACTGGTCCGGAGAGTACAGCTTGTCGATGCTGAACTCGGCGCGATGCGTGTTGCCCGTCAGGTCCGTGAGCAGGTGCCGGAAGATCCGGTCCACCTTCCACGGAGGGCTGTCCTCGGGCAGCGCCGCGATCTCCGCGAACGCGACCTCCAACTCGTACAGCGCATCCGTGCGTCCCTCGTCGACGCGCGGCGCCTGACTCGTCGGCCCCACGAACTTGCCGCTGAAGAGATAGGAGAGCGACGGGTGGTTCTGCCAGAACCCGAGCAGGCTTCGCAGGAGGCGCGGTCGGCGCAGGAACGGGCTCTCGTCGGTCGTCTCGGCGCCGAGGACGACGTGATTCCCGCCTCCGGTGCCCGTGTGACTCCCGTCGAGGTCGAACTTCTCCGTCGTGAGGCGGCTCAGCCTCGCGTCTTCGTACAAGCCCTCCGTCGTGTCGATCAGCTCCTGCCACGACGACGACGGCTGGATGTTCACCTCGATGACGCCGGGATCCGGGGTCAGCTGGAGCCGGCGCAGCCGGGAGTCGCTCGGGGGCGGGTACCCCTCGAGGGCCACCGGCATCGACAAGGCGCGCGCCGCGCCCTCGACCGCCTGCACCAGGTCGACGTAGTCCTCCAATCGATCCACCGGCGGCAGGAACACGTTGAGGCGCCCCTCCCGGGGCTCCACGCACAGACCGGTGCGGATCTCGTCCGAGGGCTCGGGTCGGGAGCGGCGCGCGACCGCGTCGTCCTCGTCGCGGTCGTCGTCTCCGCTCCAGTCGCGGGCCTGCTCCAGGGGACGTCGGGCCTCGGGCCGCGGGGAGAGCGCGGAACGCGGCGCCATCGGGTCCTGCGGATACGGCTCGTGGGCGCGCGTCGCGAACGGCAGCGAATCCAGCGGGAGCCGGAGTCCCATGGGGGAATCGCCCGGAACGAGAAACATCCGCTCGGCGCGCACCGGCCACGCACCGGACTGCCACGGGTCGCCCTCGCTCCACCACGCGCGCCGCAGCGGCAAGACGTGCCCCACCGGGCGATGGAGGCCCTGGTCCAGGATCCGGGCCAGCCGACGACGCTCGCTGTCGTCGGCCAGGCGCTCGTCGCCCACGTCGATGTCGGTCGGGAGTCGGTTCTCGACCCAGAGGTGATAGACGGCGTCCTCGAACGCCGGCACGAGGAAGCGATCATCGACCGACAGTCGCGCCGCGATCTCCGCCGCGAGCCGCTCCGCGTGAGACGCGTCGAATCGTCCCGGCGCCTCCTCGTCGGCGAAGAGATCGTCGTCCTGCCACAGCGGCACGCCATCGCGACGCCAGTAGCAGCCGAGCGCCCAACGCGGCAGCGGCTCTCCGGGATACCACTTCCCCTGCGCGTTCTGCAGAACCCCACCCGTCGCGAACCGCCGCTTCAACCGCTTCAGGAGGCGCTGGGCGAGACGCAGCTTCTCGGGGCCCAGCGCGGCGATCGTCCACTCTTCTCCGTCGAAGTCGTCGATCGAGACGAAGGTCGGCTCGCCCCCCATCGTCAGACGAACACCGCCGCGCTCGAGCCGCTCGTCGACCGCGCGACCGAGCCGGTCGATCTCGGCCCATTGCTCCTCGGTGTAGGGCTTCGTCACGCGCGGATCCTCGTGGATCCGCTCGACCTTCATGTCGAACTCGAACTCCACCTCGGCGCGGTCGACCGCACCCGAGATCGGGGCGGCGCTCCCCGGCACCGGCGTGCAGGCGAGCGGGAGATGCCCCTCCCCCGCGAGCAGGCCCGACGTCGGGTCGAGTCCGACCCAGCCGGCTCCGGGCAGGTACACCTCCGCCCACGCGTGCAGATCGGTGAAATCGGCGGGCGGGCCCGACGGACCGTCGAGCGATTTCTGATCGGCGACGAGCTGGATCAGATAGCCGGACACGAACCGCGCGGCGAGACCGAGATGCCGGAGCACCTGCACGAGGAGCCAGCCCGAGTCGCGGCACGAGCCCGACCCGATGCGCAGCGTCTCTTCCGGGGTCTGCACGCCCGGCTCCATGCGTACGAGGTAGCGGACCTCCTCGGAGACCCGTCGATTCAGGTCCACCAGGAAATCCACCGTGGTCGTCGGCGTCGAGAGGTCGATCGACGCGAGGAACTGCCGCAGGAGCGGGCCCGGCGCCTCGGCCTCGAGGAACGGACGCAGGTCCATCGCGACGCTCTCGTCGTAGCCGAACGGAACGTGCCGCGCCGACTCCTCCAGGAAGAAATCGAACGGATTGTGGACGGTGAGGTCGGCCGTGAGGTCGACCTCGACCGAGAACTCCTCCGCCGGCTCGGGGAAGACCAGCCGCGCGAGGTAGTTCCCGTGCGGGTCCTGCTGCCAGTTCACGAAGTGCTCGGAAGGACGAACCACCAGCGAGTAGCTCGGGACCGGTGTGCGGCAATGAGGTGCGGGACGCAGGCGCACCACCTGCGGGCCGAGCCTCACCGGCCGGTCGTACCGATAGGACGTTCGATGGTGCAGCGCGACGCGAATGGCCACGACGCTCAGCTCCAGGCGCGCTGCGTTTGCACCGCGACGGGGCGCGGGGCGAAGAACGTCGAGCGAACGTTCTCGTCGATGCGGTTCAGCCGCGTCTGCAGGCCGTCGATGAACTCGTGCAAGCCCATGTCGACGATCGTCGCGACGTCGGAGTAGTCGAGCTCGGAGCGAAGGCGGCCCAAGCTCTGCTCTGCCGCGTTCCGGTACGAGCCCACCGGACTGCCCGAGATCCGGTGGAGCGACTCGTCCGCGCGGGTCACGCACGCATGGATGGCACGGGGGAATTCATTGTCGAGTACGAGGAAGCCCACGATGCGCTCGATGGTAATCGCATGATGGCGCTTGCGGTAGACCTCGAATCCGCTGACCGACCGCAGAACGGCCGACCACTGGAGGTCGTCCACGGTGGTCCCCACGGCCTCGATACGGGGCAGGAGGGTGAAGTACTTCACGTCGAGGATTCGGCTCGTCATGTCCGCGCGCTCGAGCAGTCGCCCGAGATTCGCGAAGTGCCACCCCTCGCCGTGAGACATCGTCGCGTCGAGGACGCCCGAGAAGAGATGGCTGTGCTGCTTCACCGACTGATAGAATTGCGAGAGCGCGTCACCTCGCTTCACGTCGCGCTCCGCCGCGCGAACGAAGTGGTAGAAGTCGTTCAGCTGCTCCCAGGCTTCGGAGGAGATGGCCTCACGAACCGTTCTGGCGTTCTCCCGTGCCACCTCCAGACTCGCGAGCATCGAGCTCGGATACTTGCGATCGAACGTCAGAAACTGCACCACGCTCTCCGGCGTCGCCGCACCGTAGCGCTCGGCGAAGGCCTTGCTCTCTCCGGTGGCGGCGACGAGAGGCTGCCATTGCGGCTCGGTCCCGGCCGGCTGGTCCAGAATGAGGCTCAGGTTCACGTCGACGAAGCGAGCCAGGTTCTCGGCCCGCTCCACGTAGCGGGCCATCCAGTAGATCGAGTTCGCGACCCGGGACAGCATGGCTCACGCCTCCGTTCGCTCGGAGAGATGGTCGTCCGCGGCCGCCGCCTCGCCGGGCGAGAGCGCCAGCACCCACGTGTCCTTGCTTCCGCCCCCCTGCGAGGAGTTGACGACCAGGGACCCCTTTCGCAACGCGACACGCGTGAGGCCTCCCGGCAGAACCCAGGTGTCTTCTCCGAAGAGGATGTACGGTCGCAGGTCGACGTGGCGTCCCTCGAAGTGACCGCCGACGAGCGTCGGCACCCGGGAAAGGGAGAGCGTCGGCTGCGCGATGTAGTTGCGCGGATTCGCGCGGATGCGGTCCGCGAACTCGGCCCGCTCCCCCTCGGAGGAGTGGGGGCCGATGAGCATTCCGTACCCGCCCGCCTCGTTGGCGGGCTTCACGACCAGCTCGCCCAGATGATCGAGAACGTAGCGGCGGTCGTCTTCGCGCGCGCAGACGTACGTCGGAACGTTCGGCAGGATCGGATCCTCGCCGAGGTAGTAGCGAATCATGTCGGGAACGAACGCGTAGATGACCTTGTCGTCGGCGATGCCCGTGCCGGGCGCGTTGGCCAGCGCGACACGACCCTGGCGGTAGACGTTCATCAGCCCGGGCACACCGAGCATCGAGTCCTCGCGAAACGCCTCGGGATCGATGAAGTCGTCGTCGATCCTCCGGTAGATGACGTCGACCCGCTGCAGACCATCGGTGGTCTGCATGAAGACGAAGCCGTCCTTCACCACGAGGTCCCGGCCCTCGACGAGCTCCACGCCCATCTGCTGCGCGAGGAAGGAGTGCTCGTAGTAGGCAGAGTTGTAGATGCCCGGCGTGAGCACGACGATCGTCGCGTCGTCGATGTGATCGGGCGCCAGGTACTGGAGGGTGCGGTACAAGCGGTGGGGATAGTCGATCACCGGCCGAACCTGCGACGCCTGGAAGATCTCCGGGAAGCTGCGCTTCATGAGGAGACGGTTCTGGAGAACGTAGGAGACTCCGGACGGGCAACGGAGGTTGTCCTCGAGCACGTACAGTGTGCCGTCGGCGTCGCGCACCAGGTCCGTCCCGGTCACGTGGCACCAGATCCCCCGCGGCGGCTCCAGACCTCGACAGACCTCCCGGAACGATTTCGCCTCGCTCAGGATCTCGCCGGGCAACACGCCGTCCCGGACGATGTTCTGCGCGCCGTAGACGTCTCCGATGAAGTGGTTCAGAGCCCGGATCCGCTGCCCGAGGCCGGCTTCGACCCGGAGCCACTCCTGACCGGAGACGATCCGGGGAACGATGTCGAACGGGAAGATCTTGTCGGTTCCCTCTTCGTCCCCGTAGACGGCGAAGGTGATGCCCATCCGCAGGAGCGCTCGCTCGATCGACTGCTGCCGCTCGGCGAGCTCGCCCGGCGCGAGGGCGTCGATCTGCTCGACGAGCGGGCCGACGTCGGAGCGAGCGTTCCCGTCGGCGTCGAAGAGCTCGTCGTAGAACTCGCCCGGGTCGTAGTTCGTGAAGGTGTAATCCCGGTCCATGGGTCGAGCGTAGTCGCAACGAGCGTACCAGGCCACACCTGCGGACTTCCCGAGAGGACGACTCACTCTTCGCGGGGCAGTCGGAAGGTACTGTGCAAGAACGAGGCAGCAACGGCGCGGGCCTGCCACGAAAACGGGCGCGCGGAGCGACCGGCCGAGAGGGCGGGCGGCGCGGCGTGCGTGCACCACCGCGCCGCCCGGACGACCAACCGCTTCTATCTGCCTCCTTTCCGTCGAGCCTGAAGGGTCACGGCGCTCCGAGGAACGCTGCGCCGCGGAAGGAGAGCAACCGTCGTGCCGACCGCGGTCCCTCGCGCCGACGGACCCTTTTTGTGTCCCGCGGACGTCGAGGGCGACCAGGCGATGGGCACTGGCCGAGGAATGGGCACCTCGGGCCGGTGTCGGCCGGCTCTCGGCGAAGCAGGACGACCATCTCCACCCAGGGCTACGCCTCCCCGGTCACGTTCGGCGGCGAGCTCGGCTACCGTTCTCTCTCCCCACGCGACGGCGCGGGACTCGGCCCCGGAGCCGGCGAGGGGTCGCGAGGCTACGGCCCGCAGTCGATGACGACGTCCGAGCCCTGCTGCACGAAGGGCGGCGTCGGGATCACCGGCGGCGTGGGGTCGCCCGGCAGGGTCAGACCGCAGTTCGTGCACTCGACGTTCGTCCACGCCGGATCCGGCGCACCGGGGCCGCTCGCGAGCATGCCGTTCACCCAATCGACGATCGCCGGAACGCCGCCGGTCGTGTCGGAGTAGACCTTGTTGCTGCCCCACATCGTGTGCCGGGAGCCGGTTCCGACGTAGTAGCGGTAGTTCGACGGCACGAGCGCCGCGGTCTGCTGCGACTGCGTGAGCATCTGATCGAAGAACTGGCAGCTCCCCTCCCACCAGCTGAGGGCGGCGATCGGATCGTTGTCGTTCAGCATGACGTTGTAGAATCCGGTCTGTCCGCCCGTTCCGCCGTCGAATGCCGTCGTGTAGTGGGCCCAGTTGGTGTTCGGGAAGTAGCTCGCGGCGAGCTCGGTGTAGCCGACGATTCCCTCGTTGGAGTCGAGGACCTCCCGCAGACCGGGGACATCCTTCGGCAGGTTCTCTCGGAAGTTCCAGTTCGGGAACGACTCCACGAGAAAGTCCTGTGTGATGACGCCGTTCCCCGCGTCCGCCAGGATGTGGAACTGCGCACCGGGCCACACGTCGTGAAGCAACGGTCCGTGGAACCACGCCCCGTAGGCCCCGGCACTCGAGCCCGTGACGAAGACGACTTCGGGATCGACGAAGTGCTCGCGCGCCCATTTCTCCGCCACACGCGCGTTGTGGTAACCGCGATGCTGCACGAGGAGGCTCGGCGTGTACTGCTGCTCGGAATCGCCGAAGTGGATGTCGCACGAGCAGTACGTCACGAAGACGACGTTCCAGTCACGGAACGGATTGTCCGGGTTGGAGAGGTCGGCGAACCCGGTCGACGCGTTCTGCGGGTTATCGCCCGCGGTGGCGGTGTTCGCGCAGACCGGGATGCCGCACGTGAGCCCCTCCCAACACGCACCGCCGCCCTGGTAGTACATGAGCACCTTGTTCACGCTGCCGCGCTTGACGAAGTAGCGGTAGGCTCCGTCGTTCAGACAGCGCGGCGTCAGCTGCTGCCCCAGGTACTCGATCGGGCCGACGGGAAGGATCGTCGAGAACTGCGCATCGTCGACGTTTGGGGAGATCGTGGTTTCCCGGACGATGGACTCGCGGATGCTCGTCAGGACCGGGTGGCTCGCATCGAGCGGCGCGCTGGTCGTCGGGCAGCCCTTCGCGACCTGCTTCTCGAAGACCTTCGTGGCCGCGGCGACGGCCTTGTCCACTCGCGTGTCGCGCTTCGCACCGTCGGCGTCCTTGCTCGGCTTCTTGATGCGCTTGGCGTCGGCGAAGAGCGCCTTGCGACACAGGGCGCCCGCCGCCGCGAGGAGCTTCTTGCCACACCGGGCGTCGGCCTTCACTCCGAGATCGAGTCCGCCGTTCACGTCCGCCACGATCGCGGCGACCTCGGCATCGATCGTGGCGATCGCATCGGCCGACGCGAGGGTCGTATCGGCGCAATCCACACCATGATCCGCCGACTGCGCCTCGATCTCGACCCACTTCGTGCCGAGCTTCGTCGCGGCGTCGGCGATCTTCTGGTCCCGATCCGCGGCGTCCTGCTTCCTCTCCCACTTGCCCCACGCCTGCAGCGAGGCTTGGCAGTACTTCGCTGCTTCCTGCTGCTTCCGGCTCACGCACGTGTTCACCGGGTAGACCTTCGCGTTCGCGTCCGTGAGGGCGAATCCGATCAGGGAGAGAGAGACGACCAGGGCTCGGAGTGTCATGGCCGAGAGCCTATGGCCGCGGCCCGACCGGACGCAACGAGAATCAGGTCGCGGCGTGCGCGAACGGCTCGGGGAGACGCGCGTCCGGGCCGAGCGAGAAGATGATGCGATCCGGGCGGATGAGTGCGACGTCGGAGTCCCCGAGCAACGACGCGGCATTCGGATCCTCGAGTGTGAGGAACGCCGCGCCGAGCTTCTCCCAGGCCCCTCGCAGGTCGGCGGAAACCAGCCCACGGGGATCGGTCCTCGCGAGAAGGACCCATTGGGTTCCGGCGACCTCGTCGAACGTCCCCGACGTCGCACCGTTCGCGACGACGCACTGGGGCACGAGCTGACCGATCCACCGGCTCTCCCCCGCACCGAGCAGCCCCGTCGAGAGGCTGGGGAGCTGCTTGCTGCCGCCGTACCCGTACTGGATCAGCTCGTCCGGTGGCGGTACCCCCGTCACCGTCATCTCCGCGTACGCGTCGATGAGCTTCCCGGTGTTCGTCGAGTGCTGCACCATCGCGACCGCCATCGGGTGTCGTTCCTCGGAGTAGGTGTCGAGGAGGGCGTCCGTCGCGAGGCCCGCCTTCACCGCGGCCATCTTCCAGACGAGTTCTCCGCGTCGCGCACTCCCGTGCAGAGCCCCTGGCCCATGAACGGCGGCGTCTGATGTGCGGCGTCTCCCGCGAGGAAGACTCGACCGCACCGGAACGTCTCCGCGATCGTGGCGTGAAAGCGGTACACGACCGCACGCAGGAGGTTCGCCTGCTCACGCGAGATCCAGGGCCGCAAGAGCTCCCAAACCCGATCGCGGCTCTCCATCTCCTCGCGGGTCTCGCCCGGCCGGAGCTGGAACTCCCAGCGATGAAGCGGGGGCGGCATCGGGACGATCGTCGTCGGGCGGGCCGGGTCGCACACCTGGGTCGCGAAGCGCGGCAGGTCGACCGGAGCGGTGCGCTCGACGTCGATGACGAGCCACTCGCGATCGTAGCCGAGGCTGTTCCACGAGATGCCGCAGCTCTTGCGCACGAAGCTGCTCGCCCCGTCCGCACCGACGAGCCAGCGCGCACGAACGGTTCGCGATTCGTCCCGCGCGAGGTCGTGCACGTGAAGCTCGACGTGGTCGTCGTGCTGCTCGAAGCCGCGCAGCTCCTGCGAGACGCGGAGCTCGACGTCCGGGAATCGATCGAGCCGTCCACGGAGCGCGCGCTCGATCTCCGGCTGCGCGATCGCGAGGACGGGCGGAAAGCCGTTCGGCGTGTTCAAGCCGGGGAACTCGATGCCGATCAGCCGCTTCCCGTCGCGATCGACGAACTCCGCGCCGACGTGCTCGACCGTGCCCGGCAAGACCGCGTCCAGGAGCTCCGCGTTGCCCAGGATGCGCTGGACGTCGTCGTGCATCCCGGCCGCGCGCGGAAGATCGTAGACGTCGGGCTCGCGGTCAAGCACGAGGGCCGAGAGACCATACTGCCCACAGAGATTGGCGGCGACGACCCCCGTCGGCCCGCCGCCCACGATGGCGACGTCGATCATGCCCCTTCCTTCGCGACGCAGTGGTTCGTGATGCTGCCGATGCCCTCGATGGTCGTGGTGAGGACGTCGCCGGGCTTCAAGAACGTTCCGGTCATGAAGCCCACCCCCGACGGCGTGCCGGTGAAGATGAGATCCCCCGGTTCGAGGGTGCAGATCCCGGAGATGTAGGAGACGAGCTTCGGCACGTCGAAGATCAGATCGTTCGTGCGCGTGTCCTGGACGCGGTCGCCGTTCAGATCGCACGTGAGCGCGAGGTTCGCCGGATCCTCGAACGAGTCGACCGAGACCACCGCCGGGCCGATCGGCCCGAACGTGTCGTACGACTTCCCCAGGTCGAAGTGCGGAGGCTTCGACGCGAACTGCGTTCCCCGCTCGGAGACGTCCTGACCGCACGTGAGCCCGGCGATGTGGTCCCACGCCTCGGCCTCGGGGATGTCGCGCGCGTACGCCCCCATCACGACGACGAGCTCCGCCTCGTAGTCCGTCGTCGGCCCGAACACGATCACGTCGGCGTTCCCGGCCGCGAGGCAGTTGACGAACTTCGCGAAGACGAGCGGATTCGGGGGGATCTCCATCTTCGACTCTTCGGCGTGCGCCCGGTAGTTCAAGCCGATCCCGAAGATCTTCTTGGGACGGGGAACGCAGATCCCGAGCGAGCCCTCGTCGAGCTTCTCGTCGGGCGACGCGGGCAGACCCGACGCGACCGCGTGCAGCTCGGTGTGACGACCCAACGCCTCCATCGGATCGGAGGAGAACTTCCCGCCCCCGTGCTTCTCGAGATCGTAGATGCCGTCGTTCGCGATCAGGACGGCTCGGTCGTTCTTGGTTCCGAGGCGAAAGGCCATGGTCAGTCTCCTTCGTGTTCGTCGGCCGGATCGGCCGGGAGGGGTGGCAGGGGTCGATGCGCGATGCGTCGAGCCTCCCCACGTTCGACACCGAACATGCGGAGCACGTGCTCGACGGCATCGTCGAGGTCCTCGTCCGAGAATCGCCCGTCCACTCGGGCGGTGATGACGGCGACGAAGGCTCCGGACAGGAGCTGACGAACCGCCTCCGCGTTGGCGACGTGGAACCGTCCGGCCTGGGTCGCCCGGCGCACGTCACGGAGCGCGCTCTCTCCGAAGCCTTCGTGCAGACGCTCGATGGGGAGTCCCGAGTGGAGGGCGAACCAACGACAGAGCGGATCCGACGGAATGCTGCGCAGCCCGTGGCGCATCGCCGTCGCCATGCCTTCGGCGGGATCGTCGATCGACGCGACGAGGCGGTCGAGGCGACGATTCAGGGCTTCGCTCCGTCCCCGCGCGATCGGGATCAGGATCTCATGCTTGCTCGCGAAGTGGTGGTAGAAGCTGCGCCGCGAGATGTCCGCCGCCTCGGTGATGTCCTCGATGGTGACGCCGTCGACGCCCCGCTCGAGCATCAGCTCCTCTGCGACCCGCAACAGGCGTTCGCGCACCTCGGCCCGGCGCCGGGCGACGCGGCCCTCCGGGATCGATTCCGCCGTGACCGTCATGCTCGACACGGGATCTACCATAAAACTTGCACTAAGTGCAAGTATGCGCTAAGTGCAAGGAAATCAACGCAAGGAGGCCAAGATGCAGCTCCGCCTTTCGCACGCCGTTCTGTACGTCCGCGACCTCGAGCCGATGCTCGATTTCTACACGGGAACCCTGGGCTTCTCGGTGTCCGACCGCGGCCCGCTCGATCCGAACGATCCCGAGGGCATCCAGGTCGTCTTCATGACCCAAACCGGATCGGACCATCATCAGCTCGCATTCGCGAACGTCCGCCAGGACGAAGCGCCGTCCAACACGCTCGACCACCTCGCCTTCCGGGTGGGCTCGTTCTCCGACGTGAAGGAGATGGCCGCCAAGCTCCAGGCCGACGGGCGGGCCTCCGAGCTCGGCCCCGTGAACCACGGCAACGCATGGTCCGTGTATTTCCGCGATCCCGAGGGGAATCGGATCGAGGTCTTCTGCGACTCCCCCTTCCACGTGAAGCAGCCCCAGCTCGACGGCTGGGATCTCGCGATGGACGAGGTGCAGCTCCGCGAAGCGACCGAGAAGCACTTCGGCCCCGAGGCGGACTTCCAGCCGATGAGCGACTACCGCTCGGCCCAGGAGCGCAAGCACGGGGACTGACGACGATCGTCGAGAGCGATCGCCCGACGTGCCCGCGGAGCGGAGCGCCCATCACGAGACGATCGTCAGCAGACCGAGAGTGGCGATCGCGAGGTGGAGGCCCAACCAGATGAGGTTGGTGCGCGCCGTCTTCTCGCTGAGGAACGGAAAGCGCTTCGCGTGCTTCTCGTTCGCCTCGGCGTAGAGGTCCAGAACCGGTACCGTCCGCGAGATCTCCTTGCGCACCGCGTGAACCCTCTCGACGTGCAGCCGGCCGCGCTCGTAGTGCCGCAGACACGCGAGAAATCCGTGCCCGCCGAGAACCACGAGGAAGAGTCCGGAGATCACCCCGGCCATGCCCGCCCTCGGCGCGAGTCCGATCACGACCGCCGCGGCGACCACGACCGTGGCGGTGACGAGCTGCCGTTGCTGCTCGTAGCTGCGCGATTGAAGGGCGTTCTCCTGGTAGAACGCCAGCAGAACCTCTCGCGTCGCGGAGGACGCGGTCTCCTCGAATTCGTCCATCGGCCACCTCCCGCCGGTCAGTGCTGCGGCGTACAGGCGTAGCACGGGGGCGCGACACCCGGAGCACAGTTCGTCATCTGGCAGACGCCGATCGGACCATCGGGCCGCTGGCACCGCGCCCCGATCGCCGTGCACTCCGCCGGGACCGGCGCCTCGGTGACCGGCCCGAGATCGCAGGCGGCAAGCGCGAAGAGCGCGAGCGCCAGGCTTCGACGACGGCGCCCGCTCGCACGATCGCCCCCCGGTTTCGGTGCGGATCCGGGCTTCGAGACGACTCCCCTTTGCATCCTCGTCGGATGGTCTAGCCTTCCCGACGTGGAAACGCCGCTCGAGCAGCTCGACTCCGACCTCTGGATCGCCAGCCGTCCGCTGCGACTCTGGATCGGGGACGTCGGATCGCGCATGACCGTCGTTCGCCTCGCCGACGGCGCCCTCGTCCTGCACTCGCCGGTCGAGCTCGACGACGCGACGCGCGAAGCCGTCGACGCGCTCGGCACCGTTCGCTGGATCGTCGGCCCGTGCCTCGTCCACCACTTCTACCTCGCCGACTGGCTCGCCGCGTATCCCGAGGCCGTGCTCTGCGGCGCCCCCGGTCTCGCGGAGAAGCGCCGCGACCTGCCGTTCGTGCGCGAGATCCCGGCCGAGACGCCCGCCGAGTGGGAGGGCGTGCTCGATCTCGTCGCCGTCGAGGGGGCTCCCCTCATGAACGAGGTCGCGTTCCACCACCGGCCGAGCCGGACGCTGATCCTGACCGATCTCGCGTTCCACCGTCCTGCGGGCACACCCGACGGTGCGCCGCTGTTTCACCGTCTCGTCGGTGCGAACGGCCGCTTCGGCCCACACCGGATCGTCCGCTTCGGCCTCCGGGACCGCGCCGCGGCCGCCCGCTCCCTCGACCGCATCCTCGCCTGGGACTTCGACCGCGTCGTGGTCTCGCACGGCGTCGTGCTCGAGACCGGCGGCCGCGATCGGTTGCGAGAGGCGTTCGCGTTTCTCCGCCCGTAGCCGGCTCACGCGAGATCGGGGCGACGGAGCCGCACCTTCTCTCCACGCCCTGGGTCGCCGACGGCGCCTCCGGTTCAACGAGGACGGATCGGCCGGTAGGGCTTCTTCAAGCGGGGCTCGATTCCCGCCTCGAGATACTCCTCGAGCCAGCCGCTGCCCGCGTCCGGCCACGCGTCGGTCGCCGGAAGGTAGGGCTTCACATCGAGGACGGGCGTGCCATCGAGGAGGTCGAGCCCACGGACGCGCACGATGCCCGAAGCGACGTCGACCTCGTCGACCTCGACGTTCGTGAGCCCGATCCTCGACGGCCGGTCGGGAGCCCGCGTCGCGAACACTCCCCGCTTCGGACCACCGCGCGGCGGCTTCACGCGAGCCGTCCAGCCTCGACTCCGATCGAACAGGAACACGATCCAGATCCGGTCGAACGTCTCGAGATCGGCCAGGGCGGGCGCATATTCCGCCGCGATCTCCAGCACTCCCTCGCGTCCCGGCGAAGCGGTCGGCTGGTGGGGAGCATCTTCCCGTCGCGTCCACGGCGTGCGCGCGCGACCGATCACGGCGATCTCGACGGTCGAGCTCACGCCGCGCCCCGACCGCGAAAGGCGCGGCGTATGGACCAGACGCCCACGAACACGCCGATGCCGAGGAGGGGCAGGCCCGATTCCGCGTCCCCCGCCACGTAGTTCCGCACCTCGAGCCCGACGACGGCGACGGCGGTCAGCAGGTAGAGGCTCGGCAGAACCGGGTAGAGACTCGCCCGGTAGGGGCGCTCGACGTCCGGCTCGCGGCGTCGGAGCGTGAACAGCGCGAGCACGGTGAGCGACCCCAGGAGAAACATCGCCACGCTGGTGAGCTGGACGAGCTCCTCGAACGTTCCCGTCACCACGAGCGCGATCGACAAGGCCGCTTGCGCCCAGAGCGCCCGCGCGGGAACCCGAGCACCCGGAGACAGCTCGCCGAGGGACGCCGGCAGCGCGCCGTCCCTTCCCATCGCGTACCCGATGCGCGCCCCGCCCAGGACGGTCGCGTTCACCGAACCGACGAGGGCGATCGCGATGATGAGGGCGACCATCCACTCGGCGTTCGGTCCGAACAGGGCGCGGGCCGCCGCGGTCCCCGACTCGAAGGCGTGCGCGATGCCACCCATGCCGAGCACCGCGATCCACGAAGCGCACAACAGGAGATACAGGCCGGTCACGAGGCCCGTACCGAGAAGGAGCGCCCGGGGAATCGTGCGCCCCGGATTCGCGACCTCCCCCCCCACGTACGCCACCGCGTTCCAGCCGGCGTACGCGAAGTAGATGTTCAGGAGCGCCTCTCCGATCGCCGCGGACCCACCGGACGGAGCGGAGGGCGGCACGGCGGTCGCGTGGGGTGCGGTGAGGAGCGCGAACACGGCGAACCCGGACAGCACGACGACCGGCACGAGGGTGAGGAGCGTCTGTGTGTGCGCAGACAACCGCACGCCCAGTACGTTCAACGTCGTCAGCCCGAGGACGAGAGCGATCGCGACGATCTCGACGCCCGTGAGGCTCGCGTCTCCGCCGAGAGGAACCCACGGGGCGGCCAGATCGACCCCGACCCGTCCGAAGAGGAGGCTCAGCTGGTACTGGCTCAACGCCGCCGACATGCTCGCGATCGAACCACCGAACACGCCGACGAACAGCACGACACCGGCGGCGAAGCCCAGCGTCGGCCCGAACGCGCGCCCGAGGTAGACGTAGTCGCCGCCCGCATCGGACATCATCGCGCCGAGCTCGCCGTAGGTCACGGCGCCGGCCACCGCGAGCACCCCCCCGAGAGCCCAGAGTAGAAGGAAGAGCCCCGGCGACGAGATGCTCTGCGCGACCAGATGCGGCGTCAGGAAGATGCCGACGCCGAGCATCGCCCCGGCGACGATCGCGGTCGCACCGACGGTCCCGATCTCGCGACCGGTCTCCCCACCCTCCGTGCTCATTCGTACGCATCCATTCGATCCGTTCCAGCACGGAGTCCGTCGTTCGATCAATCGGCGACGTGCGAAATCACACGCCTCGGCCGTCGACGCGAGATCGGTGCGGGCCTCGGTCCCGGCGAAGCGACGTGGACCGCCCCGCGCCACCGCGCTAAGTGCTCCCCATGCTCCTGCGCACCGCCCTCCTCGCCTCGTTCCTCGCACTCGGCCCGGCCACCGCGCTGGCGGCGCCGGACGCGCGACCGAACGTCGTGATCTTCCTGGCCGACGACCTCGGATGGTCCGATGTCGGCTTCCATGGCGAGGAAGTGATCGAGACGCCGGCGATCGACCGGATCGCCGCGGAAGGCGTCGAGCTGCATCGCTTCTACAGCACTCCAATCTGCTCGCCGACGCGGGCGGCTCTCATGACCGGTCGGGACCCCATGCGTCTCGGGGTCGCGTACGGGGTGATCATGCCGTGGATGACGAACGGCGTTCATCCCTCGGAGCACTTCATGCCGCAGAGCTTCCAGGCCGCCGGCTACCAGACGGCGATGGTCGGCAAGTGGCATCTCGGACACGCACAGCAAACCTACCACCCCAACGAGCGCGGCTTCGACCACTTCTACGGCCATCTTCACACCGAGGTCGGCTACTTTCCCCCCTTCGCGGCACAGAACGGACGCGACTTCCAGTCGAACGGCACGTCGATCGAGGGAGAGGGCTACGAGACGTTCGTGCTCGCCGACGAGGCGGAACGCTGGATCAAGGCACGCGACGCGAGCCGCCCCTTCTTTCTCTACATGCCGTTCATCGCGCCGCACACGCCGCTCGAGGCGCCCGATGATCTGCTCGCGAAGTACGCCGACATGGAAGACGACCGCGAGGACACGAGGAGCCCGCAAACCGAGCAGTCACGCTTGATGCGCCGCCTCCTGCTCCAGCCCAGTGCCCGGCCCGTGTATGCCGCCGTCGTCGATGCGATGGATCGAGCGATCGGCCGCGTTCTCGACACGCTCGACGCCGAGGGCATCGCCGAGAACACGATCGTCCTCGTGTTCAGCGACAACGGCGGAGCCGCGTACGCGACCGGCGGTGCCGACAACGTGCCGCTCCGCGGCGGCAAGGGCGACACGTTCGAAGGAGGCATCCGCGTCGTGGCGGCCCTGCGCTACCCTGCCGAGATCCAGCCGGGAACACGCTTCGACAGCATCATGTCGGCGATGGATCTGTTCCCGACACTCACCGCCGCCGCCGGCGTCCCCCGCGGGAACCACTTCGACCTCGACGGCCGCAACCTCTGGAACGCGATCCGCGAGCAGCGGCACGTGCCGCGGGAAGAGTATCTGTTCTTCGCTTCGGAGACGCCGATCAGCGGCTACTTCAACCTCACCGCCTTCAACGACGAGTGGAAGCTCGTTCAGCAGGTACGGACGGGCCTCATGTCGGTCCAGGTCACGAACAACCTCTTCCGCACGTCCGAGGACCCCTACGAGTACGTCAACCTGGCCCAGGAGCATCCCGAGACCGTGGCCGAGATGGCCAAGGCGATCCACCAGTGGCGCCAGATCCATCCGATCGCCGGAACGCGCCACCAGCTCGTGCCACCGCCCGGCTGGCGTGCACCGAAGGACTGGGCCACCTACCCGATCCCTCTGGACCTGCTGCAGGACGCCCCCGCGCCCGGCATGCCGCCGCCCCACGCGATCCGATCGCTGGATTGGATGCACGGGGAAGCCGGACGACTGATCTACGACTGCCAGCCGTACGAGTTTCTCGGCGGTGGATTCTGCAAGTGAGGCTCAGTCGGCCAGGAGCGCCAGGATCTCCTCACGCGTGACGCCGCCCCGACCGACGGCGGCGCCCGAGAGGGCGCTCTCGGCGATCTCCCGCTTCCGCGCCTGGAGATCGAGGACACGCTCCTCGACGGTGTCCTTGGCCACCAGTCGATAGATCATCACCGGACGATCCTGGCCGATGCGGTGCGCGCGATCCGCCGCCTGCTCTTCGACCGCCGGGTTCCACCAGGGGTCGAGCAGGAAGACGTGATCGGCCGCCGTCAGGTTCAGACCCGTGCCCCCCGCGGTCAGGGAGATGAGAAGCACCGGAGGCCCGGCTTCGTCCTGGAAGGCGTCCACGACGGCGGCACGATCCCTCGTCGACCCGTCGATCCGCGCGAAGCGGATCTCGTGCCGTTCGAGATGAGGCTCGACGAGGTCGAGCATTCCCGTCCACTGCGAGAACACGAGCGCCTTGTGCCCATCGGCGACCGCGTCGTCGAGAGCGTCGCACAGGGCATCCACCTTCGACGACGACTCCGCCGAGCGCCCCGGAAGGAGCCCGCGATGACACGCGGCCTGCCGTAGTCGGAGCAGCGCTTCGAGCGCGGCGATGACGTTCGTCCCCTCCCCGAGCTGCTTCACGACGTCCGCCCGTGACGCCGCACGCACCCCGTCGTAGAGCGCGCGCTCCTCGTCGTCGAGCTCGCAATACAGAAGCGCTTCGGTCCGCGGCGGCAGGTCTCGCGCCACCTCTCTCTTGAGGCGACGCAGCAGGAAGGGGCGCAGCCGCCGCTGCAACCGATCGGTCACTTCCGCGCTCCCGTCGAGGATCGGCTTCTCGTAGCGCTCCGCGAAGTCGCGACGGCCTCCGAGGAGGCCTCGGTTCGCGAAATGCATCTGGCTCCACAGCTCGTCCAGCCGATTCTCCACGGGCGTGCCGGAGAGCGAGAGGCGAAAGCCGGCGCGGAGTCGGTACGTCGCGCGGGCGACCTGGCTGTCGGGATTCTTGATCGCCTGCGCCTCGTCGAGAACGACCGCATCCCACTCGACGTCGGCCAGCACGTCGACGTCGTTCCGCATCGTGGCATAGGTCGTGAGCGTCACGTCCGCGTCCGTCAACGCGCGCCGCGGACCGTGATAGAGGGCGACCGAGAGATCCGGGCGAAAGCGTGCGGTCTCTCGGCTCCAGTTGTGAATGACGCTCCGCGGACAGACGACCAGCGTTCGACCGCGAATCGCGCAGAGGGCCTGCACCGTCTTCCCGAGACCCATGTCGTCCGCCAGGATCGCACCCAACCCCGCGTCGCGAAGACGCGTGAGCCACCCGACGCCCTCCTGCTGGTACGCCCGTAGATCGCCGCGGAAGCCGGCCGGGAGGGACACCGCATCGGCCGACCCCGCACCGTCGAGAAGGCCGCGCAGGCGCTCCACCTCGAAGGGGGGCGGCGCCTCCATGGCCTCGCACAGCTCGGCCAGGACCGGAAGCGCGGCCGTCGGAATCCGCCCCTCGTTCTGCTCGCGCGCCGCGAGAAGGTCCGCCACGAGGTGCCCGTGCCGCTCCAGCCAGCCCTCCGGAACCCTCGCGAAGCCGCCGCCGGCGAGCGGGACGAGGCTCTGGCCCTGCCGCCAGGCCGCGAGAACCGCTTCCGCGCCGACCGATGCCAGATCGGTGCCCGCGGCTCCCACCGGATCGAACACGAGCTCCGGCCCCGAGCCGCCCGACGGATCCGAGAGGAGGCGTGGCGCGAGCTCCGGCCTGTCTTCGAGCTCCTTTCGCTTCGCGGCGGGCCGCCCGTCGTCGAACGAAGAAAGCGCCGAGAGCAGTCGCGCCGCATCGCCGGCGTCGAAGCGAACACGCCGCTCCAACGCGAGATTCAGCTCGTCGCGCAGCCGCAGGGCGAGAGACCTCTCGGCCGGCCGGTCGCGCGTCGGGACCGCCCCTCGGAGATGGATCAGCTCGTCGCCCTCCAGTCGGGCGACGGGAGGATCGCCGTAGACGATCCGGGCGAGAACGTCCGTCCCCTCGGGAACGGTGTCGATCTCGAACTGGATCCACGGCGCGAGGCGCTCCCCGCGCTTCTGCCGGTCCGGGAGCCGATCGGTCTGCACGTCGACCCGGATGTGGCGCTCGAGCTCCGGCACGACCTTGCCGACGAGCTCACCGACCTCGTCGCGCGCGAACGCCCGTCGAAACGGAAGCCGCTCCCAGGCCTTCCCGAAGCGAGCCCCCGCACCGAACGGATGAAGACGGTCGCCGAGGCGCGCGATCCCCGGAGAGACCACCTCGTCCACCTCGGGATCCGTCTCCAGAACGAGCTCGACTCCGCCTCCCGTTCCATCGACGATTCGGGCGCGGGGATACGACGCCTGGGCCGAGGCCCGCACCTCCCGCCCGTCGAGGCGCAGATCCTTCACGCCGACCAACCCCGACAACACCGTCTTTGCACGCTCGAACGAGATCGGCTCGTCCCGGCGCGCCAGGAGAACGTCGAGATCCAGATCCTCCCGACTCGGCTCGAAGTTCAGATCGGCTCCCTCGCGCTCGAGAAGATCGTAGATCGACTCTTCCAAGCGACGCGGCTCTTCCTCCTCGAGCACGAGAAAGCGATCGACCACCACACCGGCGTCCGTCCGGCGCAGCACGTAGCGGAGAGAACCGACACGCCCCGCTCCCCGAAAGAGCGACTCCGCATCCTGCGCCGCGGCGATGGCGCACGCGGCGACGTGCTCACACGGATCGCACGGTCCCTCGCAGTCGCAATCCCATTCGGCGTCCTCCGGGTAGAGGATCACGGTCGGCGCGACGTCGTCGCCCGGCAGACGAACGCGAAACGTCCACTCCGCGCCATCGCGCGAGTCGCCGGCGACGGCATTTCCGCGCGCGAGCTCGACTCCCTGCGACCAGAGCCCGGAGGGGCACTCGCCCTTCACTTCCGCGAGCAGCGCTTTCCAATCGGACATGTCGTCGTGCCGTCGACCCGGTGCGAGACCCTACCGCAGCTCGAAGTCGCCCAGGTCCGGCTCGCGCGTCCAGCCCCAGTAGTCCACGAGTCGCCAGGGCGAGACGGTGGTCACGCGCCCCGCGTCGTTCTTGTACCAGCTCCGCGTTCCCCGATGCGCCCACACCGTGCGCTCCGTGGCCTCGAGCCGTCGCTTCTCGTATGCGGCCGCGACGTCCTCGCGGCACTCCATCGAGGCGTGGCCGTCCCGCAGAAGGGCCCGCAGGCACCCCATGACGTACCGGACCTGACACTCCGAGTGGAAGATGATGCTGCCGGCGTGCGCCAGGTTCGTTCCCGGGCCGTAGAGGCAGAAGAGGTTCGGAAACCGCGGAACGGTGATGCCCAGGTACGCGAAGGGATCCTCCCCCCAGACTTCGCGCAGCGTCGCACCGTTGCGGCCGACGATCTTCATCGGCCAGAGGAACTTGTTCGCGAGGAAGCCGGTCGCGAAGACGATCACGTCGAGGTCCACCAAACGCCCCCCGGCGAGCTCGACCCCTCGAGGCGTGATGCGCGCGATGGGGTCGGTGACGAGCTCCACGTGATCCTGGGTGAGTGCTCCCAGCCAGCTCCCGTTGTCCTGCAGCATCCGCTTCACGAACGGCGGATAGGTCGGGACGACCTTCGCGAGAAGCTCCGGATCGCCGCCGATCTGGTGCTTCATGTACTCGGTGAACGCGATGCGCACCTGGTCGTTCTGCTCGTTCACGGAGCGATGCTGGTGGGGCCACGCGGGATCGACGATCAGCGACGGCAGGAGTCCGTCGGAAGCCGGCCAGAAGAGAAGAAAGCGGTACCACCGCGCGTAGTAGGGGACGTGGCGCAGAAGCCACCGCTTTCCGGCCGGAACCTTGCGGTGGTAGCTCGGATTCGGGCTCATCCACGCGCCCGAGCGCTGAAACACGTGGAGCCGCTCGGCGCGCTTCGCCACTTCCGGGACGAGCTGGAGCGCGCTCGCCCCCGTGCCGATCACGCCGACGCGCTTTCCCTCGAGGGGCACCTCATGGTCCCAACGCGCCGAGTGGAACCACGGACCGGCGAAGGTCTCGCGGCCCTCGATCTCCGGAAGCCGAGGGCGGTTGAGCTGCCCGACGCCGCTGATGACCACGTGGTAGGCCCGCTCCTCCTCGCGACCATCGGGACCCCGCAGGCGCACGTCCCAGACGGACCGCGCCTCGTCCCACGCGGCGGAAACGACCTCCGTCCGGAATCGAATGTGCGGCCTCACCCCGTACTTCGTCGCACAGCCCTCGAAGTACGCCCGCAGCTCCGGCTGCCGGGCGAAGTACTCGGTCCAATCGGGGTTCGGCTCGAACGAGTAGCAGTAGAAGTGATTCGCGACGTCGACACGGCACCCCGGGTACGAATTCTCGAGCCAGGTCCCTCCGACCGCGTCGTTCTTCTCGACGACGTCGTACGGAACACCATGCTCCTCGAGTCGGATCGCAGCGAGTAGTCCCGACATCCCCGCACCGATCACCAGCACACGAACCTTCTCGCGTGCCTCCGGCGGCACGTCGTCCCACGACACCTCCCGCGCGTCGCATCCGTCGAGCGCCATCTCCTCGCGCATCATCGGCACGTATTCCGCGGGAACGTCGTCCCCCGTCGCGAAGCTCATCATGCGGTGGATGGTTTCACTCGAAGGAGGCGGCGGGAGGGTGAAGCCCCGATCCCGATAGTCGCGCAGCGCCTCGAGCAGCATCGCTCGCACTTCCGCCTTCTCGCTCTTCGGCATCCCGGGACTCATCCGCCCGACGACCTTCGTAGGACGGATCGGTCCCCGGAGGACTTCGGTCTCACCCGTGAGATGGACGAGACTCATCAGGAGCGCGGGGATGTTCGCGCTCTCGAGCGCCTCCGCGACGGTCTCGTCGTCGTCGTCGAACGGCTCGCCCTGGGGACGGATTCCCTCGCTCATGGTGCCCCCGTAGCACGTCCGGCCGAAGCACCATCCTCCAGGACCTCTCGCAGCGTCGGCTCGAGAGCCTCCGCCAGGATCTCCGCGCCCTCGGTCGTGTAGTGTCCCGACTCGTCGCGGTAGTGCCGCTTCTGGAGGACCCGATGACCGTCGAAGAAGTGTCCTCCGTTCTCCTCGACGACGCGGCGAAGGACGTCGATCGTCTGCGGCCGATACCAGTCGCGCGCCTCCAGCTTCTCGTAGGGAATCGGGCTCGCGACGACGAGCACCTCGGCCCCGTGACGCCGCGCCATGTCGACGGTGGCCCCCATCATTCGAACCACGGGATCCTCGCGATCCAGGTCGAGCGCGTACGAACGCAGGTACTCCAACGCCGGCTTCCGGCCGCCCATGCCGAGACGCTCGAAGTAGGTCGGCGTCTTGGCGAGCAGCCCCGTCGGGTCCCTGTCCTGGAAGAGTCGCTGCGCCCCTTCGTACGCCAGGAAGCTCGTCTCCGCGCCCGGCAGCCGCAGCAGCTGGTATCCGAGCAGATCGAGAGGCCCGACGTCGCGCTCCCGAAACGGAAGGAGCATCGCCCGGGGAAGCTCGCTCGGTGGAAGGGAGCTGCAGAGATCCATGAACGCGCGTGCTCCATCGACGAACATCCGCAGATGGGCCACGAGCACCACCACCTCGGGGTTTCTCTCGAGGATTCGCCCCAGCATGCAGTAGTAGTGGTAGAAATCCAGGCCCACCATCGCGACCACGCCGTGGGGCGGCATCTCGTCTCCCGACTTCGCGATCCGCTCCGCGACGATGTCGGCGTAGGATGGGATGTCGATCGAATCGAGCACCGTGGAGTCCCCGAGCCAGACGACCCGCGCGTCCTTCTCCTCGAGCTGCTCCATGGTGACACCGAGCTCGACACGCGTCGGCCGCAGGAAAACACCCGCCTCCATGACCTCGCCTCCGGCCCGCAACAGAACCACGGCGACGAACGCCGCGAGACACGCGCCGAAAACGAGGGCGATGGTGACGAGTCGACTCACGAGAGGATCTTCTCAGAACTGGAAGTAGATGAACTGGTTCGTCGCCGGCGAGAACAAGTAGACCAGGACCGCCACGCACGCGTACGCGACGCCCTGGACCCACGGACCCCGACGGGCCAGGCCGCGCTGCCATTGTTGGGGCACTCCGACCACGTGCGCGAGGGCGGCCACGGAGAGCACCGCGAGAGCCCGAATCACGTCCGGATTCGGCTCGAAGCCCGGCCGGACCAGCCCGGCGAAGAACTGCCCGGCCGTCGAGAGATCCGGCGACCGGAAGAAAATCCAGCCGACGACCACGAGATGGAACGTGATGCCGACTCGAACCCAACCCGGCAGCGCGCCGAGCGCCGGAAAGCGCGGGGTCGCCCAACGCTGCGCGACGAGCAAGCCCCCGTGGAACCCGCCCCAGACGACGAACGCCCAGCCCGCCCCGTGCCAGAGGCCGCCCAGCAACATGGTGATCAGGAGGTTCAGCCGCGTCCTCGCCTCCGAGCCGCGATTTCCGCCGAGCGAGATGTAGAGATAGTCGCGCAGCCACGAAGACAGGGTCACGTGCCAGCGGCGCCAGAACTCCCGCGGACTCGACGAGAGGTACGGCCGCAGGAAGTTCTCCGGCAGCTCGAATCCGAACAGCCGTGCGAGCCCGATCGCCATGTCCGAGTACCCCGAGAAGTCGAAGTAGATCTGATAGGCGAACGCATACGCCGCGAGAAGCAAACCCGGCCCGCCGTGCGCGCTCGGGTCCGCCCACACCTGGTCCACGTAGAGCGCGAGGGTGTCGGCGAACACGACCTTCTTGATCAACCCGCCCGCGATGCGAGCCAGGCTCGACTCGACGTCCGCGCCCCGAACGACGCGCTCGCGTTCGAGCTGGGGAAGGAACTCCCGCGCACGCACGATCGGCCCGGCCACCAGCTGCGGGAAGAACGAAACGTAGAGCGCCAGGTCCCAGAAGCTCTTCGCCGGCTCGAGGCGCCCCCGGTAAACGTCCATCGAGTAGCTGAGGCTCTGGAACGTGTAGAACGAGATCCCGACGGGGAGGATGACGTCCACGACCGGCCCACTCTGCTGGGCCGGGCCGAGCGAGACGAGCGTCAGGTAGGTCTCCGCGAGGAAGTTGCCGTACTTGAAGAAGGCGAGAACGCCGAGGTTGCCCAGCAAGCTGAGCCCCAGGAGACCACGGCGCCCCGCCCTCGACTCGGTGCGCGCCATCCGGAGGGCGACGGCGTAGTCGAGAACCGTCGAGTAGAGGAGGAGGAGGACGAACGGCGGATTCCACGAGCCGTAGAAGACGTAGCTCGCGAGCAGGAGAAAGAGCCGCCGCGCCCGCTCCTGCGACGCCGGGATGACCCAGAAGTGAACCGTGAGGACGACGAGCAGAAACCCGACGAACTGAAGGGAGTTGAAGAGCATCGTGCCGCGGCGAACCCCAGTGCGTGACCTCGGCAGAGGTTACCAGGCACCCCGACGGGCGAAAGAGCCGCCCGCGAGGTACCGACGACGCGACGCGGGGCTGCGGGCCGCGAAGAATCCCCGCCCGAACGCAACGCGGCCGCCGCCCCGCACGGAGCGACGGCCGCGAGAACCGAACGAACGGATACCGTCGGTCAGTTCAGGTCGTCGCGGGTGTAGTCGAACAGACCGCGCGCGATGATGAGTCGCTGAATCTGCCCCGTCCCCTCGTAGATGTCGATGATGCGGCAATCGCGCATCCATTTCTCGACGAGGTTGTCGCGCGACACGCCGAGCGGCCCCAGGATGTCGATGCACCCCTGCGTGATCTCCCGCACGGCCGACCCCGCGTGCGCCTTGCACACGGAGGACTCCATGTTGTTCGGCTGGCCCTGGTCCGCGAGCCAGGCGGCACGGAGAACCGTGAGCTTGCTCGCCTCGTGCAGCGCCTCGAGCTTCATGAACTTCTCGGCGACGGCGGACCGATTGCCCATCCCCGCGCCATAGTCCAGATCCACCCCGGCCTTCTCGAGCTCTTCGCGCGTGAAGTCCAGCGCCGCCTCGGAGATGCCGATTCCGAACGCCGCCACTGCGGGGCGCGTCATGTTGAAGGTCTTCATCACGCCCCGGAAGCCGCCCGAGCCCTTCTTCTGAACCTCTTCGTTGCCCCCGAGGAGCTGGTCACGCGGAATCCGGCAGTCGGAGAAGACGTACGTCGCGGTATCCTCACCGCGGATGCCGAGCTTCTTCTCCTTCTTCGCCACCTCGAAGCCGGGCGTCCCCTTCATCACCAGGAACGACTTGATTCCGGCGCGGCCCGCCGACTTGTCGACCGTCGCCCACATCACGACGCCGTCGGCGCGAACACCTCCCGTCACGAAGATCTTCTCTCCGTTCAGGATCCACTCGTTCGTCTCTTCGTCGAGAACCGCCGAGGCCGTGACGCGCGACGGATCGGAGCCGCAGCCCGGCTCGGTGATCGCCATCGCGAGAAAGTTGTTGATCCATCGCTGCTTCTGCTCGTCGGTGCCTGCCGCCATCAGCGCGGCGTTGCCCAGTCCGCCCGCCTTCGGCTGACGCAGCTTCACGGCGTAGTCGCCCCAGCACCGGTAGACGGTGTAGAGCATCGCCATCACCGACGGGCCCGAGTCCTCCTCGCTCTGCCTCGAGGCCAGATTCGGCGTCGGCGCGAAGTCCTTCGCCTCCGGCAGCTCGTCCGGCGGAATCTCGGTCTCCTCGTGCTCGTCGTAGTACCGCGCGTACTTGCGGCAGATGAGCCCCTCTTCCTTGATGGCGTCGAGCTTCGCGCGGTCGTACTCGCTCAATTCGAAACTGATCATCAGATGGTCTCCCTTAGATGGACACGGTGCCTTCGAGCACGCCGAGCGTGCGCGCACTGCGGAACCACAGCTCGACCGGGTGCTCACGGGTGAAGCCGTGACCACCCAGCACCTGAATGCCGTTGTCGGCGACCCAGAGGCCCTTCTCGCCGGCATAGCTCCACGCCTGGTAGCTGGCCTTCGTCGCGTCCAGCCCCTTCTCCAGCTTCGAGGCGGCCTGCCATACGAGCCAGCGCATCGCCTCGACCTCGGTGTGCGACTCGGCGAGCATGAAGGCGATCGCCTGCTTCTTCGCGATCTCCTCGCCGAACGCCACGCGCTCTTTCGCGTACGGGACACAGTACTCCACCGCCGCCCGCGCGACGCCCACCAGACACGAGGCGAGTGCGGCGCGGCTGGTGTCGAGCAGAGCGCGGACGTTGCCCCCGGCCGAGCCACCCAGACGATCGCCGTCGGACACCTCGACGCCGTCGAGCTCGAGCGTGTGCACGGGCACGGCCCGCAGGCCGAGATTCTTCTCGGCCTCGGCGCCGATCGTCAGTCCGGCCGCGTCGCGGGCGACGATGAAGGCGGCGATCTCGCTGTCGAGCGCCGCAACCACCAGGAAGTGCGTCGCGCGATCCCCGAACGGGACGAAGCGCTTCGTCCCCTTCAGGACGTAGCCCCCGCTCTTCGCCGTCGCCGTCGTCTTCGGCCTCGACGCGTCGGCCATGGCGCCGGGCTCGACGACGGCCAACGTGCCACACGCGAACTCGGTGCCGCAGAGCCCGGGAAGCAGGCGCTGCTTCTGCTCCTCGGTGCCGTGATCCAGGAGCGCGTTCACGAACCCCGACGGAGCGAGAGCGGCCACCGCGAGCCCGGCATCGCCGTACGCGAGCTCCTCGAGCGCGATCGCCGTCGTCGTCTGCGACCGATCCGCGCCCATGCCGCCGAACGCTTCCGGCACCTGCGTCGTCGTGAGACCGAGCTCCCACACCTGTTGCAGGAAGTCGTCGGGAAGCTTCGACTGCTCGTCACAATCGCGCGCGAGGGGTCGAACCACTCCTTGCGCGAACTCGCGAATCGCTCCGCGAATCGCATCTTGCTCTTCGGTCAACCCGAACGAGATCATGGTGCTTTCCTCCTTTCGGAGCGCGCCTTCTTTTCACGCCCCGCGCCACCGCCGCTGAGAGCCGTGGGCTGGTGGAAGTAGTGGTCGAGGGCCTGAGAGCCCCCGTCCTTCGTCATGAGGCCCTTCTTGACCACGTCGCGTGCGTCGAGCAGGCCCAGCGCAACACCGCACCATGCGCTCGCATCGGCGGTGTACCGAACGTCCGCGCGCTCGGCGAAACCGCGCGCGACCTCACAGCGTCCGTCGCGAATCGCCACGGACCACACGCCGCCTCCTTCACCCTGAAGGCGAATCTCGAAGACGACGTTCTCACCCATCGCGCGCTCCTCGCGGAGGAGGAACGGGAGGGATTCCAGAATCGATTGCGGAGACGTCGCATTGAAACGGTCGACGTCGATCGCCAGCTCCTGGATTCCGTGGTGAATCCACCAGCGAGCGAGAGAGGAGATCAGGGGCTCGAGCGAGCGCCCGCGCTCCGTCACCGCGTAGACGGAGCGCGCGCCGTTCTCGACCTGCTCGACGAACCCGTCGGTCGTCAACTGGCGCAGGCGCCCCGAGAGCACCCGGGGGGCGATTCCCGTGCGTTGCCGGAGCTCGGTGAACCCCTTCGCGCCTCCGATCAGCTGGCGCACGAGAACGAGGGTCCAGCGATCGCCGATCACGTCGAGAGCTCGCGCGACCGGATCGAAGATCTGACCCGGCCGCGGAACTCCGACGGCCTTTGCGGCCTGAGGGGAGCCCGACGGCACCCTCACTATCTACATGACAACGATGTTAGTATTCAAGAGATACTAAAGTCGGCCACTGACGTATCGTAAGGGTCCGATCAGCGGCTCTGGAGCGCGTCCCGGATCTCGGTCAGGAGCACCTCCTCCTTCGATGGCGCGGGCGGCTCCTCCGGCTTCGCCTCCTCCTTGCGCTTCAGGGAGTTGATGCCCTTCACGACGACGAAGATGCTGAAGGCGATGATGAGGAAGTTGATGACGTTGTTCAGGAAGAGACCGTAGTTGATCGCGACTTCGTCGACCCCCTCCGCCTTCGGCACGAGCACGACCGCGAGGTCGCTGAAATCGACGTTGCCCAACACGTAACCGATCGGCGGCATGACCACGTCGTTCACCAGCGACGTCGTGATCTTCCCGAACGCTCCGCCCACGATGACACCGACGGCCATGTCGATGACGTTGCCGCGCATCGCGAACTCTTTGAACTCCTGGACCATGCTCATGCGATCTTCTCCTCTGCGTTCCTCGTAGAAACGATCGGTCGCGGACGGCGTCCGCGATCTCGCCCTGCCCATACGCCGAGAGTCGGCTCCACTTCCAGTGCCGCCCCTCCCGCCGCGACCCCGCCGACCCGAGAGAGGCCTCCCCAATTCTGGGGAGGCCTCCGCGGCGAGCGCAGGCCTGGCGGGCCCTCGTCGCCCCCTCCCCATTTCCGAGGATGGTCCCGCGCGGCGACCTGCCCGAACGTCGTCGCAGCACCCGCGGGAACCGCGGGACGACAGCGGAGGAACGACGATGAAGACGAGTGGCAGAAGCATTCTCTTGGGCTGGAGCGCACTCTGCATCCTCATGGTCACGGCCGGGAGCCCGCTCCCGGCCGAGGCGACGCTCCTGTTCAGTCCCACGGCTCCCGAGCTCGCCGGCGCGACGGTCGTGCCGTTCGACGCGAGCTTCGGGGTGGTCCCGGGACAGATGACCCACACGATCGTGCGCAACGGCGTGACCATCACGTTCACGACGACCGCCGCGGGAGGGTTGACCGACGGCGCTCCCCGCCTCGCGAGCTTCTGGCCCGACGGTGTGACGATCGACTTCAGCCCACCCGTCGGTGCGGTGGGCTTCGGCTACCTCGGGGCCGAGTGCGCCGGTCAGGCCGAGTTCAACGGAAGCGCGAACACCGAGAGCTTCCAGTTCCCGTTCGGCGGCTTCAGTCCGCTGCTGGGCGCCGCGAACATCGGCGCGATCGACTCGGCCGTCCTGAACGGCCAGTGCTTCGCTGCCTGGTGGAGCGACATGCACTTCGTCGCCTCCATCACGCCGCCCCCGACCGACGAGGCCGACTTGGCCTCGGTCAAGAACGCCCTCGACCCGTACACCGACCTCGCGACCACCCGCTTCGACCTCGGCGTCTCCAACCTCGGCCCCGACACCGCGACCGGCGTTCAGGTGGTCGACTTCCTGCCGCAGCTCTCGGCGCTCGCTTCGTCGAGCGTCGCGACCACGGTGTTGAACGCGGGCCCGGCTCATCCCGTCGTCGGAATGGCCCTCGCGGACCTGCCCCTGGGCGGCAGCCACACGCCGACCGTCGAGATCCTGCCGCCTCCGTTCGGTGACGGCACCTACTGCAACTCCGTTCTCACGAACGTCGCGGTCGCGACGGGGACGGCACTCGATTTCGACGGCGCGAACAACGTCGCGACGTCGAGCGTCCGCTTCGACAGCGCGTCGCGTGCGGGCCTTGGCGAGATCTGCACGAACGCCTACGACGACGATTGCGACGGGCGACCGGACTGCAGCGACTCCGAGTGCGGCTCCCATCCACGGTGTCGCCCGCCCACCCCCCCGGCGCCCCCGAGTCCGATCTGCTGGGGCGGGCTCGTACATCTACCGGGCGTGGGCGTTCTCGATTCGTGCGGCAACCTCATCACGCGCGAGGGTGCCCCCGACGAGCTTCCCGACTCCGAGTCGCGGCCCTGCTCGTTCCCGACCGCCTGCGGCGGAGTGAGCCTCAGCATGGACCAGGTCTGCTGCGACCCGCCCCCGTCCAACACGGCGGAGTGGCTGCAGACGGCGACCGATTGCGTCCAGGATGCCTTCGCTCAGCTGAGCAGCCTTCCGCCCGAGTGCCAGGTGAGCCAGGAGCAGACGGGCGCGCTCACGTGGATGGGCATGCCGGTCGACCCGAACTACAAGGAGGCCGATCCCCCCGTGAACGTGTTCGGACACGGCATCACGAGCGCCGGTCAACGGATCACGTACACGCTCCACTACGAGAACATCGGAACGGCCGACGCTCACGACGTCGTGATCCTCGATCCCCTCTCGCCCGACCTCGACGAGACGACGATCTCGATCGACGACGGCGGAACGTACGATCCGACGACGCGCGTCGTGCAATGGATCGACCCGGTCCTGCCGCCCAACACACCGCGCAGCGTGAGCTTCCGGATCGACGTGCGCGCGGACGCCCCCCTGGGAACGCGCATCCGCAACACCGGCACGATCATCTTCCCGGACGCGGTGCCACCGAGCCGCATCGACACGAACTTCGTCGAGCATCGCATCCCACTGCCGAGCGAGATCCCCGTCGTCGACCCGACGATCCTCTCCTGCAGCCCCGCCGGGCCCGACGCGTGGCGCGTGCGACTCGCCAACAGCGGCGCCGGCTTCGGCTACGACGCCACGGCGACGATCATCGGGGGGCCCACCACGGTCATCGTCGACGACGACACGGCGAGCTTCGCGCACTCGACCGATCGCGATCCCGCGACGCGGTCGACGCTCGCACCGGCGTCCTACACCGACAGCAGCGACGTCGTACGCCTGACGACGCCGGCACCGGGCGACCCGTGCCTGACGCTCGTGTGGCGCATCACGTGGGAGGATGGCCGCGGCCAGACGATGACGCGCGACGTGCAGCCGGAACCGGACGCGGACATGGACGGCGTCCCCGACGCGACCGACGTGTGCCCCGCCGTTCCCGACCCCGTCCAGGTCGACACGGACGGCGACGGTGCGGGGGATGCGTGCGACCTCTGTCCCGACGACCCACGGTACCAGGGGCCGTGCCCCACGCCGTCTCCGACGGCGACCCCGACTCCGGCCCCGACGGCCACGCCGTCGCCGAGCCCGCGTCCCACCGAAACGCCGAGGCCGACCCCCGGCCCGGCGGGCGAGATCTGCGGCAACTGCATCGACGACGACGCCGACGGCCGGATCGACGTCGCCGACGACGAGTGCGGCGCGGCACCCCTGCACCTGCGGCGCGGCGTGGTCAAGATGCCGAGCCGTGACGATCGCGACCGGGTCGTGATCCGGGGGGCGTTCACCGCACCCATCGTGCCGTTCGACCCGCCGACGTCCGGTGCGTCGGTGAGCCTCTTCCGGGGGTCGACTCTGGTCGCCTGTTACCCGATGCCGGCGGGCGAGGGATGGCGGGTGAACAAGCGCGGTACGCGCTGGGTCTTCCGCGACGCCCGCGACGACGGGTACGCCGACCCCGAGGCGAACGAGCGCCTCCGGCTTCGCACGCGACACGGCGAGATCCGGGTCGATGCTCGCATCAAAGAGCTCACCCTCGCGGATCTCGACGGCGGCGAGTTCACCGCGGCCGTGACGGTGGGTGACCACGTGGCCGCGGACACCCGAACGTGGCGGACCACGGGCGCCGGAAAGCGACTCGTGGCTCCCTGAGGGCAGACGCCGGAGGAGACGGCGACGTCGGGGGACCGTGCCTCGCGAAGCCGCGAGCGGGCACGTGACGGGCCTCCTCCTGACGTTCGTCATGCCGCGAGCGGACGCCTGCGTCCGCGCCCGCTCGCGGCTTCCGTTCCGGCTCGCGATGGTGCATAGACCGGCCATGCGTATCGCGACGTTGGCAAGGGTTGCATGCTCGGTCGTCGGACTCGGACTTCTCGTTCCGAGCTCCTCCGCGCACGCCGAGATCATCGGGCTGCTCGAGGCGCCCAGCGGCTTCGCCTCGGGGATCTCGAACGTGCAGGGATGGGCCTACACCACCACGCCGGGTGCGGAGCTCATCCAACCATTCTCCGTCCTCATCGACGGCGTCGAACAGTTCAAGGTCCCGTGCTGCGGAGACCGCGGCGACGTTCAGGCGGTGAACCCGGGGGCGCCCCTCCTCACCGGCTTCTCCGGCGTCTACAACTGGGGTCTCGCCTGGGTGGACGCGAACCCGATTCTCGCCGCCGATGCGCCGCAAGGGGGCCCGCCGTCCACGCAGATCACCGTGCAGGTGCTCGTCACCGACACGATGGGCGGCTTCAAGCTGCTGACCAGGAACGTCGACCTCTACAACCCGACGCCGTGGCCGCGCTCGAAGCTCGCCCAGTGGGAGGAGTCCCTGCCGGTGTCGGCCGACACCCCGCAGGGGTTCGTGTTGATCGATCCGATCTCATCGGAGTGCGCCCTCGCGAACGACGCCCTCTACCTGAACGACGGCGCCTCCCTTCGCTGCCAGGATCTGGTGTTCACCGCGCCGGACGATTCGACCATCACCTGCCCCAACCTCTACTTCGATTGGGACGTGGTCTCGCAGAGCTTCAAGCTCACGAGCGACTGTTTCGGCGGCATGGTTCTGAAGTAGGTCCGGCCTCAGGCCGACCTGCGTCCGACCAGAAAGTGCGTCGAGATCGAGCCGCGCCCGCGTAGCTCGGTCTCGCCGCACGACTCGAATTCGTAGCGATCCGCCAGCAGGCGTCGCGTCTCGTCGGAGACGTGAATTCTCGAGGCCTCGCCGCTCGCCTCGAGGCGACTCGCGACGTTCACCGTGTCGCCCCAGAGATCGTAGGCGAACTTCTTCTGCCCGATGACGCCGGCGACGACCCGGCCCGAGTGGATGCCGACGCGAACCCGGATCTCGAAGCCCCGGCGCGCCTCGACTCGCCGGACGTGCTCCAGCATGCCGAGCGCGATCTCGGCCGCCGCCCCCGCGTGATCGCGGCGCGGCGCCGGCAGACCGCTCCCGATCATGTAGGCGTCGCCGATCGTCTTGATCTTCTCGACGCCGTGGCGTTCCGCCAGCGCGTCGAACCCGGAGAAGATCTCGTTCAGCACGGCGACCACTTCCTCCGGCTCGTTGTCGGCCGCGAAGCTCGTGAAGCCCACGATGTCGGCGAACAAAACGGTCACCTGATCGAAGCGATCCGCGAGCGGATTCACCCCGCGCTTCAGTCGATCGGCCACCGGCTCGGGCAGGACGTTCAGCAGGAGCTCTTCGGAGCGCTGCTTCTCGCGCTCGAGCTCCTCTTGCGCCGTCGCGACGAGGCGGTCGTTCCAAAGGACGACCCCGATCACCAGGAGAGCCGCCAGGGAGAGGATCAGGAAACGCGCCAGGGGCACACTCGACGCGTCGAGCCGGACGATCGGCTCCGTCGGGAACGCCGGGAGATGAACGACCAACGCGACGCCGACCGTCAAGCCGAGCGCGAGCCAACGCCAACGCACCTCCCGGCGCGAGAAGAGCAGAAGCGAGCCGAGAATCGGGATCAGAGAGAGAAACGTCGTGCCGGCGGCGGCGCCGATCAGTCGCGTGAGCGAGACGATCTGCAACACCGACACCCCGAGGAGCCCGAGACGACCCGCGAGGAACCGCCGCCGCAGGAGCGCCAGCAGGCAGAGGAGATACGCCGCGGCGAAGACGAGCGGCATCGAGCTCCACGGTGCCGGGAGCGCGTCGCGCGCCAGCAGGGGCGTCAGGACGAACGCGTTGAACGCCGCGTAGACGGCCGTCAGGAACGCGGCGAGCCCGGCCACGTACGCGAGACGCACCGGACGCACTTCGGTCGGTTCGACCGGCACCGGAAGCCGGGAGAGAAGCGATCCGAGCGGCGCACTCACGACCGGGAGGCGTGCGGCAGGACGCGCTCGCAGAACAGATCCAACGAACGCTCGATTCGCTCGACGTCACGTACGGCGAAGCTCATGAGGCACGCGATGTGCCCGATCCCGATCTCCCGGTACCGTTCGATCTGCTCGAGACACTCCGACGGCTCACCGAAGAGGAAATGGGACCGGGCCGCCTCCTCGTACGCGCGCTCCTCCGAGCCCAGATGCCGGATGTCGTCGTGCCCCCAGCGATCGTAGAACGACAGGAAGCCGCCCGCGAAGAGCGGCAGGGCCTCCTCGCGCTCCCGGCGACTCGAAACGACGTGCACGACGCGATTGATGGCGAGCGGTAGCCGGGCGCGGGGATCGAGGCCCAGCTCCTTCTCCACCTCGCGATAGAAGGCACCCCGCTCCGCGGCCTCTTCGAGCGTGCTCCCGGCGCTCAGCACGTAGCCGTCGGCGAACCGGGCCGCGCGCCGGATCGCGGGATCCGAGAGCGCACCCATGCAAATCGGCGGGCGCGGTCGCTGGGCCGGCCTCGGAAAGAGCTCGAACCCCTCTAGCCGGGTGTGCTCCCCTTCGAAGTCGACCACCTCTTCCTCCCACACCCGCTCGATGAGCGTGAGGCTCTCCTCCATCCGCCGGCGGCGCGACCCCGGTTCGACGCCGAACGCGGCGAGATCGACCGGCGCGTATCCCGCCGCGACGCCGAGAACGAGCCGCCCCCCCGACAGGACGTCGACCATCGCGCCCGCCTGGGCCACTCGGAGCGGGTGATGCAGCGGCAGGAGCAGCATGTTCGTCCCGAGCCGAATCCGCGTCGTGACCGGGGCGAGCACGGCGAGCGCCATCAACGGATCCGGGTACATCATCTTCTGGGAGTGATGCTCGTGGGCCCAGAGGGTGTCGAACCCGGCGCCTTCGGCCCGCTCGGCCTGACGCCGCATCGCATCGAACGTCGCGCGCGACTGCGTGGGTGCGTATCCGAACTTCACGACTCGCCTCCGGCTACCTCGTTCACCGACGGGTTGCCACCCCGGCTCGCGCGCGGGGCGCAGCCGCGGGCTCGAGGCCCGGACTCCTTGACACCCCGCGCCAGTGAGCCAAGCTTGAGCGGTCCGCTCGCGGGGAGACGGACAGAGCGCGGCGCTCGTCGCGCGAGGAGGGGTGGATCTGATGAGGAGGCTTCTTGGCGTCGTGGCCGCTTGTGCGCTCGCTCTCGGGCTCGCGAACGAGGCATGGGCAGATGGATTCGAGTTCGGCGTGGAGACCGGAGCGTCGTTCCCATTGTCGAAGACGAAGCAGAGCATGGGAGACGTCGGTGGCTCGATCGGACTTCCCGGCGGCTACCGCTTCAACATCGGCCAGAATTTCGCGATCTCGATCATCGGCCAACCGAACTTCTTCGCCTTCCCGACGGAAGACGGGTTTCCCGGCAGCAACATGTCGAGCAACTTCTCGTACACGGCGGGCCCGAAGTTCACGTTTCTCTCCGAATGGGTCACGGCGCACGCGGGTGCGCAGGGTGGGTACTATCAGGACCTGACCGGACCGATGGACGAGAGCGGCGGCGGCTTCAACGGCAACGCCGGCGTGAGCTACCGCTTCGACGAATATCAGAGCCTCGGCCTCTTCGCGCGGTATGACTACTCCACACAGAAGGCGGCGCCGAGCAGCGACAACACCCGTCAGATGATGACGGGCGGCGTGCAGTACCTCTACTCGTGGGCGCAACCCGAGCCGCCTCCTCCCGCGCCCGCACCTCCGCCGGCGCCGCCGGCGAAGCGCAAGATCATCCTGCGCGGCGTGAACTTCGACTTCGACAAGTCGAACATCCGTCCCGACGCGAGGCCCATCCTCGACGCCGCGGTCGACGTGTTGAACCAGGAGCCCGACATCGACGTGTCCGTCCAGGGCTACACGGACAGCATCGGAACCGAAGCGTACAACCAGAAGCTCTCCCAGCGTCGCGCCGACTCGGTGAAGCGGTACCTCGTCACGGGAGGAGTCTCCGCCGCGCGCTTGACGGCGATCGGCTACGGCGAGAGCAACCCGGTCGCGACGAACGACACCGAAGACGGCCGCGCACAGAACCGCCGCGTCGAGCTTCGCGTCCTCGGGCAATAGCGCCGCACGCGCGGCCCCCAGAGACCGCGGCGCGGAGTCGGCAGACTCCGCGCCGCTCTCGTCTTCGGCATCAGTCCGGCGACCTCGTCCGCCGAAACTGCCGGACGAGTCGGTTCAGCACGGTGCGCAGGCGGCCGGGGAGGACCGGCTTGAAGAGGATCGGGAGGCCGGCCTCCTCGGCCGCGTTCGCCGCCACCCCGCTCGTATCGCCGGTCACGATCACGGCAGGGATCTCGATCCCGCGGGCCCGTCGAACGGCGGCGACGATCTCGACCCCGGTCGCCCCCGTCCCGACGTGCTGGTCCGCGAGAACGACGTCGGGCACCGGGCCGTCGAGTGCACACGCTTCGTCCCGCGACGCGGCGACGCGCACCTCGCAGCCCCAGGCCCGAAGCTGCTCGCGCATGCCGTCCCGCACCGCGGCGTCGTCGTCCACGACGAGCACCGTCACTCCGTCGAGCATGTCGACGCGCCCCCCGGGCGTCGGAGCCGTCCCGCCCCCGCTCTCCTCCGCCACGCGGGGGACGACGACCGAGAAGGTCGTCCCGCGCCCCGGCTCGGACTCGAATCGTAGCTCGTGACCGAGCAGATCCACCAGCCGCCGCACGATCGAGAGACCGAGGCCGATGCCGGCCGGTGCGCTGTCGCGTGCCCCCTCCAGACGCCGGTACGGCTCGAAGGCCTCGTGCTGCCGCGCCGTCTCGATGCCCGGCCCCGTGTCGGTGACGACGATCTCGACCGCCGCGTCGCGAGCCCACGCTTCGAGCCGGATCTCGCCCGCCTCCGTGTACCGAAGCGCGTTCGAGAGCAGGTTTCGAAGGATCCGCGACAGCAAGACCGGGTCGGTCCGCACCGTCCCACCGGCTCGCCGCACGGAGAAGCCCACGGCCTTGCGCCTCGCGAGAACGACGAACTCGTTCTCGAGCCGCTCGAGAAGAGGGTCGAGGTCGACGACCCCGACGTCGACCTCGACCATGCCTGCGTCGAGACGCGAGAGGTCGAGGAGTCCGTTGAACATGTCCGCCATCTCGTCCGTCGCGAGCTGGATCTTCTCCACCAGCGCGAGAGACGGCGTGCCCGCCAACCGATCGCGGAGTGCACCGAGAAAGAGGCCTACGGCGTGGAGCGGCTGCCTCAGGTCGTGACTCGCCGTCGCGAGGAACGTGCGCTTCGCCGCATCCTCACGTTCGAGGCGCCGCACATCGTCCGCGGTCCGATCCAGATCTTCACGCACTTCGAAGATCCGATCGATCAAACCGAGCGCCAGGGTGACGAAGGTGAGCGCGATCCCGACCTGCATCCCGTACCCGGTGAACGCGTTGCTCGGAAGCATCCCGAGATCGCGGAGCGCCTGGATGAGTGCCGCGATCACGGCGAGGGACCAGGACGCCAGAAAGTAGCGCGCGGAACGATATCCCTGCCGGGCGACGGCCAGACCGGCCACGATCACCCAGACGCCGACGAGCATCGCGACCAGGGTCGCGCTCTGGACGAAGCGCGCGCCCGGTGCGACCAACGCCCATGCGAGCAGGACGGCCAGCAGCGGGAGGCCGGTGCGTCCGACCCGATCCAGCTGCGGCACGTGCTTGGCCGTGGAGAGGAACGTCATCGCGAAGACGAGTCCACTCGAGACGCAGAGGATGCCGAACACGTGAACCGCCCGGGCCGTCCACCACCAGGCATCGGGCCACAGGTGCGTCGAGAGGAGGCCCTCGAAGCTCGCCTGCCAGAGCGTGAACGTCCCGACGAGCACGGCGTACGACAAGAACCCGACGTCGCGCAGGAACGCGAAGACGAGCAGCCCCGAGGCCGTCATGACGAACAGCATGCCGAAGTACACCCCCAGCAGACCCGCCTCGCGGATGCGCGCCGACGTGAACGCCGGCTCGGTCCACAACGAGAGCGGAAGGATCAGGGACTCCGCACTCTCCACGCGCAGGTAGTACGTCGCGGCCCCCGGCTCCACCCGGAACGTCGGCAGGCGGTACGCCAGCGGCCACTCCGCGATGGGGACCCGACGGCCGGCGCGCTGCACGCCTACCCGGCCATCCGGCCGGGTCGAATACAGCGTGGCCTCGTCGACCAGGGGCCACGCCAGCTCGAGAAGCCAGGGTCCCTCCGACGAGAGGAGCTCCCGGGGCAGGTCGAGGCGCAGCCACCACGCGGATGACGTCAGGCCCAGATTCACCACCGCGTCGGCAGGCCGCCGGAACGCCCCCTCGCCCGCGAGTCGCTCGACGTCCTCCAACGAGGAGCGCCCCCTCTCGTCCTCCAGCAGCCGAAACGGCACCGGGGTCGAGTCCGACCCCGACCGCGCGCACCCCGAAGCGAGCGACACGAGCAGGAGCGAGATCGCGACCCAGCCACGGCTCGGCTTCATGAGGCACGACCATAGGGCCAGGCACTCGGCCGTTGCAAAGAAGCGTGGCTCAGTTCCGGCGGCACGCGCGGTCGTTGCCGGTGAGATCGATGCCCGGCTCGAGGGAACGGTGATACCCCGACGGACATCGGTAGCACTGGTCGAGGAGCAGGTTCTGGAACACGTCCGGCCCGTACGACTTGCAACCGTAGCGCCCGACCTGGGTCACCGGCCTCCACTGGGCATTCCAGATCGGGCCTTTCTGACAGGCCTCGTTGCTCTCGATCGAGAACACGGTTCGCTCGAAGCCGCTCGGACACGTGAAGCACGCACCGACCAGGTCGGGGTCGTTCAGGATCGAGAGCGGGTTCAGATGCGCGAACGACCCCGGGTACTTGGTCTCGCAGAGGAGGCGCCCGACCCACTGCGCCGGCCGGTGGAGCGGCAGCTCCGGTTCGGGCTCCGGCTCCGGAGCGCCGTCGCCCGGGATGAAGCACGACAGCACCAGATCGTCCGGCCCGTCGGCCGGCGGGTCCAGCTCCTCGCACCACAGGAACTCGGGCGCGCCGCCCAGACCCGAGAAGACGTTGCCGGTCACGGTCGCCTCCCGGACGTTCCAGGTGATCGCCCACCGATCGTCTCCGACGTCCTTGTTCACGAGCACGCGTCCCCCCTCCAGGGTCGGGCGTACGCCCGACGCCCGCGCCTCGTCGGCCGAGGAAGGCGGCTCGAAGAACGAGCGCGGAAGCGTGATCGGCTCCCCCGTACCGTCCCACGCGCGGGGATCGCCCGGCTCGAAGAACGAGCGCGGGAGCACGACGTCGGAGACGAAGACCCAGTCCCGCGCCGAGCACGGCGACGCCTCGCAACGCGGCGCGGAGAAGCACGAGAGCCTCAGATCGTCTCCCGATCCGTCGGACAGGTCCTCGCACCACAGGAAGGTCGGCTCTCCCCCGCCCACGGGGAAGACGTTTCCGGTCACCGTTCCCCCGTCCAGGAGGTTGCGGGCGATCGCCCAGCGCTCGCCGCCGACGTCCTTGTTGATCAGAACCTGCGCCCCGTCGGGCGTGAGCTCGGCGCGGGACTCCTGGGCCAGGGCGTCCGGTCCTCGACCGGCGACCAGGGAGAGGGCGAGCGCACCGAGTGCGACCGAGCGTCGTGTATCGAACGTCATTCCTACCTCCTCGAGACGGGCGTCACGGAGGAGAGGATGGACGGCGGAGCACGCCGCCACCATGACCCGACCGGCGTACGCCAAAAGGCGTAGGCCGCGGACGCGCTTGCGTCGTCCGGGAGCGTCACCGAGACTCGCCTCGTGGGGACGGACGCCCGGCTCAGGATCCTCTCGGTGGACGATCACGACCTGTTCCGCGACGGCCTCCGCCAGATCCTGACGTCGCTCGGTGAATCGATCGATCTCATCGAAGCGGCGACGGCGGCCGAAGCCCGGACGCTGCTCTCGAAGCACGCGGACGAGCTGGCGCTGCTCCTCCTCGACCTTCACCTGCCGGACGAGGGGGGGATCACGTTCCTCCGATCTCTCCGCGCCGACTATCCCGACGTCCCGATCGCGGTGCTCTCGGCCGAGGAGAGCCCCCGCGAGATGCGCCAGGCGCTCGACCTCGACGCTCTCGGCTACATCCCCAAGTCGTCCCCGCGAACCGTCCTGGCGAGCGCGTTGCGCCTCGTGATCGAAGGAGGTGTCTACGTGCCGCCGGGCGTCCTCCGCGAGGAGCCGGCGCCGGCCCCCGACCGGTTCGACCAGCTCACGCCGCGCCAGCGCGACGTCGCGCTGCTGCTGGCCAAGGGCCTCACCAACAAGGAGATCGGGTCCGTCCTGGGGATTCGCGCGCCGACCGTCAAGAAGCACGTGGAGATGATCCTGGCGACACTCGACGTCTCGAACCGCACGGAGGCCGTCGCGGTCATGGTCGAGCTCGGCGTGCTGGACGGGTGACCGATCCGCGTCGGGATCACTCGAGCCGCGGAAGCCAGTCGCCATGCGCTTCGATCAGGTCGTCGCAAAGCGTCACGATCTGATCGACGGTGAGCTCGGCCCCCGTATGCGGGTCGAGCAACGCGGCCTGATAGACCGCGTCCCGGCTGTTCCGGAGCACGGCCTCGACCGCGAGGATCTGCGGGCCGATGTTCGTGCGGTTGAGCGCGGCGCACGCCTCGGGCAACGGCGCGACGGCGACGGGATGAACGCCGCCCGCGTCGACGCGACACGGCACCTCGACGCACGCATTCGACGGGAGGTTCGGGATCCAGCCGTCGTTCATGACGTTGCCGGCGATCTCGTACGGCTCTCCGGTCTCGATGGCGTCGATGAGAAACGCTCCGAACTCATGGGATGGATCGTGGCGGAGCGAGGGATCCTCCACCAGTGCGGCGCGCTGCTGCTCCCACGCGGCGATCTGATGACGACACCGCGCCGGGTACTCGTCGAGCGGGATGTTGTAGCGATCGACGAGCTCGGGATGCCGCGATTTGATGAACCACGGGGTGTACTCGGCGGTGTGCTCGCTCGACTCGGTCAAGTAGTAGCCGAAACGAAACAGCAGCTCGAGCCGAACCAGATCGCACGCGACGGCGACGTCGAGCGCCTCATCGGCATCGATCTTCCCCTCGTGCCGCGCCCCCTGCGCCCAGATCGGATGCATGTAGCAGGGCTCGTCGGCGGGCATGCCGATCCGGGCGAGCAGCTCGCGCGCCCAGGTGCCGCCGCCCCGCTCGTGGACCCGCGCGACCCGCTCGCGGGCCGTCGCCTTGATCTCGGGGTAGAGATCGAGCCCCTCGTGCTCGACCCGAAGCAGCCACGCCTGGTGGTTGATGCCGGCAATGTCCCACGCGACCTCGCCCGGGGGATGGGCTCCGGCGAGGCCCAGGGTCCCGAGAAGCATCGGCACGCACATCTGAACGCTGTGGCAGAGGCCGACGACGTTCACGTCCGAGCCGAGCGCCAGGCCCGCGGTCACCGCGCACATCGGGTTCGTGTAGTTGAGCAGCCACGCACGCGGACAGACCGCTTCCATGTCGCGCGCCACGTCGAGGAGCACCGGGAGCGTACGCAGCGCGCGGAACAGTCCCCCGATGCCGATCGTGTCTCCGATCGTCTGTCGCAGACCGTACCGGCGCGGCACCTCGAAGTCCGTGACCGTGCACGGCTCGTAGCCGCCGACCTGGATCGCGTTCACGACGTAGCCGGCGTCCCGCAGTGCCTCGCGCCGCTCCTCCACACCGAGATGGGCGGTGATCCGCGCGCGGCCTCGGTTCGTGTTCCGGTTCAAGGCCTCGACCATCCGTCGTGAGTCCTCGAGCCTCGTCTCGTCGACGTCGTAGAGCGCGAGGTGCGCATCGTGCAGGCTCGGCTGGAGGAGAACGTCGCCCAGGACGTTCTTCGCGAAGACCGTGCTCCCGGCACCGACGAACGTGATCTTTGCCACCTATCCGACCTCCCAGGTGAAGAGTCGACACTCCAGATCTCCATTGTAGAGCGTGTGCTCACGCACCGCGGCGAGCCCCACGTGCTCGGGCAGGCTCCGGTCGGGGGAGATCGCGACGACGCTGCACCCGCGCATCCGTACCAGCGCCGCTCGGAAGTCGTCGAGCCAACGACGATCCTTCTCGAGTCGCACCCCGTACGGAGGGTTCGTCAGCACCAACGTGCCCGGCTCGGGCGGCGCCATCTCGGCCAGGGTACCACGATCGAACAGAACGTGGACGCCTGCACGCTTCGCGTTCGCGCGTGCGACCTTCAGAGCGCGCGGATCCCGATCGGCACCCCGAATCGACGTGGCCACCGGCCGTGCGAACTCGACCGCACGCCGACGCTCCAGCTCCCACGCGGCACGCGCCTCGTCGTCGAACGAGCGCCAACGTTCGAAGCCGAACGAGCGCGCGCCTCCCGCCGGCTCGCCTTCCGCCCAGAGCGCCGCCTCGATCGCAATCGTGCCCGAGCCACACATCGGATCGAAGAGCGTACGCCCCGGCTCGAAGCCCGCGAGTCGTAGCATCGCTGCTGCGAGATGCTCGCGGAGCGGAGCACGTCCCGTCTCCGTTCGATAGCCCCGACGCGAGAGCGGAGCGCCCGCGAGATCGAGAAAGATCTCGGCGCGGTTGCGCTCGACGTGCGCGACGATGCGAACGTCGGGGTCCGACGGCGCGACGTCGGGCCGAGCGCCGTCACGCTCGCGCAGCTGATCGACGATCGCGTCCTTGATCTTCTGCGCGACGAACCCCGAGTGGGTGAGCGAGCTGCTCTTGAGCGTCGCCTGGACGGCCAGGGTCCGGTCCCGGTCGAGCCACGACGACCAATCGACGGAGCGCGCGCCGGCGTACAGCGCCTCCGGATCCGATGCGCGGAACTCGGCCTGCCGCCACAAGACGCGAAGAGCGATCCGACTGCGGAGGCACGCGCGCATGGCGTGGGCCAGCTCGCCCCCGAAGTGCACCCCGCCCCGGTCGGCCCGGACACGCGGGAGCCGCAGCTCGCGGAGCTCGTCGCGCAACACGCCCTCGGTGCCCTTGGCGGCGGTCGCAAAGAAGGGTCGCTCGTCGGAGGAGGCCACGGGACCCTGTTCTAGCCTCTCCGCCGCGCGGAGCGAGCCCCGGGGAGGCCCGAATCTCGTGTGACGTCGGCAGCTTATACGAAAGACGCAGAAGTCCTTCAAAAGAGGGGTGCAACAATGCGGAAAGCTCGCTATGCGATCCCAAGGGGTCTCTCCCCATGGGAGGGGGGAGCCGCCGAATGCGGGACGGTTTCCCGCGTACAACAACGAGTGGTCGGGATAGCACAGATGATCGAATACCAAGATCGCAGCGCAGAACTCC
>JAUIFY010000136.1 GCA_030430245.1 bacterium | reverse complement strand
CTTTCGCTTCGGGGTAAGAGGCATATCGCCCACTCACGAACGCACCTCCCGCAGCATCTCCATGATCTGCGCGCTCAGCGCATCGAGATCGGCGTCGATCTCCGCCAGATCCCGCGGCGGCTCGTACTGATAGAAGTGACGGTTGAAGGGGATCTCGTAGCCGACGACGCCGACCTGCTCATCCCGGTCGTCGCACTTGCCGGCGTCGATCCAGGCATCCTCTACGTGGGGCGCGACCTCCCGGCTAAAGTAGGCCTCGTTCACGGCGTTCACGTTCGCGCCACGGGCGGTCTCGGCGGTCAGCGGCACGTCTTCGGTATCGCGTAGGTTGCTGTCGGGCTGGAACTGGACGACCTGCCCTTGGTACTCGAAGGCCCCGTATAGGGGGTCGGCCTTCGCCTTCAGCACCTTCTTGATAACGGGCTCGGCTTCGGGGTCGGTCCAGGTGACGGCATCGAGGAGCTGCTTGCGCTCCTTGGTCTCCAGCTTGATGCCGGTCTGTTTGAGGGCTTCCTTGAGCGTCCCCTCGAATGCGTTGAAGTCGTCGCAGGGCTCGGTCCCGATCGCGGCCTGGAGCTGCTTCGCCCTGTCGAGCAGACTCTTCTGCGCGTTCCAGGTCTTCGGCGCTAGCAGGTCCTTCACCTGCTTCTCCTTCAGATCCGTGAAGTCGGCCTTGATGAGAGCGCGCACCTCGTCTTCGACCTCGCCGAGCTTGCCGTAGCTCTCATCCGTCCATTCCAGGCCATACTGCTCGTAGACCTTCTTCATCACGGCGTTCAACGGACCGCTCGCGAAGCGCAGCTCGGCGATGCGTTCGTCGGCGAGCTGGGCCGAGAGCCGAAGCGGGCGCTCCACGGTGATTCGCCGGTAGCCGAACTCGTAGTTCTCGAAGATCTTACTGCCGAAGGTCTTCTTCTCGGCCTTCTTGCCCGAGCCGATCGGGCGACCGCGCTTACCATTGACACCTTTTCCAGCATCCTCGTCGTCCAGGCGGTACGGCTCGATCGCCTCGAACTTGCCGAAGGTTCGGGTGATGAGGGCGACGTCGCCGTCGCCGAGTTCCTGCCTCTTAGACCCCAGGCTCTTGCGCATCTTCTGGTAGAGATGCACGCCGTTGATGAGCTGAACCTTGCCCTTGCGCTCAGCGCTCTTCTTGTTGGACAGCGCCCAGACATAGGTCGCGATTCCGGTGTTGTAGAACATGTCGGTCGGCAGGGCGACGATGGCTTCGAGCAGGTCGCTCTCAAGGATATGGCGGCGAATCTCGCTTTCGCCGCTGCCCGCGCCACCCGTGAACAGGGGCGAGCCGTTGAGGATGATGCCGATTCGCCCGCCGCTCTTCGACGAGTCGTTCGGGTCGTAGTCGCGCATCTTGCTGAGCAGGTGCATCAGGAAGAGGAGCGAGCCATCGCTCACGCGCGGCAGGCCCGGGCCGAAGCGGCCGTCGAAGCCCTTGAGCTTGTGCTCGTTCTTGATCTCGCCCTCGACCTTCTTCCAGTCCACGCCGAAGGGCGGATTTGAGAGCATGTAATCGAACTTGTCGGCGTAGAGCTGATCATTGCTCAGCGTGTTGCCGAGCTTGATCCGGCTCACGTCCTGGCCCTTGATGAGCATGTCGCCCTTGCAGATGGCGTAGCTCTCGGGGTTGAGTTCCTGGCCGAAGGCGCGCATGACGGCCTTGGGGTTCAGCTCGTGGACGTACTCCATGCCGCTGGAGAGGAAGCCGCCCGTGCCCGCCGTCGGGTCGTAAATGGTTCGGATGATGCCCTCTTCGGTCAGGGCATCGTCGTCTTCCATGAAGACGAGGGAGGTGGTCAGCCGAACGATGTCGCGCGGGGTGAAGTGCTCGCCCGCCGTTTCGTTGGAGCTCTCGGCGAAGCGCCGGATCAGCTCCTCGAAGACGAGTCCCATGTCGTGGTTGCTGATCGTCTCGGGGCTGAGGTCGGTCGTCGCACCTTCTGGACGACCTTGAAGAGCAGGTTGGCTTCGTCGAGCTGGCCGACGAACTCGGCGAACTTGAAATGCTCGAAGATCTCCCGGGCGTCCTTCGAGAAGCTCTCCACGTAGTTGAGCAGGTTGCTCTTGATGTCGGAGCTGCCGAGCTTCGAGAGGTCCATCGGCGAGGTGTTGTAGAAGGACTCGCCGGAAGCACGGAGGAGGAACATCTCCTGGGCATCCTCCTCGAGGCCGTCCATGGTCTTCAGCTTCTCGACCTGGTCGAGAACGTCGGACTTGCTCTTCTCGAGCACGCATTCCAGACGGCGGAGGATCGTGAAGGGGAGGATCACCCGGCCGTACTGGGACTGCTTGAAGTCGCCCCGAAGGAGGTCGGCGAGGGACCAGATGTAGGCGGCGGTCTGGGAGAAGTTCTGGGACATTCGGATCGGGGTGCCTCGTTCCTTTGACGCAGGGGCGCCAGACTCGACCACCCGCCTGGCTTCCCTCGAGCGCAGGGGCGCAAGGAAAAGCCGTGCAGAACCGCGGACTCGAGTCGCCTAACCAACGTAGCCAATCAAGCCGCCAGGAGTCATCCGGCGCCTGCCTGTCTCCTACGATGACCTCGGCCGGCACGCCCCTCTCGAGTTCGTCGTTCGGTCGTCGCTGAGCGGATCGAGCACGTGCGGCGGCGCCTAGGACGACATTCCAAGCGCTTCGACGATGCGGTCCGCAACGGCGACGTCGTTCCCGCCTCCCGGGCGCAGCTGCCATACGCCTTCTCGGTGCTCTTCGAAAAACTCGGCGGAGAACCACGCCTCGCAGTCGGCCGTGCGAGATGGCGCCAGCAGAACGGAAGCGCGGCATCGGCCGCCGAACCCGTCATACAGAAGAGAGTCCTTGTAGATGTGGGCGGATTCGAGTGCCTGCCCGAGGTTCGACTTTCCCGCGCGATACTTCGCGTCCAGGGAGATCCACGCCCCCTCGGACGACGGCGAAGCAGGCGTCGGGTCGCCTTCGACGGGTTTCCACGTGACGACGATGTCGGGTCGACGCTCAGCCGACAGGCTCCAGCGTGCGCCGCCCTTGCGCGCGAAGTAGCCCGAGAACGACACGTTGAAGTCGACGACGATCCGACCGCTGGCTCCCTCGCCTCGAATGCTCGCTCCTGTGCCCGACCCGGTCAGCGTGAGCAGGTTCCCGAGATTGCGCTCCCTCCAATCGAATTCGGGAAGTCGCTGCTTCAACTGCCTTGCCACCTCCAGGAAACACCAGAGCTCGTAGAGCGTGTAGCTCGGCCGAACGGCCGCGGCGGTCTCCGAAGGCTCCTTGGAGAGCATGAAGCGAGGATCCAGGAACAGGCGCCCCAGGCGATGAACACGGAGGTAGACCGGATCGTCGAGAATCACCTGAAGCGCTGCTTCCGAGAGAGGTCTTCTCGCGACCCGCGCGAGTCGCCCCCGCTTCCAGATTCGCTCGAGACGCGCCGCCGCGTCGCGGAGCAGAGCGGCACGACTTCGGCACCACAGTTCCCCGTCGGCAGAGACGCCCTGCCCCTTGGGCGCGTCCTCGAGTCGACTCGCGGTCTGCCGAAGCGTGTTCTGGACACGTCCGACCAGCCACGCGACGTACTCATTCGCCGGGTGATCGAACCCGACTTCCTTGCGAAGGACGGGTACGAGCGGTGCCTCACCCTGCAGCTCACTCTCCAGCCACGGGTCGAGCCAGGCCCCGACTTCCGGGTGACGACCGAGCCACGCGAGTGTTCGCCCCTCGACGCGGCGGATCTTGCGAATCGAGATGTCGTCCGGAACCGTCGCGAGCTGCTCTCTCGGCGCTCGAAGGAGGGCCCTGATCGCACGTTCGAGGGCAGGAAAAAGCGGGTGGAGTGCCTCGACGATCAGCTGCGGCGTCGCGCGGTCTGTGCCGGCAGCCCCGACCTCCCCCTTCTTTCCACCCTCGGCTCCGACGGTCAGACCCGGTAGCCATGTCTCGAGGTCGCCCAGCAGTTCGAGCCAAAGGTCCTCTGAGAGCTTCTCCTCTCGAGGCAGAACCTCGACGGCCAGTATCCGGCGCAGATCGGAGGATTCGACCCTAAGCTCCGTTCGCCCCACCCAATGGTCGATCGGGATGGGAAAGACGTCGCCGACGCGGTCGAGTTCGACAGCGCCGAGAAACGCGCGTGTCGCCGCATCTGCTGGTCTCACCAGCAGCCGATAGCGATTCGCCTCTTCGACATGAACCGCATCCGATTCGATGGGAATCTCGCAATCGTCGCGGTCGAGAATCTGGAGCCTCATCAAGACCAGAATCGGGTGATGCCCGTCGACAACAGACGCTCTTCCATCTCGGAGATCTTCCGCTGCGAGATCGTGAGCCCGCGCTCTTCGAACAACTTCGCAAGCGCGCCGATCGCGTTCTCCAGCGCCCCGCTGTGCTCCCCGCGAACGCGAGGCAGCACCTTGGAGAAGAGCGCCTGGTCGACGAGCGGCCAGACGTCGGCGGCGCCGCCGCTCACACCCAGCTCGACGAAGGACAGAACTTCGTCCGCGCTCCGGTAGCCGAAGTGTCGCCGGACCCCTCGCAGGATCTGGTTGACGTCGATGAGCACGGCCTCGACTTCAGTCAACCGAGAGGACGATTTCCCTTGCGCGCGCCGCTCGAAGTAGGCGGGAAGATCGACTTCCCAGAACTCGAGCGTAAACGCCCGATCCAGGACCTTGTCGCTGAACGGATGCGTCGTCTCGTCCATGTTTACCGTCCCGCCAAGAAAGAGATTCTTCGGCCAGGGCACACTCGGCGGGACGCCATTGATCGCCTCGGTCTCCGTATGCAGCACCAGCGCGTTTCCCGTCTCCATGGCCGACAGGAACGGTGCCAGGTAGCGCTCGACGCGCGCGAGATTCATCTCGTCGAGAATCAGGAAGAAGGGCAGGTCCGGCGTTCGAGACGCATCGATCACGAGACGCAGCGCCGCTTCGGCCTGGAAGCTGGGATCCGCGTGCAGCGCGTTCACGTACCCCAGAAGCCCCGACGGGTCGGTCCAGTCGGGCGAAACGGCGACGACACTGCAGTGTGCCTCGAGGTCGAGATCCATCAGACCGCAGACGACCCGCGCGTAGTGAAGCAGGAGTGCGGTCTTTCCCGTTCCCGACAGACCGGAGAGGATCGCGAAGCGCTTTCTGTCGTGGAAGTTCCAGGCGAGGTGGAGAGCGTCCAGCTGCCCCGGCGAGAAGACGAACTTGCAGAGCTCCTCGTCCGAAGCGAACGCCTCTCGCACCTGCGCAATCGTCGGCCATTCGCGCGCTTCCACCGTCGCCGACGTCGAGTCGATATTCACCGCGTTGAGCAGCGGGGGAACCGGAAGCTCAAGGGGGAGCCGCTTTTCCCATTTCTGGCCGTACTCCGTGAGCGCGAGGTCGCCTGAGTTCAGTTCCTCCACCAGAGCGAGCGAGCGCAGCCAACCGCCAACGCTGCTCGGCGCCATATTGCTCGTCCACGCCGGATAGATCTTGCGAAGCTCGGCGTAGGCAGCCTTCTTGGGGAGCGACCCCTGAGCCAGAATCCGCAGCAAGTGAGCGGGGCCGAAGACACGAATGATCAGCTTCTCGACGAAGACGTCGGCCGGATCCTCCTCGACGAACTCGTTCCCGACGTCGGAGGGGTGCCAGAGTCCGTCTCGATTCTCCAGGAATCCGAATCGGCGAACCCGATTGAAGAGCGAGCGACACGTCTTCAGCGACAAGCCCTCTGTGTCGGCTTCGAGCGTCGCTGCGATGTCTTCGGGAGACGCGCCCCCCTCCGCCGCTCGAACCACCGCGCGATAGGTCTCGACGTAGCCGCCGATCGCACTGATCCCTCGAAGCTGCTTGTTGGCCGCCCAGAGCGAGATCTTCTCGACCCGATCCGGGTCGTCGATCAACCCCGGCTCCGAATCCTCATCTCCCAGGCCAAGCTCGTCACCCTCGAGCAGCGAATCGGCGTTCGCCTGCAACCACCAGCAGAACGTCGAACGCCTTACCTGTTCAGCGAGGTCTGGTTCCTCGCCCAGCAGCTCACGCAGGCGCGCGCGGACGCGAACCGCGCTCGACGGAAACGCGGCGTTCGCCGACGGACCCAACACCAGTTGCGACAGCTTGCGGTTCGATTTCCAGTTCAAGCAGCTGTTGAGATCAGCGGGAAGGAGCGCCGCGAAGACGCGGCCAAGCTTCGCTTTCGGTCGCTGACCACTGTGGCGTTCTGCTACCAGGCTCAGCAGGCGGTCGAACTCCCGCTGAATCTCGGCTGCCCGCTCCCTCTTGCCGGCCGGCCAGACCCTCTCTCGAAGCGCCTGTAGCGAATCGACGACTTCCGGATCGTCGTACGCGCCCTGCGTCTGAACGGCTTCTCCGGGACCGACGGGCGTGATCCGCCGTTCGCGCCACAACCGCTCCTGCATCTCGGGCGTCGAGAACGCCGGCTCGTCCAATTCGGCGTAGCTGTTGATGGCTTCGGCGTAGCGAGCGGCCCAGTCGGGGTTCGGGTTCTTCTCCGAGTAGAGCGCGTAGAACTGGCGAAGCTGGTCGTCCGTCAGGGCGTCGGTAGGCATCTGCAGATCATCGCATTCGCGAATCGGGGTCGCACGGCGTTACCGTCGTCGGGGCCGTAGTCGATTCGATCTCGTCGGAACATCGGCCTGCCGTCGGAAGCGTTGCGCGCCCTCGGATCTTCCCGCCATCTCCACGACCTATCAGGGCAGTCGGTCCGCGCCGCCACTTTCTTTCTTCGCAGCCCTAGCGAACGCGCAGTCTCGAAAAGGGCCTGCTAGGCGACACCGCCCTCCTCCCCCATCCGAGGTCGGCCCCCTTCGAGGCTGGCGCAGCTCGTCACGGGAACTCTTCTTCCCCCAGCGTCTCCCTCCTCGTCTGCGAATCCCGACGGGCTCCTGGAGCCGCAAGATCGACTCGCTTGCTGCCAGACGGATCTTCCTCCAAAATACCACCGACCTGGAGGATCTATGGCCACCCTCAACATCAAGGGCCTCCCCGACCGCCTGTACGACCGGCTTCGCGAGCGCGCGCGCGCGAACCATCGATCGATCGCGCAAGAGGTCACGCACATCCTGACGCACGTGCTCGAAGAGCCCGAGCCCGTCTCCCTGCTCGAACTGCAGGGTCTCGGCAAAGAGGTCTGGGCCGAAACGGACGCCGCAGAGCACGTCGCGAAGGAACGTGATTCTTGGGACTGATCGAAGATCTCGGCGAAGGCCCGATCGCCCTCGACACCGCGATCTTCATCTACTGGATCGAAGAGAACCCAGCCTATCTGCCGCAGGTCGAGCCGCTCTTCCGCGCGGTCGATCGCGGCGAAATCGAGATCGTGACCTCGGCGATCACGCTGCTCGAGGTGTTGGTCGTGCCCTATCGCGCAGGCAAGATCGCGTTGGCAGAGCGCTACGAGCAGCTTCTCACCGGCGCATCACACCTCCGGCTCGTCGACATCGATCGGCAGCAGCTCCGGGCGGCGGCACAGCTCCGAGCGGTTCACGGCGTTCGAACTCCGGACGCGCTCCAGCTGGCGGCGGGACTGGCAACGCGGGCGAGCACGTTGATCACCAATGATCGCAGGCTGCCCAGGATTCCCGGCCTCGAGGTGCTGCAGCTGAGCGAGCTCGCATAGAGATCGTTCGACCAGGGGCCCCAACGGAGAAGGCGATGCCGATCCGTGGCGAGCCCCCACCAACGAGCCACCGGCGTCCTTGCCGCACGTCGCCAATCGATCCGGACGCCGTGTCGCCGTCGAGCTCGCAAGAGTGATTCGTGATGACGTGCTGGGTGGCCGTCTGGTTCTTCTCGTGGAACGCCAGGAAATAGTCGGCGAACTGATGAGGCCGACCCACGTAGATGCCGTGGTCGTCGATGGCATCGGGATGGTACGCCGAAGCCAGCAGCTCGGCGTCGAGCCGGTCCACGCCCCGGCAGTAGCGCACGAGGCAATCGAAGATCTCCTGGCGGTCGAGCAGCGCCTGCAATCGCGCCTCCCGATCGTGCGTGTCGTGCTCGCCCATCATCTTCCCTCCTTGCTTGGCCGAACGGACCTCGGCGCTTGGAATGGTACGACCTTCGTTCCCCGGTTACCGTGTTCCGATCCAGATGCGGGTCCGCGCGTCGCCGTCCGATCGAAGGGGCGTGCGCGCGCGGAACCGACGATCGTACCGAGGTCCATCGACATGACGGCCACCGGGATCCCGCCCACGCACGCCGACATCCTCGACAAACGATGCTTCGCCAGCGTGGCCACCCTGAGACCGGACGGGCGTCTCTCGTGCAATCCGGTCAGCATCCTCTGGGACGGCGAGACCATCCGCTTCAGCACCCGCGAAGGGACGAAGAAGGTCCGCAACCTCCTCGCCGACCCGAGGATCGCGCTCTCGATCCTCGACCCGGACGATCCCACTCGCTACATCGAGATTCGCGGGACCGCCGCGATCACGGACGACGACGACCGACGCTTCGTGGACCAGATCGCGCGAAAGTACATGGACGTCGACGAGTACCCCTACGACCCGCCCGGCGCGAAGCGCCTGGTCGTGACGGTCGACATCGAGCAGGTCTCGGCGCCATCGATCCCGAGCCCGAGCGATCCTTGAGACACCCCTTCCCGGAACACGGTACGCGTGCAGGGCGCGACGATGCGCCCGCCGGCGGCGATCGAAGTCCGTCCATTAGACTGAGAACGGGATCCGAACGAATCGAGAGGAGCATCCGATGACCTACCGCGTCGTGCAATGGACCACGGGACACGTCGGCCGCGAGGCCGCCCGGGGAATCCTCCGTCACCCCGAGCTCGAGCTCGTGGGGGGCTACGCGTGGAGCGCCGAGAAGGAGGGCCGGGACCTCGGCGAGCTGTGCGGGCTCGACCCGATCGGTGTGGCTGCGACGCGGGACGTCGACCGGCTCCTCGCCCTCGAGCCCGACTGCGTCTGCTACACGCCGAACCAGCTCGACCCGGACGAGGTCGCCCGCCTGCTCGAAGCCGGGGTCAACGTCGCGAGCAGCTATTTCGTGAACGGGCGCACGCTCGGCCACGGCGTGCGCGGACGGCTCGAGAAGGCGGCGAGCGTCGGCGGCGCCAGCGTCTTCGGCGCAGGCATCTTTCCCGGCTTCGCGAACTTCATCGCGGCGTTGATGGCAGCCGCATCGAGCGATTGGAAGAAGATCCGCTTCCTCGAGTCCGTCGACCTCACGCACTACGACGCGATCGCCAACTACACGAACCTCGGCTGGTCCTTCGATCCCGACGAGAAATGGCACGACGTCAATCGCCAGGTGCTCGGCCAGTACGCCGAGTGCGTCGACGTGATGGCGGACATGCTCCGCGTCCCCCTCGACGAGGTCGCCTTCGACTACGAGCCCGCGGTGACGCCCGAGGAGCGGACGATCAACGGCTTCACGATGCCGCAGGGATCCCTCGCCGGGCAGCGATGCACCTGGAAGGGCATGGTCGGCGATCGATCCGTCATCGAGCTCGACGTGGTCTGGAACGCCGGAAAGGGTCTCGAGCCCGAGTGGCCCGTCCATCACGGGTACACCATGGAGGTCGAGGGCAGCCCGAACATCCATACGCGGGTGAAGTTCAGCCCCTCGCCGGAGCAGATCCAGTCGGGACGCGTCGCCGATCTCGCCAATCCGATCACGGCGATGCCCGTGGTGAACGCCATCCCGGCCGTCTGCGACGCCGCGCCGGGGATCCGGACCTACGCGGACCTCCCGCTCATCACGGGACGCTACGTGGCGGATTGACGCTCAGCCTCCCGCGACCGCCGCACGGCAGATCTTCTCGAACTCCGTGCGAAACGTGCGGCTGGGCGGGCCGGTGATCGCTCGACACTTCGAGGCGTCGAGCACGTAGCCGTGGCCCGCGCCGGGCACGTCCATCGGCTCGAGCCGCAGCGTCCTGCCGGTGAACTCGCGAATCATCTCGGCCATCTCCTGCATCGTGACGACCTCCTCGGACGCCCAGTTGACGACGTTCGCAGGCACGGACGCCGCGCCGAGGAGCGCCTCGACTTCCTTGCACATGTCGTCGATGTGGATCGTCGAGTAGGGCTGGGGGTCGTGGAAGACGGGGTACGGCGCGTCGGCGAGGGCCGCCTGCAAGGCCATGCCCGGGACGTCCGGGCCGGTTCCGTACGGCGAGCTCGGTCGCACGATCACGGTCGGCAGATCGAAGTGTTCGGCGCAGAAGCGCGCGACGGCCTCCATCGCCACCTTCGACGTCGGCGCCGAAGGCGCCCAGGGCGCGGCGGCCTGGCCGACGTCGTCGGTCTCGAGGAAGGCGTGGTCGGGATCACCGGGGCGGGTCGAGTAGATGGTGCCGGACGACATGACGAGGGCCGCCTTCGCGTCGCGGCAATGCGCGAGGACGCGACCCGTGCCGACGCCGTTGACCTCGATCGCTTCGTCGAACTCGCCGGAGCTCCGACGGGCGTACGCGTAGTGCAGGACGTAGTCGATCCGGTCGGGGAGCGCCGAGAGGTCGCTGCCGCCGAGGTCGATCGGACAGGGCGAGATCCCCGCCGCCTCGACCTCGGCTCGGCGCGCCGGGTCTTCGAAGCGGGCGGCACCGAAGACCTCGTTCTTCTTCGCGAGGTACCGGGCCACGGGCAGCGCGATGGCGCCGGTCACGCCGGTGACGAGGATTCGCTGGTCCGTGAGCATCGGGAGTCTCCTGTGTGGCGGGATCGCAGGCCGATCCGGGCGGCGGGCCCTCACACTACCGCGCATGGCCGCCGCTTTCCCAGGCAGTCCCGCGCGACCGGATCCCTTCGCCGGGCGCGCCGATTCCTGGATCGAGCCCCGCTCGGGGCCCACTTGACTTCCACGACCCACGCTTCGAAGCTTGACTCTCACGTGCAACCGTCTTCACGTCTTCGTCGGAGCCCATGCGAAAGCGAATCTCGATCAAGACCCGTCGGCCCGGACTCTCCCCGGATGCGTTCCGCGATCACTACGAGAACCGACACGTGCCCCTCGGCCTCGGGTACGTCGATCGCTTCCAGTGGAGACGCTACGTCCGCAACTACGTGGTGGACGTGCTCGGGCGCCCGGTCGCTTTCGACGCGTACACGGAGTTCTGGGTCGACGACGACGCGGACGACGAAGCCCTCGCGCAATTCGTCGCCTCGCCGGAGTTCGCCGCGCTCCACGAGGACGACGCCCGTTTCCTCGACGTCGAGGCCCGCTTCTCCTGCGAGGTCGTGACCGTCCCGATCGAGATCGCGCCGGAGGGGTCTCGGAACGCCGACGCTACGCGGGGGGAAGCCGCGGAGAAGGTGACGCTGCTCTGGACGTCGGACGGCGAAGCGACCGCCGAGTCGGCGGCGCACGCGTCGGCGATCACGACGGCCCTCGCCGGTCGCGTCCTCGACGCCACGCTCGAGCAGGTCCTCGACCCGCCCCCGACGGCGCCCTTCGACACGCTGCTCACGCTGTTCCTCTGCGACGCCCGGGCCGTCGACGTTCCGGTCGACCGGCTGCCGATGGGCTCGTGGTCCCTGCTCACCCTCGACCCGGTCGAGACGCCCGCCGACCGCCTCTATGGCGGAGCCTCCGACACCTCCGACACCTACGACACCCCCGACGCGCACGACACCGCGCTGGCACGTGCGCCCCGAAGCGAAAGGAAGACAGGATGAAGCCCCTGAACCGCGAAGGCGACGACCTCGAAGCGAAGGTCGAGCGGCTGCTCGACATCGAAGAGATCAAGCGCCTCAAGTACCGATACTTCCGCTGCTTCGACACGGCGGACGTGGAGGGCATCCGTGACGTCTTCCATCCCGACGTGACGCTCTCCGTCGTCGGCGGCGTGTACAAGTTCAAGCTCGAAGGCCGCGACGCGTACCTGGACATGGTGCGCGACGGCGCCCACGCGGAGATGATCACCCAACACCAGGGGCACCATCCCGAGATCGACATCCTCTCGCCGACCGAGGCCCGGGGCACCTGGTACCTGCAGGACAACGTTTGGGAGTTCCGACGCAAGATGCACATCTCGGGCGCGGCGTTCTATCACGAACGCTACGAGAAGGTCGATGGCCGCTGGGTGATCCGGGAGATCGAATTCCAGCGGATCCACGAGATCGTCGACCCGATCGACGCGCCGCCGAACGTGACGGTGAACTACCTCGCCGAACACGGACATCGCCTCCCGCCGGGTGAGCTGCCGCCGTTCCAGAAGGACGAAGATTGAAGGCCGGGCTCGGTCTCGAAGGTCGCGTCGTCGTCGTCGCGGGCGCCGGTGGCGGCGGGATCGGAAGCGCGACCGCGCGGGCGCTCGCCGCTGCGGGAGCGCACGTAGCCGGGATCGACCGCAGCGCCGAGGCGTTCGACGCGATTCGCGACGACCTAGAGCGCGAGGGTCTTCCTCATCGACTCTTCGAATGCGACCTCGCCGTCGAGGGAGCCGCGGACACGGTCGTCGAAGCGATCGAGGACGAGCTCGGCCCCGTGGACGGCGTGGTCAACGTGGTGGGCGGATTCGAATCCCCCGATCAGATGGGACCGATGCTAGGCGAAGGGGCGGAGCAGACCTTCGGACGCCTGCTCGACTTCAACCTGCGTCCGACCCTGGCGATGTCGATCGCCGTCGCGCGGCGGCTCCGGGAGCGATCGAGCCCGGGCTCGATCGTGCAGATCACGTCTTCGACGGGCCTCGTCTCGATGCCCTTCGGTGCGGGCTATGCCGCATCGAAGGCGGCGCTCGTGAACCTCACCCGCACGATGGCGGTCGAGTGGGGGCGCACGAACGTCCGGGTGAACGCGATCGCCTGCGGGACGATCCAGACCGCCGAGGCCCGGCGCTGGGCCGAAGGCGTCGAGGAAGCGGCCCGCCGCGTCGTCCCCCTCGGCCGAACGGGCGAGCCGGAGGAGATCGCCGGCGCCGCCCTCTTCCTGCTGAGCGACCTCGCGAGCTACGTGAGCGGGATCGTGCTCGGCGTCGACGGCGGCGCCCTCGCCCGCGCTCCCTACAACGACGAGCACGACCTGCCGGTCTTCATCACGGACGACGCGATCCGGGATCGGCTCCTGAACGATTGACCCCCGACCCGGGACGGGCCGGCTGGGCGACCGGTTAAGGGAGGAGACATGATCGACTTCGAGACGCTCGACGACCGCGGCGTCCTGATCACCGGCGGAGCGAGCGGAATCGGCTTCGCGCTCGCGCAGGCCTTCGCAGCGCAGGGAGCGCGGGTCTTCCTGACGGATCGCGATGCGGAACGCCTGACGGAGAGCGCCCGGGCGCTCGGCGTGGGAAGCGCGGTCTGCGACGTGACCGATCACGAGAGCGTCGAGGTGGCCCTCGCACGGGCCTGGGAAAACTGCGGTCCGATCGACGTGTTATGCGCGAACGCCGGGGTCGTGCGTTCGACCCCGCTGATCGAAGTCGGCCGTGACGAGGCCGAGTGGCAGTTCGCGGTGAACGTGTGGGGCGTCCTCGACTGCTGCCAGGCCTTCGTGCGGCGTCTGCGCCGCGAGGGCCGACCGGGACATCTTCTCCTCACCGGGTCGGAGGCCAGCCTCTCGCATCCGGACTTCGTCCGGCCGATGCAGGTCGGCATCTATCACATGACGAAGCACGCGGTGCTCTCGATGGGCGATGCACTGCGCGGCGAGCTCGCCCCGGACGGGATCGGCGTGAGCGTGCTCTGCCCCGGGCCGACGCCCACGTCGCTCGCCGTGAGCTCCGAAGCGGCGCGCGTGGCCCATTTCGGCGGCAAGAGCGAGCTTCGCGGACCCGAGGCCGGCGACGAGGCAGCGGCCGATGCGCGTTCGCGGGATCCGCGCGAGGTCGCGGAGGCCGCGCTCGCGGGATTGCGACGCGGGCTCTTCGTGATCCCCACCCACCCGCACATCCGTGACGACGTGAGAGCGCGCTACCAGGAGATCGAGCAGAGCTTCGACGGACTCTGACGACGGGACAGGCGCGACCGGATCCGAGCCCGCGACTCGGCTCACCGATCCATCGAGCGCGCGCCGATCTCGTCGGCGAGCGACCGGGACGCCCAGAGGAGATGCGCTGCCGCCCAGCCGAAACAGGGCATCGCCGCCAGGAGCGCGGGACGGAGCGCGCCGTCGCCGTACTCGGCGGTCCAGACGTCCGCCGCCCAGCCGACCAGAGGCGGGCCGAGCCCCAGACCGAAGGCCGTCAGCAGGAGCGACACCCAGGCCGACGCCATGGCGCGCGCGTTCGGCCAGACCACGCTCTGCACGGCGGCGAAGATCGGCGGAATGATCATGGCTCCGGTGAACGTCGTGGCCGCGAGCAGCCCCGTCGCCAGCGGCAATCCGGGCGCCAGGACGAAGCCGACGCCGAGCGGAAACGAGAGGCCACACGCGATCGCCGGGATCCAGACGAGCCAACGCACGTCTCGGCGGGCGAAGCGGTCGGCGAGCCGACCCGACGCCACCACGCCGGCGATGGTCGAAGGCCCCGTCGCGACGGCGAGGGCCGTCCCGACCTCTCCCGTGCCCATCCCGAAGAGCCGCATCCAAAGCGGCGCCGCCCAGATGAGCAGCGCGTAGTTCGCGACGGCGGCGAGCGCGGCCGCCAGCGCGAGCTGTCGATAGGCGCGGAGCCCGACGAGATGTGCGAGGGCGTCCCGTACCGACAAGGCCGACCAGGCGCCGGCGGAGCCGTCCGCCGCGCCTCGTTCGGGCTCACGGATCACGCGGCGCACGGCGAGCGCGAGCAGGACGCCCGGGATTCCGAACACGAAGAACACCGCGCGCCATCCGAAGAACTCGTTCACCCAGCCCCCGACCGCGAAGGCGAGGGTCTGGCCGACGGGTCCCGCGACGACGAGCATCGAGAGCGCCGTGGCCCGGCGCTCGAGAGGGAAATAGTCGGAGACGATCGAGTGCGATGCGGGAACGGCGGTGGCTTCCCCGACGCCGAGGCCGAGTCGCACCACGAAGATCTCGGCGAAGGATCGCGCGAGCCCCGTCATGACGGTGAGCAGGCTCCAGACGCCGAGGCCCCAGGCGATCAGGTCGCGCCGCGAGCGTCGGTCCGCCCAGCTCGCGATCGGGATCATGGCGAGGACGTGCAGCAGCGCGAAGGACGTTCCCGTCAGCAAGCCCATGGCGGCGTCGGAGAGTCGCAGCTCCTGCTTGATCGGATCGATCAGGATGGAGAGCATCTGACGGTCGATGATGTTGAGCATCATCACCGCGGAGAGGACGAAGAGCACGAGGTTCGGGGAGGCCGAGCCCGTGGAACGCGGGGCGGGTTCGCTCATCGCTTCAGCGTGGCGCGATCTCGGAGACCGCGGCCGGAAGCTCCGCCTCCGCCGGCGCCTCGTACTCCGGGACCGGGGCGAGGAGATCTCCCGAGACCGTCACCTGGTAGAGCAGCCGGTCGCCCTCGAAGTCGGGCACGACGAAGTGCTGGACCGCCCGGTTGTCCCAGAGCGCGACGGCGCCGGGCCGCCAGTGGTAGCGGAGGGCGAAGCCGGGCTTCTGGGTCAGCTCCTGGAGTCGCGCCAGCAGGAGCGCGCTCTCCTCGGGGAGCAGCTCGACGAAGTCCTGCACGTGGTGGGCGCTGTAGAAGAGCCCGCGACGACCGGTCTCCGGATGGATGCCCACGAGCGGATAGTGCGCCTCGTCGCGCAGACGCCCGGCATTGCCCGTGTTGCGATGGATCGCGGTCAGCCCGTCGAGGAACGTCCGCATGCGCGGCGAGAAGCTCTCGTAGATCCGGTAGGCGTTCACGAAGATCGTATCGCCTCCGCCGTCGGCGGCGCAGCGCACCATGTTGAGGGAGCAGATGCCGCAGGGCAGGAAATCGGGCTGATAGTCGCAGTGCCAGACGGCGGAGACGCCGCCGGAGGGCGCGATGATCACGACCTCCTCGTCCGAATCCGCGAGGACCTGGGGCCGCTCGGGATGCTTCTCGATCTCTCCGAATCGCCCCATCAGGGTCCGCTGCTCGTCTGCGCTGAGCGCCTGGTCGGGGAAGACCAGGACGAGCTTCTCGAGGAGCAGCGATCGCAGCGCAGCGACCGTCTCGTCGTCGAGGTCGTTGCGCAGATCGAGGTTCGAGACCTCTGCGCCCAGCGAGCCGCTCAACGGTTCGATCTGCGCGCCGGACAGGTCGGGCATCGGCGGAGGACTCCTTCTAGAGGCGAGCATTCGATGGGCTATACAGGTTGCCTCATCGAACGAGCGATCGCTGCCGGGTCCGTACCTCGAACCGGGCGTTCGGGAACGAAGGACGACACGCGTCCGCGACGCTCAGAGATCCGGGAGGTCGCGCGAGGCATGAAGGCTGCGGAGCTTCGCATCGAGACGACCGACAGCTCGATTCCCTGTCACACGTTCCACCCCTCACCCTCGGACGCGACCCATGGCCCGGGCCCCTGGCCCTCGATCGTCTACTTCATGGACGGCATGG
>JAUIFY010000135.1 GCA_030430245.1 bacterium | reverse complement strand
TCGGCCTTGGTGCCTCGATCGGTGACGTCGTCGAACGCCCCATCGTTGAAGATGTTGCAGTTCTGCAGAATCTCGACGAACGCGGCTCCGCGGTGCGCGTGCGCTTGACGGACGATGCTCTGGAGATGCTTCGCTTCGACGTCGATCGAGCGCGCGATGAACGTGGCTTCGGCGCCCAGGGCCAGGACGAGTGGCTTGAAGGGATTGTCGACGGAGCCGTCCGGCGACGACTTCGTGACCTTGCCGGGCTCGGATGTGGGTGAGTACTGGCCTTTCGTCAATCCATAGATCCGGTTGTTGAACAGGAGGATGTTCACGTCCAGATTGCGGCGGAGGATGTGAATGAGGTGGTTGCCGCCGATCGAGAGGGCGTCGCCATCGCCGGTCACGATCCATACGGAAAGCTCGGGCCGGCTCATCTTGATCCCCGAGGCGATCGCCGGGGCGCGCCCGTGGAGGGTGTGGAAGCCGTACGTGTTGACGTAGTACGGGAAACGGCTCGAGCACCCGATCCCGGAGACGAAGACGAAGTTCTCGCGCGGGATGCCGAGGTCCGGCAGCACGCGCTGCACTTGTGCCAGGATGGCGTAGTCTCCGCAGCCTGGGCACCAGCGGACCCCCTGGTCGGACTCGAAGTCCTTCCGCGTGAGCTTTGCCGGCTCCTTCAGGTTCGCGATGGACATCAGGCATCCTCCAACAGCTTCTTCACGCGCGTGACGATCTCCTCGACCTTGAACGGTCGGCCCTGGATCTTGTTGAACCCGATCGCGTCGACGAGGTACTCGGCGCGCACGATCTTCAGGAGGTGGCCCATGTTCATCTCGGGGATGAGGACGCGCTCGAAGCGCGCCAGGACGTCGCCCAGGTCCCCGGGAAGCGGGTTCAGGTAGCGCAGGTGGGCTTGCGAGACTGCGAAGCCCTCGCGTACGAGCTGCCGCACGCCCGCGGTGATGGCCCCGTAGGTGCTGCCCCAACCCAGGACGAGGACGTCACCGGAATCGGCTCCGACGAGCTCGGTCGGGGGGATCTCCCGAGCGATGCCCGCGATCTTGCTCTCGCGCAGCCGCACCATCTGCTCGTGGTTCGCCGGAGCGTAGCTGATGTTCCCGGTCAAGTACTCCGACTCGATCCCGCCGATCCGGTGCTCGAGCCCCGGCGTGCCGGGGACGACCCAGGGGCGGGACAAGGTCTCGGGATCGCGGACATACGGGAAGTATCCCTCGGGGTCCTTCCGAAACTCGACGGTGAGGTCCGGCAGATCGTCGATCTCGGGAAGGAGCCAGGGCTCGGCCCCGTTGGCGAGGTAGCCGTCCGAGAGAAGATAGACGGGCGTCATGTACTTCGTCGCGATGCGCACGGCCTCCAGGGCGACGTCGAAGCAGTCCGAAGGCGTGGCCGGAGCGAGTACGACGACCGGCGCTTCGCCGTGGCGGCCGTAGAGCGCTGCGAGGAGATCGGCCTGCTCCGTCTTCGTGGGGAGCCCGGTGGACGGGCCTCCGCGCTGGATGTCGCAGACGATGAGCGGCAGCTCGGTCTTCACGGCCAGCCCGATCGTCTCGGACTTGAGATCGATGCCCGGACCGCTCGTGGTCGTGACGGCGAGTGCGCCGCCGAAGGCGGCTCCGAGGGCGGCGCCCACGCCGGCGATCTCGTCCTCGGCCTGGAAGGTCGTGACGTCGTACGCCTTGTAGGTCGCGAGCTCGTGCAGGATGTCGCTCGCCGGAGTGATCGGGTACGAGCCGAGATACAAAGGCAGCCTGGCGCGCTGCGCCGCCGTCACCAGGCCGATGCACAAGGCGGCGTTGCCCGTGATGTTGCGGTAGGTGCCGGGCCGGATCTCGGCCGGCCGCACCTCGTACTGCGAGGCGAACAGCTCCGAGGTCTCTCCGAAGCTGTGGCCGGCCTTGAACGCACGGGTGTTGGCGTCGAGGAGGCTCTGGTTCTTGCCGAAGCGGCTGGTGATGAAGCTCAGAACGGGCTCGACGGGCCGTTGGTAGAGCCACGCCATCAGTCCGAGTGTGAAGAAGTTCTTGCACCGGAGGACGTGCTTGTTGGAGAGGCCGGAGTCTTTCAGGGCGAGAGTGGTGAGCTTGGTGATGTCGACCGAGAAGAGCTGGTACTTGTCGAGGGAACCGTCCGTGAGCGGATTCGCCGAGTAGCCCGCCTTCTTCAGGTTGAGGTCGCTGAACGCCTCGCGGTCGACGATGAGAATGCCGTTCGTGGGCAGATCGTCGAGGTTCGCCTTGAGCGCTGCCGGGTTCATCGCGACGAGGACGTCGGGGTTGTCGCCCGGCGTGAAGATCTCGTGTCGGGAGAGATTCACCTGGAATCCGGAGACGCCGGCGAGAGTGCCGGCCGGCGCCCGGATCTCGGCCGGAAAGTCCGGCAGGGTGCCGATGTCGTTTCCCGCCAGGGCCGACGCGTTCGTGAACTGCGTGCCGGTGAGCTGCATCCCGTCGCCGGAGTCGCCGGCGAAGCGGATGACGACGGTTTCGACCTCGTGGGTCTCTTTGGTCGCCGGCGATGTCGTCTGGCCGTCGCTCATGGTCGTTGCCTCTCCTCTTCGGCCGACTCCGACGGCCACCGCACCACGTAGGTTCCTCGTTGGGATACAGTTGCACTGGCGCGCTTTCAACGCGCCGAGTCTCTGGAAACGCCCGCCCACGGTGAGATTCCCGGCGGCGGCCCCTTGCGGGCACGACGGGATTGGGCCACATCCGGAGGGCGCCGGACGGCGCCGTGGCGAACGGGAGGGTCGGTTTGAAGCGAGTGGTGCGGGAGACGCCCATCCGGGTGGCGGGGTTTCGTTTTGGTGCGTCGGCGTGTGGGATCAAGCCGAGCCGCCGTGCCGACTGCGCGGTGGTGGTGGCGGACGAGCCGGCGGCCGTGGGGGCCGTCTTTACGCGGAACGCGTTCGCCGCCGCGCCGGTGCGGGTGGGGCAGGAGCGCGTCGCCGACGGGCGGCTTCAGGCCCTCGTCGTGAACAGTGGGAACGCGAATGCATGCACGGGAGCCCGGGGCCTCGCGGACGCCCGTCGAAGCTGCCGGATCATGGCCGAGCACGTCGGGATCGGTCACGAGCTCGTCGCGCCGCTGTCCACGGGCGTGATCGGGCAGCCTCTCCCGATGGCGAGGCTCGAGCGGGGCATCGCCCGCGCCGTCCGCGATGCGACGCCGGGCGGTGCCTGGCGCTTCGCCCGAGCCATTCGCACGACGGATGCGTTCTCGAAGGTGGTTCACGAGAGGGTGCGCGTGGGCGCCCGGCGGGCGACGGTGCTCGGCATCGCCAAGGGCGCGGGGATGATCGCCCCCGACATGGCGACGCTGCTCGTCTTCCTCTTCACCGACGCCGCGCTCTCGCCGGCGCAAGCCCGGTGGCTCGCGCGGGAGGTCGGTCGAGGCTCCTTCAACGAGCTCAGCGTCGACGGCGACACGTCCACGAACGACAGCCTGTACGTCCTGGCCAGCGGTCGCGCGGGGAATCGGGTCGCCCGGTCGCGGGACGCGCTCGACGGGCTTCGTCGGACGGCCGTCGGGGTGGGCGAGAGGCTCGCGCGGATGGTGGCCCTCGACGGGGAGGGCGCGACGAAGGCCGTGGAGATCGATGTGACGGGGGCGGCATCGGTGGCCGCCGCGCGACGTGTGGCGGAGACTCTGTCGCGCTCGTTGCTGGTGAAGACCGCCTTCCACGGGGCCGATCCGAACTGGGGACGCATCGCGTGCGCCGTCGGCTACAGCGGCGTGGCATTCGAGCCGCGCAAGGTCTCCATCGCGATCGACGACGTGGTCGTGTTTCGCGGGGGGAGCGGAGTCGCCGGCGCGCGGGCACGCGCACGGCGCCGGATGATGCGCGACGAGTTCTGCGTGCGGGTCCGGCTCGGCTCGGGGCCGGGGCGGGCTCGCATGATCACGTCGGACCTCTCGCCGGCCTACGTTCGGTTCAACTCCGCCTACACGACCTGAGCCGGCGGGCCAGCCCGGGCCGGCGTCACTTGAGGCCGTACTTGTCGATCTTTCGGTAGAGCCTCTGTCGGTCGATGCCGAGAGTGCGCGCCGCCTCGTTCTTGTTGCCGCCGGCCTCGTCCAGGGCCGCGGCGATGAGCTCGCGCTCGGATTCCTCGAGCGTCCTCAAGCGCGGCGCAGACGAAGCCGCGTCCGGGCCGCTGCCGGAGGCGGCCGGGTCGAGCGCTGGCTCCACGTCCGCGAGAGAGATCTCCGAGGCGTCGGAGAGAGCGAAGGCGCGCTCGATCACGTTCTGGAGCTCGCGGGCGTTTCCCGGCCACGGGTACGCGAGAAGGCGCGTGCGCGCCCCCGTCGTCAACGTCTTCGGGCCGACGCCGTAGCTCTCGGCCATCTCCTCGATGAAATGCTCGGCGAGCGGCTCGATGTCCTCGGGGCGCTCCGCGAGCGACGGAAGGCGCAACGTCACCACGTTGAGGCGGTAGAAGAGGTCTTCGCGGAAGCGGCCCGCGCTCGTCTCCTCACGGAGGTCCTTGTTCGTCGCGGCCACGATGCGCACGTCGACCTTCTTCGGGACCGTCGCGCCGACGGGCAGCACCTCGCGCTCCTGCACCGCACGCAGGAACTTGACCTGGAGTCCGAGGGGGATCTCCGAGACCTCGTCGAGAAAGAGGGTCCCGCGGTTCGCCGCCTCGAAGAGGCCGGCCTGGTCCCCCACCGCGTCCGTGAACGCGCCGCGCCGATGGCCGAAGAGCTGGCTGTCGAGGAGGGTCTCGCTCACCGCACCGCAGTTGACGGCGACGAACGGCTCCGCGGACCACGGGGAGCGAGCGTGCAGGGTGCGCGCGACGAGCTCCTTGCCGGTGCCGCTCGCGCCCGTAAGGAGGACGGTGCTCTTGTTGCGGCTGACGCTTTCGATGACGTCGTAGACCGCGCGCATCGGCGCGCTGTTCCCGACGAGGGCGCCATATCTCTGGTGGCGCCGGACCTCACGCCGGAGGTCGGAGACCTCGCGTCGGAGGGCGCGAACCTCGAGCTGGCGTTCGATGACCAGCTTCAACTCGTCGGGGTTGCACGGCTTGATCAGGTAGTCGGCGGCTCCGTGCTTCATCGCGTCGACCGCGGACTGCACCGTGCCGTAGCCCGTCAGGACGATCGTCGCCGGCTTCGCGGGCAGACCCGCGACCTCGCGGAGCAGCGCCATGCCGTCCATCACCGGCATGTTGAGGTCGGTGATCATCACGTCGACGTTCTCGTGGCCGAGAAGCTCGAGGGCTTGTGCGCCGTTGTCGGCCGTGAGTACGCGCAGCCCCTGTCGTGTCAGGATCCGAGAGATCGTGACGAGTTGATTGGGCTCGTCGTCGACCACCAGGACGACGGGTTCGTCCGAGCGGCTCATGAGGCGGACGTCGGGCTCGTGTCCGCGGCGAGCTCGATGGTGAAGGTCGTACCTTCGCCATCGGGGCTGGCGACGTCGAGCGTGCCCCCGGCGTTCGTGATGACGGAGTGAACGACCGAGAGACCGAGGCCGGTACCTTCGCCGGGGTCCTTCGTCGTGTAGAACGGGTCGAAGATCCGTCCGATGCGCTCGGGGGGGATCCCGGTGCCCGTGTCGTGGATCGTGAGGAGCACCCGGTCCTCACCCGCCGGCCGGGTCGTCAATCGCAGCTCGCCCCCATCGGGCATCGCCTGGACGGCGTTCGTGACCAGGTTGAGCAGAACCTGGCGCATGCCGTTCTCGCTCACGCGACACCGACCGATCGGCCCGAGGTCCGTCTTCGGCACGACCCCGCTGTTCTGAAAGTGCTTGTTCATGAGCTTCAGCGTCTGACGGATCGTACGATTGAGGTCGACGCTCTCCATCTCCATCGTGCCGTCGCGCGAGAACTCGAGGAGGTTGTTGATGATCTCCTGCACGCGGCCCATCTCGGTGCGCGCGATCTGCAGATCCTCCTCGACCGCGGCGGGTGGGTCGCGCAGGAGTTCCCCGAGGTCGTAGAGCGCGTTCATGATGATGCCGAGAGGGTTGCGGATCTCGTGTGCGATGCCGGCGGCGAGCTGTCCGATCGCCGCCATCTTCTCGGACTGGATCAGCTGAAGCTCGAGTCGTCGTCGCTCGGAGAGGCGCGCTTCGACGAAGAAGTCCGTGATGTGCAGGACGCGCTCCCAGAGCGCCTGGTCGAGGAGCGTCAGGAGCTCCGGGAGGAAGACGCTGTCCCGCATCTCGCGGCGGAGCAGGTCCGCCAGGATCTGGCGGATCTTCAGCTGGCTGGCGAGAAAGCGTGAGGGGGGATGCTCGGCGATGAACCCGCCGCGCGCGTGGTTGCGGAGTACGGCGTAGGTCTCGACGTCCGAGGGGTCGCGGATGTGGGCGAGCCACCGTTCCTGCGCTTCGCGCATGTCCTTGGCGAGGAACTCGAGCTCGTCGTCGTCGATCTCGAACGCGGGGCCGATCGTATCGGCCCAGATGCGCGCGGTCTCATCGCTGTGCTCCTCCATGAACCGGGCGAGCTCGCGACGGATGGGCGTCTCGCCGGGGAAGGCGAGCAGGCCGCAGCCGCGCAGATAGGATTGAATCCGACCGAGGTGCTCCTGAAGCGTCGGAAGCTCGGCTCGAGCCCCCTCGCGCGAGCGTGCCGTCGGTGGTTCGGCCATGGGCCAGAAGGATAGAGGTTTGTCGGAAGGCCGCAAAAGACGTAGACCGGTCGGGGAGTGCGGCGCCCTTGACCGATTCGACCGAGCCGGGGCCGGCGCGACGCCCCGACCCCGATGGCGAGCTCATGGCCCGAGTTCGCAGGGGAGACCAGGCCGCCTACCGAGCTCTCTACGAGAAGCACCTGGCCGCGGTCGCGCGCTACGCGGCACGGTTCACCGGGAACCCGGCTCGCGCGGACGAGTTGGCGCAGGACGTCTTCCTCCAGGTCTATCGCGCTCGGGAGCGCTGGGAGCCGCGCGCGAAGTTCACGACCTGGCTCTATACGATCGCGCACAATCTGTGCCTGAACGAGGTGCGACGATTCGACTACCGCGGGCGTCTCGATCCACTCGAGACGCCGGACGGGGAGCCCGTCGAGTTGCCCGACCCGCGGGCCGAGGCGGGCGACGCTCGGGTGTCCGGCCTGGAGCTCGAGGAGCGGCTTCGCGCCCTCCTGGTCGAGCTGCCCGAGACCCAGAGGACCGCGCTTCTCCTCAGCCGGGTCGAAGGTCTGCGGTACGAGGAGATCGGCGACGTGCTCGGGTGTACGGAGCAGGCCGTGAAGAGCTTGATTTTTCGCGCAACCCGTCGTCTCAAGGAGGGTTTGAAGGAATGGATCCAGGACGAGCGATGAGCTGCGAGAGCGTGCGCGAAGAGTTGGTGGCTCTGCTCGACGGTGAGCTCGACGTCGCGGCCGCAGCGGCCGTGCGCCGTCACCTGCAGAGCTGCCCGAGCTGTGAGCAGGAGCGGCGGGCGCTCGTCGCCACCCGAGAGGTCGTCGATCGCGGGCTCGTTCGTGGGGTTCGGGTCCAGTCGCGCTTCGACGATCTGCGGGCGGCGGCGACCGCCGAGACGTCGGCTCCGGGTCGGTCCGGCGAGCGTCGAGGGGGGCGACGGGGCGGTCGTCGGTCGACTGGCTCTCGTCCGGGGCGACTCGCGGCGGCCGCTCTGGCCGTCGCCGCCGCGGCGGTGGTCGCCGTGTTCGTCGGGCAGCAACTGCCGAGCGACGCGCCCCGCGCGCCGGCGGGCGACGACGCCCGGGTCGCGGCGGTGGAGCCGGGCATCGGACCGCGCGCGGGCGAACGCGTCGGCGTGCCGTCGGAGCTTCGCGAGCACCCGGACATGTTCGTCGACTTCGTGATCGTGCGCCGACTCGACAAGCTCCGTCAGCTGCCCGACCTCCTGGACGACCCGGCCTCGGCTCCGGCCGACGTGGGTCGGAGCTGATGGGGGCGCGGCTCGTCTCCCTCGTCCTGGCGTTCGCCCTGATCGGCAGTGCGGCGTCCGCGGGGGCGCAGGGTTGGAAGGACCTGTCGGCGGCCGACCGGAAGAAGGCGCGCGAGAAGTACGAGATCTACAAGCGCATGCCGCAATCGCGCCAGCAGGAGATCCAGCGAAGCTACGAGGAGTGGCAGAACATGGGTCCGTCGGAGAAGGCGAAGATCCGCCGGAACTACGAGGCGTACCGGGACCTCTCGCCGCAGCGGCGTCGCGCCGTCGGTCGGCTCTACGACGAGCGTCGTGGTCGCTGACCCGGATTCGCGTGATAGAACGACCTCCATGACGGAGGGAGTGTTCGAGCTCGAGGCGCCGTTCGATCCGGCGGGAGACCAGCCGGCCGCGATCGAGGAGATCGTCGCCGGCCTCGAGGCCGGGATGAAGCACCAGACGCTCCTCGGCGTCACCGGATCGGGCAAGACGCTCACCATGGCGAACATCGTCGCGCGGGTGAATCGGCCGACGCTCGTCATGGCGCCGAACAAGACGCTCGCCGCGCAGCTCTACAGCGAGTTCAAGGAGTTCTTTCCCAAGAATCGCGTGCGGTACTTCGTGAGCTACTACGACTACTACCAGCCCGAAGCGTACGTTCCTTCGACCGACACGTTCATCGAGAAGGACTCGTCGATCAACGACGAGATCGACAAGATGCGCCATTCGGCGACGAAGGCCCTGCTGGAACGGCGCGACGTTTTGATCGTCGCGAGCGTCTCTTGCATCTACGGACTCGGCTCGCCGGAGAAGTACTTCGAGATGCTCGTCTTCCTCGAGCGCGGAGTGACGATCGATCGCGACGCGATGTTGAAGAAGCTGGTCGAGATCCAGTACCAGCGCAACGACATCGACTTCCACCGCGGGACGTTCCGCGTGCGAGGTGACGTCGTCGAGATCTTCCCCGCGTACGAAGACGCGAGCGCACTGCGGGTCGAGTTCTTCGGCGACACGATCGAGACGATCACCGAGTTCGATCCCCTGCGCGGGCGGAATCTGCGCGGGCTGGCGCGGGTCGGGGTCTATCCGGCGAGCCACTACGTGACGACGCGAGACAAGCTCGACGACGCGGTGCAGGCGATCCGCAGTGAGCTCGCCGAGCGGCTCCTCGAGCTGCGCGCCGAAGACAAGCTGCTCGAGGCGCAGAGGCTGGAGCAGCGGACGGCCTTCGACCTCGAGTTGCTGGCGGAGATGGGCTTCTGCAGCGGCATCGAGAACTACTCCCGTCACCTCGACGGGCGGGAGCCGGGCCAGCCTCCGTCGACGCTTCTCGACTACTTTCCGGACGACTACCTCCTGATCCTCGACGAGAGCCACGTGACCGTCCCCCAGATCGGAGGGATGTACCGTGGCGACCGCTCGCGAAAGTCGACGCTGGTCGAGTTCGGATTCCGTCTGCCGTCTGCGCTCGACAACCGCCCGCTCAACTTCGAGGAGTTCGAGCAGCGCGCTCATCAGCGGCTGTACGTCTCGGCGACGCCGGGCGACTACGAGCTCGAGAAGAGCGAAGGGCTCGTCACCGAGCAGGTCATCCGCCCGACCGGACTCATGGATCCCGAGGTCGAGGTGCGGGGCGCCCGGTCGCAGGTCGACGACCTGCTCGAGGAGATCCGCCAGCGGATCGAGCGCAAGGAGCGCGTCCTCGTGACGACGCTCACGAAGAAGATGGCCGAGGACCTGACGGACTACTTCCAGGACGTGGGGATCGGGGTGCGGTACATCCACTCCGACGTCGACACGATCGAGCGTGTCGAGTTGATCCGCGGATTGCGGCGCGGCGACTTCGACGTCCTGGTCGGCATCAACCTTCTCCGCGAGGGGCTCGACATTCCCGAGGTGTCGCTGGTCGCGATCCTCGACGCGGACAAGGAGGGCTATCTGCGGTCGACCCGGTCGTTGATCCAGACCATCGGTCGAGCGGCGCGCAACGTGAATGGGCGCGTCCTGCTCTACGCCGACGGGATCACGGATTCGATGCGACGCGCGATCGACGAGACGAAGCGTCGGCGTGAGATCCAGCGCCAGTACAATGAGGAGCATGGCATCACGCCGGAGTCGGTGCGGAAGGCGATTGGCTCGCCGCTCGTCGAGATCTACGAGGCGGACTACACGACGGTGTCGCTCCCCGAGGAGGCCGACACGGGCTCCGGCACCAACCTGGCCGAGCTCCGGCGCGAGATGCGCGAGGCCGCCGAAGCGCTCGAGTTCGAGCGCGCGGCCGAGCTACGTGACCGCATCCAGCAGCTCTCGGGCGACGGGGGGCTGGCCGGGGTCGCGGCCGAGGGGGGTGGCGGAACGCGCCGCGGCGGCAAGAAGGCGCGGGCGAAACGGGCGCCCCGGCGGCGGCGCTGATGTCGGTGTCGGCCGAGGACGACCCGGTCGAACGCCTCGAGGACAAGCTCGAGGCGGTTCCACCGCGTCCGGGCGTCTACCTCTTGAAGGACAGGGCGGGTGGAGTCCTCTACGTCGGCAAGGCGAAGAGCCTTCGCTCGCGGGTGCTGAGCTACTTTCGGGGCGGTGATGGTCGCTTCCAGATCGAGTTCCTGGTGCGGAAGGTCGCCGACGTCGAATGCCTCGTGACCCGGAACGAGAAAGAGGCGCTGATCCTCGAGAACAATCTGATCAAGCAATACAAGCCGCGTTACAACGTGCGGCTGAAGGACGACAAGTCGTACGTCAGCGTCAAGATCACGTCGCGCGACGAGTGGCCGCGTGTTCTGGTGACGCGCAAGATCGTGAAGGACGGCAGCCGCTACTTCGGGCCGTTTCACTCGGCGTCGGCCGTGCGCGGGACGATCGACGTGATCCGCAAGGTCTTTCCGCTTCGGACCTGCAGCGACGCGGTGTTCCGGAACCGGTCGCGTCCGTGCCTCGAGTATCAGATCAAGCGATGCCTCGCGCCGTGCGTTCTTCCCGTCGACCGCGACGAGTACGAGCAGCATCTGCGATCGGCCGCGCTCCTGCTCGAAGGCCGCGACTCCCAGCTGACCGGACTTCTCGAGGCGCGAATGCAACGTGCCTCCGAGGAGCTGCGGTTCGAGGAGGCGGCTCGTCTTCGCGACCAGATCCGAGCGATCGAGAAGACGGGCGAGCGTCAGCAGGTCCTCGAGCACGCCGGGGTCGATCAGGACGTCTTCGGATTGTACCGTGAGGGTGGCTTCATCGAGATCCAGGTGCTGCTGGTGCGAGGGGGTCGCCTCACCGCGAACCAGTCGTTCGGGTTCAACGACTGGGAGTTCCCGGACGACGAGGTCCTCGGCGCCGTCCTCACGCAGTTCTACCAGGGCGATCGTTCGGTCCCGCGGGAAGTCCTCCTGCCGACGCCGCTCGAGGACCGGGACGTGCGCGTCGAGCTGTTGCGCGAGCGCCGCGAGGCCGCGGTCGAGATCCTGGTTCCGCAGCGAGGAGCGAAGCGGCGCTTGGTCGAGCTCGCCACGGAGAACGCGCGGCAAGCGTTCTTCGAACGCCGGGACGCGCAGGAGCGCCTGGCCCACACCGCGGACGAGCTGCGAAAGCGCCTCCATCTGCGAAGCGCGCCGAAGCGCCTCGAGTGCATGGACATCTCGACGTTCCAGGGCGGGGAGACCGTGGGCTCGGTCGTGGCGTTCGACGAGGGGCGGCCCGACACGAGCCGGTACCGCCGCTATCGGATCCGGACGGTCCAGGGAACGGACGATTTCGGGAGCCTTCGCGAGATGCTCACGCGTCGCCTCACCGCGGGCCTACGACGCGACGACCTGCCAGATCTCCTGGTGATCGATGGCGGTCGCGGGCAGCTCGCCGTGGCCGTCACCGTCTGCGCCGAGCTCGGCGTCGAGAATCTCGACGTGGTGGGGCTCGCGAAGGCGCGGGCCGTGCGCGACGCGCGCGCGACCGAGGTCGCGCGCACGGAGGAGCGCGTGTTCTTGCCGGGGCGGACGAATCCCGTCGTGCTGGCGCGAAACTCGAACGCGCTCTTCCTCCTCCAGCAGGTGCGCGACGAGGCTCACCGGTTCGCGGTGACCTACCACAAGAAGCTGCGCGATCGCGCGCGACTGCGTTCGCCGCTCGACGACGTTCCGGGGGTCGGTGCGACGCGTCGCAGGGCGCTCTTGAAGGAGTTCGGGAGCGTGGCCCGGATTCGGGCGGCCTCGGTGGAGCAGGTGTCGGAGGTCTCCGGGATCGGTCGGGCGCTCGCGGAGACGATCAAAGCGTCGTTGGACGGAATGTCGCGGGACTCATCCCCCGACAGCTGATCGACCGGCGACCGCGCCGCTATCCCCTCACGGGGTGTACGACGCGGCAGCTCGCCGGACGACGGCGCGACCTTCGTCGGTCGGACGGCGGCGTCCTCTCCGATGGAGCGGGGTGCTTCCGGCGGGCGTCGTCGGGCTGCTCGCGGGCGTCGCGCTACACGCGGGAGCTCCGGTCGCGGCGTTCTGGGTTCTCACGGCGAGCGCTCTCGTCGCGCCGTACCTCCTTCTGCTCCACCGCCGCGTCGGCGCGGCGTGGTGTCTCGTGGTGGCGGCTGCCGCGCTCGGGTGCGGGCGGGCCGCCGTGGTCGAGATCCCGCCCGCCGGGCCCGCTGGCGAGCGGCTCGGCACGCGCTGGGTGCGCGGGCGGATCATGGGGCTCCGAACGGGGGCCTGGGCCGGCGGGGGGCGTTGGGCGCGTCTCGAGGTCCACCTGGACCGTGTGCGAGATGGGCCCGGCCCGGCGGCGGGCGACGGGCTGCGGCTCTCGATTCGCGAAAGTCGGGTCGCATGGGAGCTCGGGGACGTCGTCGAGGGGTGGCTCCCGGTGCGCGGCGCACGTGGCTTCTGCAACGCCGGGGAGGACGAATGGGCTCGGTGGCTGCGGAGTCGGGGTATCCTGTGGACGGCCTGGCGCGCGACGGACGCGGACCTTTCACGCGCGGGCGGCGGGGCGGCCGACGCGCTCGCGGTGCGGGGGGCGATCGGGCGGGCGATCGATGGCGCGGTGTCGGGGGATGCGGCCGCCGTCCTGCGCGCGCTCGTGCTCGGCGACCGCTCGCGGATCCACCCCGCGCTGCGCGAACGCTTCGCGCGCAGCGGAACCGCGCATCTCCTGGCCGTCTCCGGGGTGCACCTCGCGATCGTCGCGGGAGGGACCTTCGCCGCGCTCTCCCCGGGACTCGCGTGGTGCGCGCTCCCCTTCGGGGTGACGGCGGTGCGCGGGGGAGCGCTCCTCGGTGCGTTGGCCATGGCTGCGCTCTACGTCGCACTGACGGGGGGCGCCATCGCCACGCAGCGGGCCCTCGTCATGGTGGTCTTCTCCGGGCTCGCCGTGATCGCGCGGCGACCCGCGTCCGCCGCACGCGCGCTCGCGGCCGCAGCGATGGTCTTGATCGTCCTCGAGCCGACCGTCGTCGACGACCTCTCGTTTCAGCTGTCGTTCTCGGCGGTGGTGGGGCTGCTCGCGGCGGCGCGGCGGCTGCCGGGGACGCTGCTCGCGCGCGTCACGACGACGGACGACTCCGCGTCGCGCCGGGCGCGCGCTTGGATCGTCGGCGGCATGGCGTCGTCCTTCGCGGCGGCAGCCGCCACCGCGCCTCTCGTGGCGCGGACCTTCGGCGAGGTGTCCTTGGTCGGGGTCGTCGCGAACCTCGCCATCGCCCCGGTGTTGGGCGTGGGCGCTCTGGCGACGGGCATCCTGGGTGCGGTGCTGGCGGTCGTCGTGCCCGGGGTCGGGCACCGGCTGCTTTGGCTCTCGGGCCTTCTGGTCGAGGGGGCCATCGCGATGGCTCGGTGGTTCTCCGCGATGCCCTTCGCGACGGTGGCGCCACCACGCCCGTCGGGGGTCGTGATTCTCGCCTGGTTCGCGGCCGTCGCCGCCCTCGGGCTCGAGGCGGCGACGAAGCGCCGAGCGGTCTGGGGCGTGTGCGTGGTCGCGGTGGCCGCCGCGTACGCCGCGCCGATCGATCGACCTCCGTTCCGGGTGTCCTTCCTCGACGTGGGGCAGGGCGATGCCGCAACCGTCGTCGCGTCGACCGGCGACGCGTGGGTCGTCGACGGGGGTGGGCTCGGAGGCACGTTTGACCCGGGTGAGCGCATCCTCGTGCCGGCGCTGGAGGCCCTCTCGATCGACCGTCTCCGGGCGATCGTGTCGTCGCACGGAGACCGCGACCACTTCGGTGGGCTCCGGGCCGTGGCGCAGTCCGTCTCCGCGGCCTCGTTTTGGTGGAATGGGCTGCCGTCCTCGTCGCGCGACTTCGCGGCCCTCCTCGCGAGTCTGGAGCGGCGGGACGTGGAGAGAAGGGTTGCGGCGGATGGCGCGCATCTCGCGAGCGACCCGATCGAATGGAGGGCTCTCCACCCACCGAGCGGCGACGCGCAATCGCTGTCGAAGAACGACGCGTCCCTCGTCGTCGCGGCACGCTTTGGCGCAACACGCGTCCTGTTCGCGGGCGACGTGGAGGCGCGGGCGGAGCGTTCGTTGTGGCGGCGCGGGGCGGACGTCAGCGCCACGATCGCCAAGGTGCCCCACCACGGGAGTCGGACGTCCAGCACGCCTCGGTGGGTCCGCTCCGTTCGGCCCGCCGTCGCCGTCGCGTCGCTCGGGGCGTTCAACCGATTCGGCTTCCCGGCTCCGTCGGTCGTCGCGAGGCATCGCGAGGCGGGAGCGCGCTGGCTCACGACCGGCGCCCGGGGGGAGATCACCGTCGTGAGCGACGGTCAGCTCGAGGAGGTTCGAACCTGCCGCGCGAGCTGAGTGGGGACGTCGGGGGTCAGTGTCGTTGCTCGACCTTGCGGCCGAACGTGACCTCGCCCTTGTCGATTCGGATCGAGAACCCGCACTGCGGGCTCGTACACACCCACGCCTTGAACATCACCGTGGCGCCCTCCTGCCCGTAGTCGGAGAGCGGGATCAGCAACCCCCCGTTGCACTTCTGGCACTTCGGCAACTCCATCGACCACCTCCTCTGGGCAACCCCCGACTCGCCAGGGTATAGGATTTTGTCATGTCCCAAATCAAGGATACCGCACGGTGGGTCCCGACTGGGCCGTCGAGAACTCTTCGGCAGACCGGTCCGATTGCGATAGATGGGCAGATTTCGGGGCTGCTGACGCGGCGGAACCGACTCCTCGAGGAGCTGGCGTCGGTGGATGCGAAGCTGGCCGACCTGCGGTCCGCGGCCGCGGGAGGCGGGGCTGCGACGACGGCCCGCTGGCTCCCTCTGCGGGGCGAGCAGCTACGGAAGGGCGCCTTCGCGGTCCCGCCGGAGCTCGATCGAGACGATCTCGACCGGCGGCTCGCGGGCATCCTCGTCGACGAGCGCAGGAGCGGGCTCGCGCTCGACGGGCTCGAGATCCTCGTGTCCTTCCGGTCGGACGAGGGCCGCGTCCTCTCCGTGAAGACGCGGCGGACCGGGGAGGCGGAGTGGATCCGCCGGTTCGAGGCGGTCACGCCCGGCCCCGGACACTAGTCCGCAGCTCAGGCGTCGCCGTCCGCGGCGGGCTCCGGATCGGCGTCGCGCGTCGCCGTGATCTCGATCTCCCACTCGCCGCGGCTCAGGTTCCGATCCGCCCGGAGCTCGACCGACACCGAGAGCTCCTTTCGTACTTCCGCGACTCCCTTCTGGAACCGCTTGCGAAGGGCCTCCGCGAGCTCCGTCGAGAGCTTCACCCGCAACGAGGCCGCGTTGCCTGCGGTCGCCACGTGCCGCCGGACGTCGCGGATGACCTGGGCGGCGAGCGACTCGATCGAGCGCAGCCGGCCGTCGCCCGAGCACGTCGGGCAAGGCGACGTGATGAGCTGGCGGAGGTTGTCGCGCGTGCGCTTCCGGGTCATCTGCACGAGGCCGAGCTCGGAGATCCGCAGGATGTTCGTGCGCGCCTTGTCCCGCTTCACCGCCTCGGCGAGGGCGTCGCTCACCTTCTTGCGGTTCGCGGCCTTCTCCATGTCGATGAAATCGATGATGATGATGCCGCCGATGTTGCGCAGTCGGAGCTGATCGATCGCGACGCGCGCCGCCTCGAGGTTGGTCTTGAGGACCGTCTCCTCGTGCGTGCTCTTGCCGACGAAGCGCCCGGTGTTGACGTCGATCGTCGTGAGCGCCTCGGTCTGATCGAAGACGAGGTAGCCTCCGGACTTGAGCCACACGCGGCGCTCGAGGCCGCGGCGGACCTGGGTCTCGATCCCGAAGCGATCGAAGATGGGCTCGATGTCTCCGTAGAGCTCCACGCGGGACTTGAGCTTGGGCTGCAGCACCCCGTCGATGAACTCGATGATCCGGTCGTGGTCGGCCGGATGGTCGACGACGACCTTGTCGACGTCGGTCGTGAAGAGATCCCGTATCGAGCGTAGGACGATGTCGAGGTCTTCGTGGAGCAGGCTCGGAGCGGGGCCCTCGCCGTTCTTCTTCAGGATGTTCGACCAGAGTCGTCCGAGGAAGCGCATGTCGGCGAGGATCTCGCGCTTGCTCACGCCCTCGCAGGCCGTGCGCACGATGTAGCCGCCGCTGT
>JAUIFY010000134.1 GCA_030430245.1 bacterium | reverse complement strand
GGTGACCCGGCCGCCGAGGTCCATCGCGACCACGGCATCGAGCGCCGCGTCCACGAGGAGGCGCAAGCGCTCCTCGCTCGCGCGCAGCGCTTCCTCCAGGTCTTCGCGCGTCTTTGGCCCGTCCTCCACCATCACCCGCCCGATGGGGCTAACGGCCCGCGAATCCGGCAGGTTTAGGCGTCGTGGCTTGACCGGCACGGCCCGCGATGGGAGCGTTCCCGGATGAGCGGCAGAAAGGCGAAGGAGAGGCGAGGATGACCGCACCCCTGGAGGGAATCCGCGTCGTCGAGCTGGCGAGCTACGTGGCTGCACCATCGGCCGGCGCGCTCCTGGCGGACCTCGGCGCCGAGGTCATCAAGGTCGAGATCCCGGAAGGCGAGATCTACCGGCACTCACGCCCTCGCCTCCAGGGGATCAAGCACGATTTCCCCGAGGCTCCGCAGTTCCAGATGGACAACCGCGGAAAGCGTTCGCTCGCGATCGACCTGAAGCGCGCATCCGCTCAGCGAGCCGTCCGGGCGCTCGTCGACCGCGCCGACATCTTCCTCACGAACATGCTGCCCCATCGGCTCGAGCGCTACGGGCTCGACCCCGACACCCTCCGCCGAGCCCGCCCCGAGCTGATCGTCGGCCTCCTGAGTGGCTACGGTCGAGAAGGCCCCGACGCCGAGCGTCCGGCGTTCGACTACACGGCGTACTGGGCCCGCACGGGCATGATGGATCAGATGCGGGACGCGGACACCGCACCCAGCTTCCTCCGACCGGGGGTCGGCGACCACGCGGCCGCACTCGCATTGGTCACGGGCTTTCTGTCCGCCTTGCGGATGCGCGACCGGGACGGACTCGGCCAGGTAGTCGACGTCTCTCTCCAGCACATCGGCCTGTACATCCTCGGCAACGACTCGGCCCAGGCGCTCGCGACGGGCGAGGCTCCTCCTCCGCACGACCGACACCGCCCACGGAACCCGCTGTGGAACCAATACCGCACGGCCGACGATCGCTGGCTCTTTCTCGTGATGATCGAGTCCGAACGCTATTGGCAGCCTCTCTGTGAGGTTCTCGAGCGTCCCGACCTCGCGAAGGACGAGCGCTTCGGGGACGCGCGGGAGCGCTACCGCCATTCCTCGGAGCTGGTCGCGATCCTCGACGAGATCCTGGGGAGCCGCACGATCGCCGAGTGGGAGGAGATCTTCCGTGGGCGCAAGGTGATCTGGGCTCCCGTCGCGACGCTGGTGGAGGCCGTCGACGATCCGCAGGCCGTGGCCGCGGGCGTGTTCTCCGAAGTCCGGCATCCCGTCGCCGGCACGTATCGAACGATCGCTCCCCCGCTGACGATGTCGCGGCACGCGATGCGTGGAGAAAAGCCCGCACCCGCCCTCGGAGAAGAGAACGAGACACTGCTCCGCGAGGCGGGCCTCACGCAGGAGGAGATCGACCAGCTCTCGCGCTGACCCGTGCGTCGTTGCGGGTCAGTCCTGCTCTCGGGGCAGCCCCGCGGGTCCCGTTCCGGTGGGACCCGTGGGCGTGTATCGCACCACCACGGTCGTGCCAGCTTCGAAGCCGTCGCGGAACTTCGCCTTCCAGCTCTTGGTGAACGAGTCGCCGTACTTCTTCGAGTACGTCTCGATCATGCGGTCCTGCGCGTCACGCCCGTCGACGAGGACGCCCTTGGCCGCGAACCAGGGACCGTCGGTGTTCTCCACCCAGATGCGCGCCGCCGGCCGCCCGGCCTTGATCCGCCGAACGCGGTAGGACCCGACGTTGGTGCCGACGAACACGTCGCTGCCGTCCCACCAGAACCAGATCTCCGCGGCGGCACCGAGGTCGCCGCTCTTGCGCGTGGACGCGATGTAGACGTACGCGTCCTTCTCGAGGTGCCCGACGACGTCGGGGGGCAGGTCCGAAGCCCGCGCGCCGACGACGAGCGTCAAGACGGCGATCACGCCGGCGGCCGTACGTTTCGGTCGTCCCATCGTGACTTCCTTTCCGGCGCCGCTCAGCGGCGTCTGCCCGGTCCGTTGCGGGGTCCGGACCGGGAGCCGCGCGGAGGGCCCTTCCCGCCGCGCGGCGCGCCCGAGCGCTTCGGACCCGAGCCCCGCCGACCCCGCGGGGGCGCACCGGGGCTCTCGTGAGAGCCACCGTGCGCCCGCGAGTCGCTCTTCGAACGAGTTCGACGATCCGACGGCGGCTTGCGCCCGCGCTCTCGCGGCTCGGGCATCTGGAGAGCCTGAAGCGTGATCTGCCGACGTGCGATCGAGACCTCGGTCGCCTCCACGACGAGTCGGTCGCCGAGCTGGAGCCGGCGGCCCGAGCGGGTTCCGTAGAGCACCTGATCTCGGTCGTCGAAGCGCCACTGTCCGGGCAGGTCCTCGATCGGAACGAGCCCTTCGATCGGATACGCGTCGAGCTCGGCAAAGAATCCGAATCCCGCGATCGAGACGATCGTCGCCGCGTGGGGCTCCCGCATGTGACCCTGCATGAACTCGGCCTTCTTCAGGTCCAGCATCGCGCGCTCCGCGTCCATCGCGTCACGCTCACGGCGGGAGCTCGCCTCACTGGCGGAGGCGAGCGTCGCCTCCGCGGCCTGCGCCGTCGTCTTCCGCCCCTCCATCCAGTCGACCAGCTGTCGATGGACGAGAAGGTCGGGATATCGCCGGATCGGCGACGTGAAGTGGCAATACAGGGAGAACGCGAGCCCGAAGTGCCCGACGTTCTGCGTGTCGTAGCGCGCCTGCTTGAGCGCGCGCAGGATCTGTCGCGAGAGCACGCGCTCCAGCGCGTGTCCCCGTAGCGCCTCCAACGCCGTCGCGACCATGCCCGGTGTGATGTCGCCACGGGTATCGATGTGGACGTTCGCGGTATGGAGGAATCGATTGAGCTCGAAGATGTCGCTCTTCTCGGGCGGCTCGTGGATGCGGTAGGGAATCGGGATCTCGTCTCGAGCGAGCGCAGCGGCCACCGCCTGATTCGCCTCCAGCATGAACTCCTCGATCAGACGGTGTGCATCGTTGCGCTCGGCGTAGCGGACGTTCTCGGCGTGTCCGCCGTCGTCGAGGTCGACGACCGGCTCGGGAAGATCCAGGTCCAGGGCGCCATTTGCGAGCCGCCGGGCGTAGAGGAGCCGCATCAGCTCCCGCATGCGCTCGAGCTGCGGCACCAGGTCTCCGAGCTCGCTCCGCCGGCGCGCCGCTTCGGGCACCCCTTCGAGGACCGCGGCGACCTCGGTGTACGTCAGACGAGCCCGGCTCCGGAGAACGGCGCGGAAGAAACGAGCGCCGACGCGCCGTCCCCGCGCATCGAAATCCATGTCCGCGACCAGGACGGCTCGATCGCGGTCCGGCTTGAGGGAGCACAGCTCGTTCGAGAGCCGCTCGGGAAGCATCGGGATCGCGCGGTCCGGGAAGTAGACGCTCGTCCCGCGACGCGCCGCCTCCGCATCGAGCGCCGAACCCGGGGCGACGTAGTGTGCGACGTCGGCGATGCCGACGCGCAGCCGGAAGCCGCCCTCCGCGCGGACCTCGACGCAGACCGCGTCGTCGAAGTCGCGTGCGGTCTCGCCATCGATCGTGACGAAGGGCAGATCGCGCAGATCCTTCCGATCGGCGATGTCGGCGGGCCGGGGATCGACGGGAAGGCGGGCCGCCTCCGCCTCGACGTCGGCCGGGAACTCGAGTGGCAGGCCGTGCTCCAGCGCGACCTGCAAGAACTGGACTTCGGGGTCGTCGAGGTCGCCGAGCAATCGGACCAGCTCACCCCGCCACGGACTCGCGCCGACGGGGGGACGGGTGAGGCGGACCAACGCCATCCTTCCCGCGTCGCCCTTGGCCGGGGGCTCGGCGCCGACGACCTCCACGGGAGGCAGCCGGTCCGAGAGCGGCAGCAGCCGCCAGCCCGACGGGATCGAGCGCCAACGGGGCCCGGCCACGAGTTCCAGTCGGCCCAGAACTTCGGAGTGCGCCCGCTCGACGACGCCGACGACGCGGCCGGCGGCCCGACCCGTCCGATGGTCGCGACGGAGGATCTGCGCGCGAACCCGGTCGCCGTGCAGCGCGTCCATCTCGCGGCCTCGCGGGATCATCAGGTCTCCCGAGAGGCTCTGGGTCGCCGGATCCGGGATCTCGACGAAGCCGAAGCCGCCACGCACCCGGACGTACCGCCCCACGATCTCGCTCGGCCCCCGGCGCGACCTCGGAGAGCGAGCGCGGCGCTCCACGACCTCGTGCGCGTAGCGATAGCGCGTCTTGCCCACCCTGTGGATCCGGCGGGCCTCGGCCTGAGCGTTCAGGACCGTGGCCATCCCTCGCCGGTCGTAGCGCTCGAGTTTCAAGCGCTCGGCGATCTCCTTCACGGTCAGGGAACGCGGCGCCGCATCCTCCAACACGCGCAGCATGTCGTCGAGCGGTACCTCTTCGAGGGGCGGCGGCACCTCCCTTCTCTCCGTGTCCCCCGGGCCCGGGTCAAGCGCCAGCCTCGCCCGGCCGAGGGCGGCTTGGAGACGGTCCGACCCCCTGGTACCGTCGGCGCGTCATGAGCTCGTCCCCCGTCATCCTCGAAGCGGCGATCAACGGCGCGACGCAGAAGACGCGCAACCCGCGCGTTCCGACCGCGCCGGAGGAGATCGCCGCGGACGCGCTGGCCTGCCTCGAGCGCGGCGCGGCGATCGTCCACAATCACGTCGACGTGCCCATGGCACCACCGGCCGAGACCGCGGAGAGACAAGCGGCCGGCTGGCGTCCGGTGCTCGAGGCGCGACCCGACGCACTGCTCTACCCCACGATCGGGCTGGGCGGCCGTGCGGAGGAGCGGTTCGGGCACATCCCCCTTCTGGTCGAATCGTGTGGCCTCCGCGTGAGCATTCTCGACCCTGGTTCCGTCAACCTGGGAGCCGTCGGAGACGACGGCATTCCGGGCGGGGGCTTCGACTTCGTCTACGCGAACGACTTCGGGCTGATCCGTCATGCGGTCGAGATCTGCGAGCGCCACCGCCTCGGCCCGAGCATCGCGTGCTTCGAGCCGGGCTTCGTCCGTACCGCACTCGCCTACCATCGCGCCGGCCGGCTCCCCCCGGGGGCGTTCGTCAAGCTCTACTTCGGAGGGGACTTCGACTACGTGGGCGGCCGCCCCGGCGGTGCGAGCTTCGGACTGCCACCCACCGAGAAGGCGCTGGACGCGTACCTCGAGATGCTCGAGGGCACCGACCTGCCGTGGGCCGTCGCGGTGGTCGGCGGCGACGTCGTGGAAACGGGAATGGCCCGAAGGGCGCTGGAGCGGGGAGGACACGTGCGGGTAGGTCTCGAGGACTACGCCGGCCCGCGCACCCCATCGAACGTCGAGCTCGTCGAGGAAGCGACGGCGCTCGCCCGCGCCGTAGGACGGCCGATCGCCGGCCCGGCCGAAACCGCCCGGCTCCTCGGCCTGCGCCCCGCATGAGGTCTCGCCTTTCCCTGGGCGTCGCGGCGGTGCTGGTCGTCGGCACGGCGGCCGGCCTCCTCGCGAAGACGAGCGCGCCCCCGGCGATCGAGATCCGGCAGGACGAGCTCGACCCCGAGGATCGGCTGGCGCCGCGCGTACTCGAGAGGATCGGGCGCGTCCTCCGCTCCAACGAGAGCCTGTTCGGCGCGCCACCGATCGATTTCTGCCGCAAGCTGCGGGGCGAGGATCGAGATCGATGCGCGGACGCCGTCTCGAGCGTCGGACGAGCCGAGATCGCCGGCGTCGTCGAGGTGGAGGAGAACGCGAGGCTGAAGCACGGTGGTCGCGAATGGCCCAACTCCGAGGCCGTTTCGAACTTCCTTCGCATCCGACTCGCGGTGCCCATTCGGAAGGAAGGCCACTCGACCGAACACGAAGCAAGCGTCGTCGTCTTCCGCTCTCGCGCGGGCGACCGGGCCGATACGTGCGTCTTTCCCCTCGAGCATTGGAGCTGGTCGGCGATGGACCGCCCCGAGCGGTTCGCGCAACCGCCCGTCGGCATCTGCGGAGATCGGATGCTCACGGTGGCCGAGTATCTCGTCGAGCAGGCGCCGGAGTCGGCGCCGGTCGTACTCCGCTTTCTCTCGGAGCCCGAAGCGCGCGCGTGGCAAGCGAGAGACCCCGAGCGCATCAAGTGGGACAGCCCCTACACCTCCGGTCACCCGTACGCGAAGTACTTTCTCCTCGATTCCCTGCGGTGGTGGCGCGGCGGCGCCCCTCCCGCACGTCGTGAGGGGTACGCGTGGGCGGTCCGCTTCGAGCGTCTGCCACTGGCGAAGATCCGCGCGCTCGAAGAATCCGGCGACGTGTTTCTGGACGTCTTCGAAGACGCCGAGCAGATCGAGCTCACGAACGTCACGAGGGAAGGCCTCGTCGCCCTCCTCGCGGAGCGGCCCTCGGTGCTGATCGACACGTCGGGGCCGAACGATACCGAGCCCCGATTCGCGCCGCTTCCTCCGCCACCCGAGCGCGGGGACCGAGATGCCGCGCCGCCCGCGTAGCCCCCGCGCCGCGCGCCGCGCGCGGGAACGGGAGACGAAGAAGATCCGCGACGACCTGGAGCGCCTCGCTCGCCTCGAGGCAGGCGGCGCACCCGACCATCCCATCGAGATCACCTCGTCGGCCCAGGTCGACGCACGAACCGAAGCCACCCCCTGCCCGCTCTGCGAAGGTCGGCTGCACCTCGACGAGCACGCCGCGGAGACCGTCGACGGGACGCGCCTACGCGTCGCGCGATGCCGTTGTGTGGAATGCGGCACCCCGCGCGAGCTCTACTTCCACCTGAGGCCGGCCCTCCAGAGCTAGCCCCATCGTTTCCGACGTTCCCGTTCACGTCCGGGCAGGCCGGAGCGCCACGAGAAGAGCTCCGACGACCGCGACGCAACCGGCCGACGCGAGGAGCAACGTCGTGACCGATGCGCCCGCCGTCACGAGGCCCATGAGCGCGAGCGCCGCGGCGAGCACCATGCGGCCGACCACGCTCTGCAGAGAGAGAGTCGTCGCCCGGAGTCGGCTCTCGACGCGGCGGTTCACCCAGATGTTGGCGAGCGGCATCCACAAGCCGTCGAGGAGGCCCCGGGTCAGGATCCAGAGGGCGCCGAGCGGCCCCGTGGCGACGGCCATGCCTCCCAGCCCGACCGCGGAGATCGCGACCATCAGGCCCGCCGTGGCCCGCTCGCCGAGCGCCTCGTCCGCCCGGTGCGCCTGATTTGCGACCACCGCCGTCACGAGCTTGGTCACCGCGAAGACCACGCCGAAGAGTGCGACCGGCACCCCGACCTCTCGAAGAAACGGTTGCTGCAGATAGAAGTAGACGTGGGAGGCGACGACCGCGAAGACCACCACGGCGACCACCCACAGAAGCGACGGGGACGACGCGACGAGCGCGGCCGACTCCCGCAACGGACGCGCCGAGCGCATCGCGGCGCCCCTCGGCCGGGCGTCGGGCAGCGCGGCAGCCACGAGACCGGTGGCCACCGCCAGAAGCGCCGTCACGAGGTACGGCCACCGGAGATCGATGGCGGCAAGCAGCCCACCGGCCACCGCTGCGGCGCCCGAGCCGACCGAGGCGATCGCCTGGGCGCGACTCTCGGCGAAGGCGTACGCGTCGAGGCGGTCGTCGGCGTCGAGGGCGTCGTACAGAAGGGCCGAGTCGGCCCCGGACCGCAGTGCCGTCGAGGTCGCCATCAGCGTCTCGGCCACCCACGCCGCGGCGAGCGTCGGGAAGAGCAGAAGCGTCGCACTCCCGGTCGCGAGGCACGCCGCTCCCCACACGAGACACCCGCGGCGCGACACCCGATCCGCGAGGCCCCCGAGAGGGAGATCCAGCGCTCCGCGCAGCGCCGTGGTGTAGGACTGGAGCGCGAGGATCGCCGCCACCGAGAGCCCCAGCCGCTCCTCGTAGTAGACGAAGAAGACCGAGCTGTAGAGCACGCAATGCGCACCACCCGCGTAGAGCCAATACCTCCGGAGTACCGCAGGGCGCACGCCGGCGTCCTGCCGCGTGCTCGACGGGAACGCCACGTCGAGGCGGCTCTCCCGAGGCCCCCCGGAATCAGGTCGCCCAGCCGACGTACTTGAGCTCGGAGTACGCATCGAGGGCGAACCGGCCGCCGTCGCGCCCGTGGCCGCTTCGCTTGTAGCCACCGAACGGCGCGTCGGGATTCGGCGGACTGCCGTTGATCTGGACCGTCCCGGTGCGCATCGCCCGCGCCACGCGGAGGGCACGAACGACGTCGCCGCTCCAGACGTAGCCGTAGAGGCCGAAATCCGAATCGTTCGCGAGGCGGACGGCCTCGTCCTCGTCGCGAAACGGGATCGCGGCGATCACGGGACCGAAGATCTCCTCCCGCGCGATGGCCATGTCGTTCGTGGCGTTCGTGAAGAGCGTGGGTTCGAAGTAGAAGCCTGCCTTCGGATGCTCGGGCCGCTTGCCGCCACACGCGAGGGTGGCGCCCTCCTCGATGCCCTTGCGAACGTACCCCTCGATACGCTCCAGCTGGGCCTGCGAGATCACCGGACCGACGACGACGCCCTCGTCGTTCGGGTCACCGATCCTCATCGACGACGCGGCGGTCGCGAGCTTCGCCGTGAAGTCGTCGTAGATCGACTCTTCGACGAGCAATCGGGTCGGCGCGATGCAGATCTGTCCCGAGTGGAAGCCGAACACGCCGAGCGAACTTCGAAGCGCCGAGGCCTGGTCGCAGTCGGCGAACACCACGTTGGCCGATTTCCCTCCGAGCTCCTGGAGCGTCCGCTTCATCGTCCGGGCCGCCGCCTGCTCGATGATCGTCCCCACCGCGCTGCTTCCCGTGAACGAAACCATGTCGACGTCGCTCGAGGTCGTGAGAGCCTCCCCGATGTCCGGCGTGGATCCGCACACGAAGTTGACGACGCCGGGCGGGAGCTCGGACGCGACGATCCGCACGAGCTCGGTCATCCCCAGGGGATCCTGGGGCGGCGGCTTGATCACGACCGTATTCCCGACCGCGAGCGCCGGACCGATCTTCCCGGCGCAATTCGTCATGGGAAAGTTGTACGGCGAGATGCACGCGACGACGCCGACCGGCTCGCGGATCACCATGCCGGACGCCAGGCTCGCCGTCGCGCCGGCGACACCCGGGCGGGAGATCGGCGGTAGGCCCTCGACGTCCGGCGTGCTCGCGAGGTCGGCGTACCTCTCGAGCCGGACCGCGACCTCACCGACCTGGAGCTGCTTCGCGATCGGACGGAGCGCACCCGTCTCGGCCACGGTGATGTCGACGAGGCCGTCCATGCGACGACGGAACTCCGCCGCCGCGTTCCGCAGAAGGCGGCCGCGCTCGTTCCCGGTCATGCGTGGCCAGGGACCGTTCTCGAAGGCCTCCCGCGCAGCGGTCGCCGCCTCGCACGCCTGCCCGGCCGAGCACTGGGGCGCCCGACCCGCGACGCCGCCGGTCGCCGGATTGATGACGTCGTACGTCCCACGGGCCGCCGGGACCCACGAACCGCCGATCAGGATCTGGTCGTGGACGGGCACGGACATGCTCGGTGCTCTAGCCTCCCGCAGCCGCCGCGGCGAGCAGAAACGCGAGGCCACGATTGCTAGGATGACTCGGTGCGGTTCCTCCTCCGACTCGCCATCGTCGCCGCGGTTCTCTCGACGCTCTTCGTCGCGGTACGACCACGCCAACCGCTGAACGTCATCCTCGTCATCAGCGACTCGCTTCGCGCCGCGAATCTCGACGTGTACGGATACTCCCGCGTCACGGCACCGACCCTCGCCCACACGCCGGCGCTGGTGTTCACGCGCGCCTATTCGCATTTCACGTTCACCTGGCCGAGCGTTGCGAGCCTCTTCACGGGTCTCCCGTATTCCTCGCTGATCGAAGGCGAGCTCTTCACGACCCCTTCGAAGGACGAGCTGTTCGATTGGACCGGGGGACTGGAGCCCGACAACGCCACCCTCGCCGAACGTCTCTCCGAGGTCGGGGTGCGAAGCCTCGCCGTATCCGCGAGCCCGTACATCGCGCGCAACACGGGCTTCGGCCAGGGATTCGAGTACTTCCACGACTGGGATCGGTTTCGGGAGGAAGAGGCGCACACCGACGTTCCGTACGTCCCCGCCGGCCGCGTGAACCGCGTCGTCGCATCGCTGCTGGACGACCTACGCGCTCCCGACCGGCAACCCTGGTTCCTGTATCTCCACTACATGGATACCCACATGCCGTACCGAGCCGAAGAGCGGGACCTCTCCTACTACCGGGTCCCGGGCTACGACCGGACCGGACATTGCGCGGGCGGCGCCATGATCGCCCCCGACGGCGAATGGCTCAAATGGAAGACGGCCGACGTGGCGAACTGGGTCGAAGACGCCGACGTGGCGCAGCTGACCGCCCATTACGACGCGCAGATTCGCCGGTTCGACCGCGAGCTCGGGTCCCTGCTCGGAGAGCTGAAGGCAGCGGGCCTCCGCGACCGGACCATCGTGATCGTGACGTCGGATCACGGGGAGTCGCTCTTCGAGCGCGGCTTTTGGGGACACGGGTACATGTCGCGGGCGGAGGAGCAGCACGTGCCGCTTCTCGTGATCTTCCCCCCGGAGCTCGGAATCTCCGGAGAGGCCGACTTTCCCATCACCACGACCGACATCTTCCACGCGATCGTTCGACACTTCCGCGCCGATCCGTCGTCCAGCACACCTCTTCCCCCGGTCGCGAATCCCCTGACCCGAGAGTCGTTCCGAGCGGTTGCGTATACCGAGGGGCCCGGAGGCACCCGCGTCTACCGGGACGACCGCTTCGCCCTCTACGAGCACACCGCCCTCGAGAAGACCACGCACCAGCTGCCCCGCAGCAACGGCCTGTACTTGTTCGACCTCGAGGCGGACGCAGCCGAGACGGTGAATCTCCTGGACGGCGACGACCCGTCGACGGCCGAACACCGCCGCCGGCTGCTCGCGACCGCGCCCACGACGCGCCCGCCGACCGAGGACCCGATGATGAGCGCGAAGGGGCGCCTCCGCGAGAGTCTGCGCGCGCTCGGATACGTCGAGTAGGCGCACCGGTCGCTTCACGCGACGCGCCGATCCCGGGCGTCCTCGCCCCGAAACGACGAGAGCGGAGCCGGCGCGGGCCGACTCCGCTCTCTCACTTCCGGGGCGCTCCGATCCGAATCGCTCGCTGCGACTCTAGGGGAAGACCGCGATCGTGAGCTGCTTCGAGATCTCCGGGAAGCCCGGATAGGTCGCCGTGATCGTCGCGGTGCCGACCCCGACCAGATGCGCCCAGTTCGGGGAGTCGGGGCCCATGCGGACGACGGCCGGGTTGGACGAGCTCCATTGGACCACGTCGTTCACGCCTTCCGTCGCACCACCGCGGTACGTCACGCGGGCGCGCAGTCGAATGCGCTCGCCGATGCTGCCGCTCAAGCCACCATCGAGGGACTCGATGAAAAGCGACGTCGGGATCTGGACGACGTCCACGAGCAGGCTCGTCCCACCGACATCTTCGGAGCTGATGTCGAAGTCCGGATCGTACGCGGTGATGACCGCCGATCCGACGTTGGCTCCCGTGACCTTGCCCCCCTCGCCGCCGCTCTTCACGACCGTCACGAACTTGTCGTCGCTCGTGAACCAGTCGACCGTGCGCGTGACGTCGGTTTCCGAACCGTTCTCGAGCTGTCGGTAGGCCCGGACCTGCCGGGTGCGACCGAAGTCGAGCTCGAGGTAGTCGGGATCGATGCGCAGCGCGAGCACCGAGCCGGCGCAAGTGACCGTTGCATCGCCGAGGGTCGCCGTGGTCGAGACTCCGGTCTGGGGATCGACCGCGGAGATCACGGCGACGCCGATCGAGGCACAGGACACCTGGCCCTGAACGCCGACGGGAACGGCGGCCGGATCGCTCGAGGTCCACTCGAGCGAGCTGCCGATGTTGAAGGGCTCGGTGGTGTTCGCATAGAGCGCGAGGCCCTTGAGCTCCTTCGTCTCGCCGGCGGCCAGCACGAGATCGACCGGCTCGTCCGGGAACCGACTGCTCGAGGTCCCCACTTGCAGGCCCACGAGACCACCCACGACCGACACGTTCGCCTCGGCATCGAGCTCCGCCGACGAGATCCCCGTCGCGAGGTGCGTGGCGACGATCTGGGTCGCGCCGAACGTGTGGCCGGTCACGCGACCGTCCTCGTCGACCGACGCGATCGTCGGGTCGAGAGAGGTCCACTCGAGGTCCGCATCGTCGAGATCGACGCGGACGCCGCCCTCGAAGTTGCCCTTGGCCTTGTAGTGCGAACGCTCGCCCGGCGCCAACGCGCGGCTGGTCGGCGAGACCTTGATCGACTGCAGCTCGGAGACGACCTCGACGATTCCACTCGACGGCGAGGTCTTGATGCCCTTCTCGCGATGCTTGCCCTGCAGGAACGCGGTTCCGTCCGAGAGTGCCTTCACCCAGGCCGTTCCGTCCGCCCGCTCCTCGACGATCGCCACGGACTCGCGGGAGGACCGGAATCCGACCTCGCCGGTCACGACCCTCGACCCTTCGACCCCCTCGTAGGAGGCGCGGACCTCGATCTCGGCCTCCGTGCCGGCCAGCATGCTGAGCGTCGACGGGACGATCCGGATCTCGGTCATCTCGCCGACGAACACCGTGAAGTACGTCTCGACGTCGTGCTCCTCGTCGACGACCTTCACGTCGGCGGTGCCGGCACGGCCGGCGACGATCTGGCCGTCCGGCTCGACCTCGGCCACCCGACTGTTGCGGGACCGGAAGGTCACCAACTCGGTCACGTCTTCCTCGTGGCCGTCACCGAAGACGGCGAACACCGTCACGTCGGCCGTGCCGTTCTCGATCGCGAACACGGTCGGCGGCTCGAACCGCAGCCGGAGGAACTCGTTCGGGTCTCCGCTCGCGACCGGCGTCGGCGCCGGCAGCGGCTCTCCGCTCACTCCGGCGACGACCTCGTTCGACTCGACCTTGGAGATCGAGTCGTACGCCGTGATCTTGCAGTCGCCGGGACCAATGGCCGTCAGAAGGCCATCACCGTCGATCACCGCGACTTCCTCGTCGTTGCATTCCCAATCGACCAGGCCCGACACGTCGATGCCGGTTGCGCCGTTCGCGTACGTGGCGATCGCCTGGAGCTGCAGCTGGGTCCCCGTCTCGACCGCGATGTCGAGGGGGCCGATCGCGAGCGAAACGATGCCCGCGACCTGAAGCGCCGCCCGCACACTGCTGCGGCGACCCGAGATCGGCTCCTCGGCTCGAATCGTGGTGCTGCCCTCGCCGAGCCCGCGGATGATGCCTCCCGGGAGCGACTCGCCGACGGAGTCGTCGCGCACGTCGAGCTCCACGAAGTCGGTGACGTCGCGAATCGAGCCGTCTTCGAAGACGCCGACGACACGCAGGGCGGCCGTCTCCCCCGCGAGCAGCTCGAGCGACTGCGGCTCGAACGACATGTCGAGCAGATCGCCCGCGAGCGGGTCGACCGGAGGAGGCGGATCTCCGGGATCGCCCGGACCGCCGGTCTCCGTGACCGTGATGAGGCCCTCTTCGGAACGCGTCCCGCTCTCGGGGTCGCGCGCCGAGATCTGGGCCTGGCCTTCTTCGAGGGCGGTGACGAGGCCGGGCTCGCCATCGTCGACCGTGCCCACGGACGCGACCGACCGCTTGCCGGACGACCACTCGACTTGATCCGTGACGTCGACGCCGGTGCGCCCGTTGTCGTACGAGGCGTACGCCGCGAGCTGCGTCGTCTGGTCGGGCGCGAGGGTGGCACCGGCCGGAGAGATCGAGATGCCGATGATCTCGCCGATCACGATCTCGGCGTCGTAGCGTGACGACGTGTTGCTCTCGGGCTCCTCCGCCTCGATCTCCGTCGAGCCGCTCTTGAGAGCCCGCACCAGACCGTTCTCGTCGACGGTTGCCGTGCGCTCGTCCCGCGAGGAGAACTCCACGAGGTGCGAGACGTCGGCGACGATCCCGTTCTCGAACTCGCCCAGCACGCGCAGGCGCAAGCTCTCGCCCGCGACCATGTCCAGCCGCGGCGGGTCGAACACGAGCTCCTTCAGGTCCGAGCCGTTCCCCGGATCGGGGTCGGGCGTCGGGGACGGAGACGGAGTCGGTACCGGCGTCGGCGTCGGCACGTGGCCGAACGGGGTCGGCGTCGGGATCGGAGTGGGGGTGACGACGGGCGTCGGGGTCGGCACGGGCGTCGGCGTGGGCGCTGCGCCTTCCTCCACGACGGTGATGACGCCCTCTTCTCGTGGCGACTGCGCACCGGACTCGGGATCCTTCGCTCGGATCTTCGCCTCACCCGGGTTGAGGGCCGACACGACGCCGTGCGGACCACCGTTCTCGTCCCCGACCGTCGCGACCGAGCGCTTCCCGGAAGTCCAGTCGACGAACTCCGTGACGTCGATTCCGGTCCAACCGTTCTCGAACGTCGCGTAGGCCCGAAGCTGGACGGTGTCGCCCTGCTCCACGATGGCCGTGCCCGGCGTAACCGTGATCTCCGTGATTTCGGGAACCTCGACGTCGCCGCCGTCGCCGGCGCGGCTGCCGCGGTCGTCGAAGACGTCGATGTGAGTGCGCCCCTCGGCGCGGCCCGTGAGCAGACCGTCGGCGTCGATCGTGGCCACGTCGTCGTCGCGGATCTCGATCGAGTACTCGCCGGTCTTGTCTTCCGTCGTGCCGTCCTCGTACACGACCAGGACCTGGAGCTGATGGGTCTGGCCGGGCGCAACGACGAGATCGTCGGGTACCAGGAGCACGTCGTCGACGCGCAGGAGCGAGACCGCGAGACGACTCGCGGCCGCGGCCGGACCGGCGACGAGAGCCGTCGCGACGAGAGTCAGAGCCGAAAGAACGGCGAAGGTCCGCCGAGCCGGGCTCCGTCGATTTGGGTGTTCAGATCGCATTTTCGTCCGGGTTCTTCCGTTCGAGTTCCACGCGCGACGCCCCTTTCGGGCGCACTCGGGCCGAACCTGCTGGTCGGAGCAAGTGCGATGCCTACGAAACGTCACCCAACCTGCTGAAATCACTCCAGTTCCTTCGTGAGCCGGCTCTGGCAACCCTGCCATGTCTGGTGGTTTTGCCAGGCTCGTCGGGATGGCTCGCAGGATCAGTCGTTCTTGAGTCGCCAGCCGCGCTTCGTCTCCGTCCACGTGTCCGTGGATGCGAAGTCGTCGTCGCCGATGGTCCAGGAGAGCGTCATGTCGGCATGGTCGGCCGTGACGAGCTCGGCGCGGGCCTTGATGTCGAGGCGCCAGAGCGTCCCGCCGTAGTGGCGGATCTTCACCTCGCGAAGTCCGTTGATGAGCGAGTAGTTCTTGTCCTTGTACTTGTAGTTCCGGACCGACTTCTCTTCCATCGCGCCCGCCGGCAGGTCGGCCGAGTAGACCACGCTGTCCATGTCGGAGAGTGTGATCGTGATGTCCTCGACGTCCGGGTGGAGCTCGGAAGACGACAGGAAGAAGTACGCCACCTTCAGATGGTCGACGTCGGGATTCTTCTTGTTGAACTTGACCTTGCCGCGTCCACCGCTGCCCCCGGCGCCGCCGCCGCTCCCGTTGCCGTCGTCGCCCGGCGACTCGTCCAGGACCGCGACACTGTTGTCGTAGGGCACGAGGCCCCCGAACTCGAGCTCCGTGTAGTGCCGGCACGAGTCGACCTGAACGTCGGCCACGGTATTGCCGAACGAGCCGACGAACTCGAAGCAGGTGCTGGCATCGATGTCGCCGCCCGTGATCGTCGTCGCCGAGGGGTAGGTCCAGACGAGGTCCGGCTCTTCCAGGGCTTTCAGGACGAAACCGCCGGAGGCGAGAACGGTGCCGCTGAACGCGTTCCCATGCGAATCGCCACGGATCACGATCGGGCGCTTCAGCACCTGATTGTCCGTGAACGTGTTGTCGGAGCTGTGCTTCACGAAGATGGCCGACGACTTCGACTGATCGAGCACGTTGTCGGAGATCGTGTTGCCGTCCGACGACAGGAGGTAGAGGTTTTCCCCGTCGTTGTTGCGGATCGAGTTCCTCGACACGACGGCCAGGCCCGTTCCGGAGCCCAGGTGGATGCCCTCGTCGCTGTTGTCGCGCACCTCGTTCCCATCGATCACGGTCCCGGTCGCGCCCGAGCCCACCCAGATCCCGTGGACGTTGTTGAACACGACGTTGTCGGCGACGACATTGCCCGACCCGCCGTCGACGAGGATCCCGTCGGTGTAGTTGCGCACGCGGCAGTTCCGCACGCTGGCGCCCGTGGCGTTGTCGAGCCAGATGCCCGGCTCCTCGCTCGGCTCGCCGGAGCCACTCACCTGGTGATCGGCGCAGTCGAGAAGACCCGCCACGACGCGAAGCCCCACGCCGGGGCAGCTGTTCAGATCACCCGCGAGCGTGTAGTCGGCGATCACGCGGTCTCCGCACTGGCACGCGACGGCTCCCCCGCAGTCGGCGGCGAAAAC
>JAUIFY010000133.1 GCA_030430245.1 bacterium | reverse complement strand
GTACCCGGGTTAGCATAGCGGGCCGGACTCGGGGATGCGCCTCCTCACCCCGAGGCACCCCAAGTACCCGTCAGCTCAGCGGAATCTTGAGGACCTGTCCGGCCTGCAGCGACCGGGGACGGCGGATCTTGTTGACGCGCTGAAGCGTTGCGATCGTGGTCCCGTACTTCTGAGCGATCCGTCCGAGCGTCTGCCCGCGCCGCACCTCGTGAAAGGCGTAGCGGGGGCGTCCGCTGGCCTCCCGCCGGGCGTTCGCCTGGGTCACGGCGAGTCGTCCGTCCTGCGGTCGATCCGGGACCCGCAGACGGTAGCCGCGGGGAATGGACGATCGGCCGCCCATGACCCGCGGCAGGAAGGCCGGGTTCATGGCGATGAGGGTCTCCGAATTCACTCCGACGTGCCTCGAGGCCTGATGGAGGCCCATCGGCTTGCGCAGCCGGATCTCACGCGATCGGGGTGCCGGGACCGGCGCGATCTGCCCGCCGAAGTAGCGGCGCTCGTCGCGCGTCACGTCGAGGGCCGCGAGGAACTCCGCGTAGAAGTTCCTCGAGGCGAATCCGAAGCTGCGGCCCTGGTAGCGCCTGGCGATGATCCCCATGTCGGTCGAGCCGACGGTCTTGACCGCCCGGGCGATGCCGCCCCGACCGTGGTTGTACGCGGTGATCGCGAGCGGCCACGCACCGAGCGCCTCCCGATCGCGTCGGAGATGCTCGGCCGCGGCCCACGTGGCACGCAGCGGGTCGCGGCGCTCGTCGACCGCCGAATCGATCCGGAGATACTGCCGCCCCGTGCTGGGCATGAACTGCCATACGCCGGCCGCACCGACCCGCGAGTACGCGTCCAGGTCGAACGTCGATTCCACGAGCGTCATACGCGTGAGCTCCGGAGGCACGCCCTTGGCCCGGAAGATCTCGATCATCTCGCGCTCGTAGCCCTTCAGCCGCGCGATGCCGTCGCGGAACCGCTCGCGAAGACCCGACTGGGCTCGGACGCGCTCGGCGGCGACGCGGTACTTGTTCGGATCCTCGACTCCGTCGAAGAGAGCACGGACGCGCAGCTCCTCGGAGTTCAAGCCCTCGGCGCGGCCTCGTCGCGCGTCCAGCTTCTTCAGGATCGCGACGTAGTGCCGCTTTGCCTCGCGCTCGCGCTCGTCGCGCATCCGGTCGTGCTTCGCATCGAGCCGCCCGTTGTCGCCGGCCCACGACCGGAAATCCAGAACCGTGTAGACGCGATCGAGGTGCGTGTCGTCATGGAGGACGGTCTGGTTGCGCGAGTACTTGGCGAACACGTCCCGCCAGAACCCCACGTTCGCCTCGAGAAGCTTCGGCCGGGGGAACGGCTCGGCCGCGCTCGCGACGGCACCGAGAGCCAAGACGACGATGACGAATGCGCCTCCGGCGCCCCATGCGACTCCGCGCGGCCTGCGTCCCCTCACCACGTCCCCCACCTCGTCACGTGCATCCACCTCGCGTTCGGTTTCGATCGTCGAGCCCCAAGTGTGCCGCGAATTTTTGGTTGGTACCAGAGGCCCGGCGGACCGGTCAACGAAATCCGGCGGTCAGGCCTGGCAACGCGGACAGTGGAAGCTGCCTCGTCCGCTGAGCACGGTGCCGCGGATCGTCGCGCCGCAACGACGACAGGGCTCTCCGGCCCGATCGTAGACGTGGAGTCGGGTCTGGAAGCTGCCAGACCGCCCCTCGCCATCCCGGTAGTCCAGGAGCGAGGAGCCTCCGGACTCGATCGCCCGGAGCAAGACGGCGGGGACCACCTCCGCGATCCGGTCGACCTCCCGCCGCGTGAGGCGGCCGAAGCGCCGAGTCGGCCGAACGCCGGCCTCGAAGAGCGCTTCGTTCGCGTAGATGTTGCCGACACCCACCACCTTCCGAGAATCCATCAGGAGGGACTTCACCGTGATCCGTCGATGGTTCCGCCGCAGACGCCACAGCAGATTCCCCGTGAACCCCGGGGACAGCGGCTCGACCCCGAGCTCGCCCAGGTCCGCCTCTCCCCGCGTCACCAGCATGAGCCCGAACCGACGCGGGTCGCGGTAGTAGAGCCGGCCGCCCCCCTCGAGGTGCACGACGACGTGGACGTGAGTCAGGGTCGGTGGCGGGGCGCCGACGCAGAAGCGACCACTCATCCCGAGGTGCACTGCCCATTCCTCACCGGCTCCGACGTCGAGGAGCACGTACTTGGCACGACGCCGGACCCCCCGGATGCGCCGGCCGAGCAGCCGGGACTCGAAGTCGGGCGCGATCGGGCGGCGCAGGCGACGCTCGCGAACCTCGACGAGCTCGATCCGCCGCCCAGCGACGTGCGGCCGGAGCGTGCGGCAGACCGTCTCGACCTCGGGGAGCTCAGGCAAGGCGTTCCGCTTCCCGCGTGAGCGCGGCGAACTCCTCGAGCGAAAGCGTCTCCGCCCGCCGCCGACCATCGATTCCCGTCCGCTCGAGGAGCGCTTCCGCATCGTCCCCGAATGCCGCCCGGAGGGTGTTGCGCAGCATCTTGCGCTTCTGCGCGAAGGCCGCACGAACGACGCGACGAAACACCTCGGCGTCACGGACGGGGACGCGCGGAGTGGGAGACACGTCGAGCCGGACGACCGCAGAGTCGACCTTCGGCGGCGGACGAAAGCACGCGGGCGGCACATCGAGCACGAGTGCCGCCCGCGCCCACAACGCCGTCAAGACCGAAAGGCTTCCGTAGGCGCGCGCACCCGGCTCGGCGGCGAGCCGGGCCGCCACCTCCTTCTGCAACATGACGACGATCCGCGGGAAGCGCGCGGGCGCTCCGAGCAACCGCTCCAGAATCGCCGTGCCGGTGGAGTACGGCAGGTTCGCGACCACGGTCATTCGAGAGCTGGGAAGCTCGTCGAGATCGAACCGCAGGAAATCGGCCCGACGAACGGTCAATCCCGGGAGGTGGCGACGCTCCAGCTCGTCGGCCAACCTCTCGTCGATCTCGACGGCGAAGACGCCGGCCCCCGCCCCGAGCAGCGGAGACGTCAAGATGCCTCGTCCGGGGCCGATCTCGAGCACTCGGTCCCCCTGCACGACCCCGGCCGCCTCGACGGTCCGACGGGCGACGTCCGGATCGATCAGGAAGTTCTGACCGAGGGCCCGTCTCCGACCGGCTCCCGAGCGGTCGCCGCGGCCCGACACCAGCCGCTACGACCCGATCGCCATGCGCGGCCCGAGGGGGAGCGTCGCGCGGGCGTTCAACGACAGGGGATCGGACTCTCCACGCACGAGCCGCCGCCAGCCCGCATACGCGATCATGACGCCGTTGTCGGTACATCGCTTGAGGGGTGGCACACGAAGGTCGGCCCCCTCTTCCTCCGCCATCGCTTCCATCGCCTTCCGGAGAGCCTGGTTCGCCGAGACGCCCCCGGTGACGACCACCGTCTTCGCGCCGGTCGCGCCGATCGCTCTTCGCGTCGCGATCAGCAGGGTGTCGACGACTGCCGCCTGGAACGACGCGGCGACGTCGGCCGGCCGCGCGTCCGGACTCTTCTCGATCGTGAGCCGTAGCGCCGTCTTGAGCCCGCTGAAGCTCAGATCGAGCTCCGCGCCCTTCACCCGGGGGCGGGGAAACGAGAATGCGGTCGGATCCCCCTCTCGCGCGAGCTTCTCGATCTCGCGCCCGCCGGGGTAGCCGAGCCCCAGGAGCTTGGCCGCCTTGTCGTACGCCTCGCCGGCGGCGTCGTCGCGAGTGCTCCCGAGCAACCCGTAGGAGCCGTCTTCGCCGGCCCAGTAGAGCGCCGAGTGCCCCCCCGAGACCACGAGACCCAGGAAGGGTCGCCGCAGCGCCTCGTCGAGCTCGATCGACAGCAGGTGCCCTTCGATGTGATTCACTCCGACGAAGGGCAGCCCTCGCGCGCGGGCGATGGACTTCGCCGCAGAGAGCCCGACGAGAAGGCACCCCACGAGCCCCGGTCCCATCGTCGCCGCGACACCGTCGACGTCGGCCAGCGAGAGGCCGGCGACCTCGAGCGCGCGACGCACCACCGGCACGACGTGCACCACGTGATTGCGGGCAGCGAGCTCCGGCACGACGCCTCCGTAGGGCCCGTGGACGTCATCCTGCGACGCGACGATACTCGCGAGCTCCTTCCCGTCCTGCACGATCCCCGCGGCGGTGTCGTCGCACGAGGACTCGAGCCCGAGGACGATCATTGCGAGGAGAGCCTCCGGAGCGCGTCCCGCGCGGTGACGTTGGCCGACGAAATCTGAAGCGCGCGCCGGTAGGCAGCGATGGCCCCGTCCCGATTGCCCTCGTGTTCGAGAATGCTGCCGTTCACGGCGACGATCTCTGCGAGCCAGTGCGGGCGCGGCTCGAGATCGACCGCCTCCTGCAGGTCGTCGCGAGCGCGCGACGTGTCCCCCTCGATCAAGAACGCCTGGGCGCGGATGACGTACGGAGGAACGCTGTCGGGCTCCTTGTCGATCGCCGCGTCGAGCAGCTCGAGAGCGCGCGTCGTGGTGCCGTCGTCCAGCTCCTGGCGCGCGCGCTCCGCGAGACGAAGCGCCATCGCCTCGTCATCGTCCATCTCGAGCGTGATCGCCGAGGTGAGCGGCTCGCGCGTGAGGTCCACACCCGGCTTCGCCGCGACGCGGTGGGGGCCGACTCCGCTGTACTGGGGGCGTGGGGGAGGCTTGGGACTCACCGAACCCGGCTGAACCGGCCGCCGCGGGATCGGACCGCGCGTGGGGGTCCCGGGTCCGCAGGCGAGGACCAGCAGCCCCAGCAGGACGCTTCCGACCGCACGCGGCAGAGGGTTGGATTTCGAGAAGCGGCTCGACATGGACACGATGCCGGGGCGCTCGCGCCCCCACGGGATACCGGAAACTACCGAGCGGCCGAGGGTTGCGCAAAAGAGATCGGGCGTACCCCGGATTTCGATCGACGGGGCGCGTCGGTCGCCGGCGCGGTGCGCGCCGGCGCGACGCCGGGAATGTCGAGGGGATCCGACCACACGGGCTCCTCGCCCGCGAGAAACGCCTCGTGGATGCGGACCGCGCTCGGATCGTCCGTCGGGGGCCGCCCCGTCCGGCGGTCGACCTCGACCAGGCTCACTCCGGGCGGGGGGAGGAAACTCCTCTCCGGCGACGAGGCGGTCGCCTGCGCCATGAACGACGTCCAGATCGGCAGAGCGGCTCTTCCGCCGGAAAGGTCGAGTCTCTCGTCGCCGTCGAACCCGACCCAGGTGCCCGCGAGCAGGTCCGGAGTGAAGCCGATGAACCAGGCGTCGCGATAGTCGTTGGTCGTACCCGTCTTGCCGGCCGCCGGCCGCGCGAAGCCGCGCGCCCGCGCCCCGCGGGCGGTCCCGGCGTCCATCACGCCCTCGAGCATGTGCGTGACGACGAAGGCTTCGGCCGGCGAAACCACCCGTGTGAAGACCGGGACCTCGCCGAGGATCTCCTCGCCATCCCTGGTCTCGACGCGGCGGATCGCGAACGGCTCCGCCCGGATGCCGCCACTCGCGAGCACGCCGTAGGTCGAGACCATCTCGAGCGGCGTGACTTCGGCCGAGCCGAGCACGATCGACGGAACGCTCGGCAGCCGCGACTCGACACCCATCCGCTCGGCGAGGTCGATGATCGCATCCAATCCGACGACCTCGGCCACGCGGGCGGCGGCGGCATTCGACGACTTCTCCAGCGCCGTACGTACCGTGATCTCGCCCAGGTAGCGGTCCCCGTAGTTTCGCGGCGTCCACTCCTGCCCCTCGTAGCGCCACGTGAACGGCGTATCCTCGACGAGCGTCGCGGGCGTGATGTGCCGCTCCGGCTCGGTCGCCACGACGCCGGCCAGGTAGACGACGGGCTTGAAGGCCGAGCCGGGCTGGCGACGCGCCTGGGTCGCCCGATCGAACTGACTCTCGCCGTAGCTCCGCCCGCCCACGAGAGCACGGATCGCGCCGGTTCGCGGAGCGATGGCGACGAGCGCCGCTTCGAGCCGCTCCTCGTCTGCGCGCGCCCGAAGGCGCTCGTGCGCCTCCTCGAGCTCGGCAAGGCCGGATTGCACGGCGTCGGTCGCATGCTCTTGCACGAGCGGGTCGAGCGTCGTGTAGATCTGCAGACCTTCCGTCGTGAGGACGCTCTCGCTGAACCGCTCGGCGAGCTCGCGCTTCACGTAGTCGACGAAGAACGCGGCGTCCTTGCTCTCGCGCCGCGGCGCCACCACGTCGAGAGGGCGCGCGAGCGCCTCCTCCAGAGCCCGCTCGTCGATGTCGCCGGCCTTTCGCAGCGCGCGCAGCACGGTATCTCGCCGATCGCGTGCCCGCTCGGGAGAGCGGAACGGCGAGTACGCATTGGGCGCTCGAATCAGCCCCGCGAGCATCGCGGCCTCCGCCGCGTCCAGATCGCGGGGATCCTTCCCGAAGTAGAACGCCGACGCCTCGGCGACGCCGAAGATGCCGCGGGCGCCGCGTTGGCCGAGGTAGATCTCGTTCAGGTAGTTCTCGAGGATCTGCATCTTGGAGTAGCGGCGCTCGGCCACGAGAGCCATCGCCATCTCCTCGAGCTTGCGGGAGACCGTCCGCTCGGACGTCAAGAAAAAGTTCTTCATCAGCTGCTGCGTCAGCGTACTCCCGCCCTGACGCACTTCGCCGGCTCGCAGGTTCGCGACCATCGCCCGCGCGACTCCGACGAGGTCCACGCCGTTGTGCTCGAAGTACCGGTGGTCCTCCGTCACCAGGATGGCGCGGATGAGGATCGGAGCCACGTCGACGACCCGGACCGCGCGACGTCCCTCCCACTCCCCCTCGTAGATCCCGGTCAACTCCTCGGGCTCGAGCGAGACCGCGCCGCGATCCTCCCCCGACTCGAGATCGGAGACCGACCGGACCACGCCGTCCTCGAGCGCGAGCCGCACCCGCTCCGTCGCCTGGCGCCCGCGCGCGCCGGGACGAAGCGCCACGTCGAGCGCGTCGCCCGTCCAGCGATACTCTCCTCCGGCACGCGGCGCCTCCTCGACCGGGCGATAGCGCAGACGCTCGAGACGGCGCGCCACCCCCGAGGCGTCGAGATCGAGGCCTGGATGGAGCAGGAACTCGTCGCTGTAGATCCGCGAGGGGAAATCCCAGCGACGGCCGGCGAACTTCTCGTCCACCACGCGCGCGTAGTGCTGATATCCCACCACCAGGGCGAGTCCCGCCGCGGCCCCCATCGGGACGAGGGCCAGCAGCAGGACGATCGCCAGCGACCGCAAGCGTCGCATTACCGCAGAAGGGCGCTACCTCACTCGTCGTTCGGCTTGAGAGCGAGGAAGACCGTGTTCTCTCCGCGTCGCACGAGCAGGAGCACGCTCTTCCCCTTCGTCCCCTTCTGCACCTCCGCCATGTAGGCGTCGATGTCGGAGACCGGGTTGCGGTTCACCTCGAGAATCACGTCCCCCCGTCGAAGCCCGGCGTCCGCGGCAGGGCTGCCGGCCTCCACGCTCGACACGAGCACTCCCGACACGTCCGCCTCGAGACCGAGGGACTCCGCGATCTCCGGGGTCAGGTTCTGCACCGTGAGGCCGTAGGCCTCGGACTCGCCCTGCGCGACCTTGAGGTCCTCGTCCTTCATCTCGCCGATCTCGAGATCGATCGTCTTCTCCTCGCCGTCGCGGATCACCTTGACGGGTACGGTCTCGCCGATCGGTTGACGTGCGACCATGAGAGGAAGCTCGGTCGACTCGCTGACGGGCTCACCGTCGAACTCGACGATGACGTCGCCCACCTCGATCCCCGACTTGGCGGCGGGACCTCCCTTGACGACGTCCGCCACCAGAGCGCCTTGCGCCTTGTCCATGTCGAGGGAGTCCGCGATGTCCGGCGTGACCTTCTGGATCATGACGCCCATCCAACCTCGCGTGACCTTACCCTTCTCGCGAAGCTGCGGAATCAGCTCCTTGGCGAGGTTGATCGGCACCGCGAACCCGATCCCGATGTTCCCGCCACTCCGGCTGAAGATCGAGGTGTTGATCCCGACGACCCGTCCCTCGAGGTCGAGCAAGGGCCCACCCGAATTGCCGGGGTTGATGGGCGCGTCCGTCTGGATGAAGTCGTCGTAGTTGCCCTGACCGATGAAGCGCCCCTTCGCGCTCACGATGCCCGCGGTCACGCTGAACTCGAGGCCGAACGGGTTGCCGATGGCCATCACCCACTCGCCGACCCTCACGTCGTCGGAGTTGCCGAACGAGATCGCCGGGAAGGTCTCGCCGTCGGCGTTCTCGATCTTCAGGACCGCGATGTCGGTCTTCGGGTCGCGCCCCACGAGCTCGGCCTCGTACTCCTTGCCGTCGGTCGTCTTGACCTTGATCGAATCGGAGTTCTCGACCACGTGATTGTTCGTGAGGATGTAGCCCTGCTCGTCGAAGATGAAGCCGGAGCCGAGACTCTTTCGCGGCTGCTGGCGACGCGGCATGGGTCCGAAGAATCGCTCGAACGGCTCCCAGAACTCGCGCGGGTCGGACCCGCCCGGGCCACCCGGCCCACCGGGTCCTCCGGGCGCCCCGTGGAACCCGCGGCCCCCGCCGCTCTCCTTGTTTTCGCTCGAGATGTTGACCACGGACGGTCGAAGTCGCGCCGCGAGGCTCGAGAAGTCCGGCAACGCGCAGCGCACACAGGAATCCGACTCATCCGCCGCGACCTGCGTGAGCATCCCGTCTCCGAGCGCCGCCACCCGAGCCTCCCGCCCGGCCTGCGACGGCGGTTCGGCGCCGGCCACCTGCGGCGACGGGCCCGAGTCGCGGGCGGCAAGCGCGCCGATGGCGAAGCCGACGACCAGGAGGACGAGAACTTTCGTGACACTACGCATGGATTCGGGTTTCCTCGAGCGGCCCGGTCATTGCGCCGAGCTACTCAGCTGAACGAATCGCATCCTGAGATCGTACAGGATGCGTTCGAGGAGAGCGGACTCGTCCTCGGTCAGATTGCCTTTCGTCTTCTGCTCGAGAACCGCGAGCAGGTCGATGATGTTGCGGGCCGACGGGAGATCCTCGTGCGGCTCTTCGCCCGGGCCCTCCGAGATCTCGCCCAGGCACATGAGAGCCTGGGTGCTCAAGCTCAGAACGAGGGTCGCGAACGACGGCTGCATCGCGTCGGCCGCCGTTCCCTCGTAGGGCTCGCCCTGCGGCATGCCGAACCCGGGGGTGGACTCGGGCGCGGGCCGCGGGGTCGGGGCGCTCTCGGGTCGAGGAGGCGGAGCAGACTCCGCCTCGCCGGCACCGACCGTCGTGGCGGCACGCTCCTCCTCGCTGCGCTCGCTCCCATCCGAGGCGAAGCGTCGGCGGTCGATGACCTTGAAGGAAGGCTCGCCGCCCTCTTCCCGCTCGTCGCGATCCCCGCTCATGAGTTCTCCCGTCCGCTCCTCACCACGCCATCCGCCGCACCCGAGCGCCGTCTCCCCCGGACGAGGAGCCGCGACATGCTTCGGGCTCTGCGCCGGCATCGAGCGGGCGACCTACGGGGACCGGGTGGTCCTTGGACGCTCGCGCGAGGCTTTTGTTCACGGCCGCGCGTCCCGCGGCGCGAGACGGTGACCGGCGCGGTGACGGCTGCGAAAAACCCCCGGTCGCAGCCAGGTTTCCATGCGATTTCGGTAATGCCGGCCCCGGATGATGTCAAGGAAGCTCGCTCGCCAGCGCGGCCCAGGCCGCCTCCAGCCCGTCCTCGTTCCGGGGGTCGCGGAGATCCAGGACGCGCACTCCGCGGCCACGGGGCCCGAACCGGGTCGGAGACGTGGCGACGAACGAAACGATCGCGCGGACACCGAGTGCCGCGGCGACGTGACTGGGCCCGGTATCGCCGCCGACGTACACGTCGGCGGCCGCGATCCGCGCCGCCATCGCCTCGACCGTACCGGGGCGCGCCACCACGCCCAGACCTCGCCAGGACGCCTCCTCGCCGGCCTCGGCGGGGCCGAGGAGCACCTCCACCGACGCGCCGGCCGCCCGACGCCAGCGTCGGGCGATCTCGCGCAGGAGCGCCGGCGGCGGCCGCTTGGCCGACGCACCGGCTCCCGGGTGGAGCACCATCCGTCCCCGCACGCGGTCGACCGGGTGCGGCAGCACGAGCGTGGGCACCGCGCCGACGGCCGCATCCGCGCCGGCCACGGCGACGAGCATCTCGTCGATGGCGTGCGTCGTCCCGTCCCGACTCGGAAAGGGCACCAGGGTCGCCCCCGCCCTCCCGCGCAACCGCGCCCGCACCTCCTCGCTCTGCGCCCCCGTGAAGCTCACGACCCGGCCGTACCGGTCCAACCAGCGATCGCACCGATCCGCGTCCGTCCGGAGTGCGAACAGGCGCGCCACTTCGGGCCGATCGAGGCTGGAGACGCGCGGCCGCGCGGGGAACAAGGCCGCCACCTCGGCCGCAGCGCCTCGCGCGCACACCTCGACCGGTCCCGTCCGGACGAGCCAGGCCACCACCGGCTCCAGGCAGACCGCGTCCCCGAGAGCTCCGGGGAACAGCACGAGACTCCGTCGGCCCGGCTCGGAATCTCCTTCATTCTCCACCGGGGGTTCGTTAGCATCGGAGTCGATGCCCGCGCCGAACCTGGTCGCCGAGTCGCCCCTGGACCTGATCGGGACGACCGCCGCGGTCCGCCTGAACCGCATGACGGGCGACGACGACGCCGAGGTCTGGGCGAAGCTCGAGCTCTCCAATCTCGGCGGCAGCGTGAAGGACCGCATCTGCCTGAGCATGATCGAGGAAGCCGAGCGCTCGGGCCGCCTTCGGCCGGGGGACGTCGTCGTCGAGCCCACGAGCGGCAACACGGGCATCGGGCTCGCCCTCGTGTGCGCCATCAAGGGCTACCGGCTGATCCTCACGATGCCGGACACGATGAGCGAGGAGCGCCGCAGCCTGCTCTCGGGCTACGGCGCCGAGCTCGTCCTCACCCCCGACGACAAGGGCATGGGCGCGGCGATCGCGCGCGCCCGGGAGATCGCCGCAGACCATCCCCGGGCCTTCATGCCCCAGCAGTTCGAGAATCCGGCCAATCCTGCCGCCCACCGGCGCACGACCGGTCCCGAGGTCCTGGCACAGTTCCCCGAGCTCGACGCCTTCGTCGCCGGGGTGGGCACCGGCGGCACCGTGACCGGCGTGGGCGAGACCCTGCGCGCAGAGCGCCCCGGCGTCCTGGTCGTGGCGGTGGAGCCGCAACGATCGCCGGTCATCGCCGGAGGGAAACCCGGCCTGCACAAGATCGAGGGAATCGGAGCCGGCTTCGTACCGGCGAACCTGCGCCGGGCAGCCTACGATCGTGTGATCGGGATCGACGACGACGACGCACGCGCGGCGACGCGGCTCCTGGCCCGCCGGGAGGGGATTCTTGCGGGGATCTCTTCCGGGGCGAACTGCGCGGCCGCCCTGCAGGTCGCTCGCGAGCTGGGCCCTGGAAAGGTTGTCTTGACAGTCTTCTGCGACACCGGCGAGCGCTATCTCACCACGGACCTGTTCCGCAGTGATGGAGACCCGACATGAGCTCCTCGCTCGATCCCACGATCCAGCGCAAGCTCGAGACGCTGCGCGCCCGCCTCCGCGAGCTCCCCTCGGCCATCGTCGCGTACTCGGGGGGCGTCGACTCGACCTTCGTCCTGCGCATCGCCCACGACGAGCTCGGAGACGACGTGCTCGCCCTCACCACGACGTCGGCCTCGATGCCGGCTCGCGAGCTGGACGAGGCACGGAGGCTGGCCCGAACCATCGGAGCTCGCCACGAGGTCGTGTCGACCGACGAGGTGGCGATCGACGACTACGCGAAGAACCCGATCAACCGATGCTACTTCTGCAAGGACAACCTGTATCGCATCTGCCACGAGCGCGCGGATCGCACGGGCATCCCAGTCATCCTCGACGGAGTGAACGCCGACGACCTCGGCGACTTCCGCCCCGGCCTCGACGCGGCGACGGAGCAGCGAGTCCGCCATCCCCTCGTCGAGGTGGATCTCCACAAGAGCGAGATCCGCGCGATCAGCGAGCGGCTCGGGCTTCCCACCTGGGACAAGCCCGCATCACCATGCCTGGCTTCACGCTTCCCCTACGGCACGGAGATCACGCACGAGCGTCTTGGGCGCGTCGAACGAGCGGAGGAGGTCCTGCACGGCCTCGGGTTCCGCGAGTTCCGCGTACGCTTCGAGGACGACACGGCCCGACTCGAGATCTCGACCGCCGAGATCGCGCGATGCACAGACGAGGAGACTCGCGAGGCGCTCGTCCGTGGCATCCGCCACGCGGGCTTCGCCCGCGTCGTCCTCGACCTTGCTGGCTTCCGAAGCGGGAGCCTGAACGAGGGCCTGACGACCGCGCGCTAGCTTTCTCCATCGGGGACCGATGGGCCCCGACGCGGATCGATCGCTCAGGGAGCGAAGATCGTCCGCAGCTCCTCCATGATCTTCTCCTCGGAGTGCGAACGAGCGATCGCGAGCTCCTTCACGAGGAGATTGCGTGCCGTGTCGAGCATCTTGCGCTCTCCGAAGGAGAGTTCCTTGTCGCCCTTCAGGACGAACAAGTCACGGAGCACCTTGGCGATCTCGAGCACCGAACCGGTCTTGATCTTGTCCGTGTACTCGCGGTAGCGGCGATTCCACGTCTGCTGGTCGATCTCGACCTTCTTGTCGCGAAGGATCTTGTAGACCTTCGAGACCGTGTCCTTGCCGATGATCCGACGGAGACCCACGGAATCGACGTTTTCGGTCGGAACCATGATGGTCATGTCGTTCTCGAGGAATCGGAGCATGTAGAACTTCTTCTCCGTCCCCGCGATGGTCTTGCTCTGAACGCTTTCGATCACGCCGACGCCATGCGCCGGGTACACGACCTTCTCGCCAACCTTAAACATGTCGGTGGGACCCTCCCGGTGAGCATTTTAATGTACTGAAAATTTGGCTTTGAAGCAACCGACAAATCGCCGAGGAGCCCGGGACCGGGCAGCCGGTGTCATGACACGACGCGGCATCCAGGGCGCAGATCCAGCACCAATGCGTCGCGCCCGGCGCCGTAGTAACCGCGCCGGCGGCGCACCTCCTCGAACCCGCGGGACGCATAGAGGGCCCGAGCCGCGACGTTGGATTCGTCGACCTCGAGAGTGACGAGTGAGGCGTTCTCCGCTCGGGCTTCGGCGAGGAGCTCGTCAAGCATAAGTTGCCCAATGCCCCGACGGCGCATCTCCGCCTCCACGGCCAACGAGAGCAGGTGCACCTCGCCCGCGACCAGCCAGCGCACCAGATAGCCGCAAACCGACTCCGCCGCGTCGTGCGGGCACGCGACGAGTGAGCGTGAGAAGGGGATGTCGAGCTCGCGCCGGAAGGTGTCACGGCTCCACGGCGACGGCGCCCAGCCCTCCTCGATCGCGACGACCGCGTCGAGATCCCGCACCTCGAGCGACCGAAGCGCGATGCTCGGCGACTCGGGACTCACCAGCGAAACAGCGCCGATGCCCACGTGAACCCCGCACCGAAGGCCGCCAGGCAGACGAGCTTCCCCTCCGCCACCCGTCCGTCTCGGACGGCTTCGCACAGCGCGATGGCGATCGACGCGGCGGTCGTGTTCCCGTAGCGATCGATGTTGTTCACCACCTTGCCCTCGCCCAACTCGAGCGCCGCCGCGACGAACTCGTTGATCCGGAGATTGGCCTGGTGGGGGATGAGAACGTCGAGATCGTCCTTCGTGAAGCCGCTCGCCTCGAGCGCCTCGTGGATCACCTCGGGGAAGCGGGTGACCGCGTGCTTGAACACGTAGCGCCCCTGCATTCGCGGGAACGCGACCGGGTCGTCGCCCCCCAGGTCTTCGAGCTTGATCCGCGGGCGACTCCGACTGGCGGCGCCCTCGAGCCACAGCTTCTCGGCGAACTTGCCGTCCGCGTGCAGGTGGGTCGAGAGCAGGCCCCGCTCCGGATCCGGGGACGGACCGAGGACCGCGGCGCCCGCGCCGTCTCCGAAGATCACCGCGACGTCCCGGCCTCGCGTGGTCAGATCGAGGCCCGTGGAGTGGATCTCCCCGCCGACGACCAGGGCATGACGCGCCCGACCGGCCCGGATCAGGACGTCGGCGCTGGCGAGCGCGTAGAGGAATCCGGAACATTGGTTCTTCACGTCGAACGCCGGGATCGCGCCGGCGCCCAGCTTCGCGGCGAGCAACGTCGCGGACGCGGGCCAGTCGATGTCGGGCGAGAGCGTCGCGAACACGAGGAGGTCGATGTCCGCGATGGTCAGGCCCGCGGCGTCGAGGGCCTGCTCCGCCGCGATCTTGCCGAGATCGGTCGCACCGCAATCAGAGACGATGTGCCGGCGCTCGCGAATGCCAGTCCGCTGCTGCACCCATTCATCCGACGTGTCCATCACCTTCGCCAGATCGTCGTTCGTCACGACGTTGTCGGGTACGGCGTGCCCCATTCCGAGAATGTGCGTGCGCGCGACCATGGACCTCCTCAATCGAGCTCGAGTGCCGCGGCGCCCCAGGCGAGCCCCGGGCCCGCGGCCGCGAGCAACACGCGCGCACCCGGGGCGAGGCGCGGCTCCCAATCCGCGAGGCGCAGCGGCAAGCCTGCCGCCATCACGTGGCCGAAGTGCTCCGTGGGGACGTCGGCACGCTCGGACGCGATACCGAGATCCGCGAGGGCCGCCCGCGCGATCCGGGGCTCCACGTAGTCGACGATCGCGACCTCGAGCGAATCGGGGCTCCAGCCGACCTCGTCGAGGACCTCGCGCGACACCTCGACCAGTCGACGCCGCACGACGGGAGCGATCGACTCCAGATCGGCCTTCGGGTAGTGGCGTCCGCTCTCCAGATCCTCCGGCAGGATCCGCAGCGGGTGACGGCGACTCGCGGGAAACTCGCACCAGAAGCGCTCCGCCAGGGTGCCGTCCGTGTGCCAACGCAGGGCGGCGACCCGGGCCCCCTGCTCCCCTCGGCCCACGATTCCGACCGCCGCCCCGTCGGCGAGACGCGGCGTGAGGTCGACCCCGTCGGGCGACTCGTCGAGCCCGGAGGAGAACACCTCGCCGGCGGCCACGAGAACCCGAGAAGGGCCTCCGTCCTCCCCAGCCACCGCCCCCGGCACCGACGTGAAGGCGAGCGCGAGGTCCAGCCCCGCGAGGAAGCCGGCGCTCTGCGCCCGAACGTCCAGGGCACCGATCGTACCCGCGCCGAGCTTGTGCTGAAGGTAGCACGCCGATCCCGGGAAGGTGACGTCCGGCGTGGCGGTCGCAAAGACGATCAGCGACAGATCCTCGACCGTCGCGCCAGAGCCGGCGAGCGCCTTCTCCGCGGCGTGCCGGGCCAGATCGGACGGCCCCTCGCCCTCGCGGGCCTGATGGCGCGACGCGATGCCCGTCGATGCGAGAATCGCGGCGGCAGAGGTTCCGAGGCGAGACGCCAGGGCCTCGTTGTCGACGATCGCGTGCGGCAGGTGCGTGCCGAGCGACAGGAGCCGAGACTCAGGCGGCATCCGCCATCCGGGGAAGGCGGCTCGCGGCCGACGCTTTCACCAGGACGACTTCCAAGACCTTGTTGCGCACGCGATGGGAGAATCCGGCGCAACGCTCGCTCAGAGGGATGCGCGTCGTGAAATCGGGCGGAAACGCCGGGGCCGTGGCCGCGACCGTCCGAAGACGTTCGTCCACCACCTTGCCGTGCACCTGGAACCACCCGCTGGCCAGCGAGAGGTCCAGGTCGTAGTCCGGCATCTCGTCGCCCAGACCCAGCTCCTCCTTCACTCCCGAAGGGGGAATCCGACGCGGCAGCTCGAGCCGCAGCAGGTACCCCGAGGGACGCTCGTCGAACGTGTAGATCTCGCCGTAGCGCCGCTCGCGCTCGGTCTTCTCGTCGTAGGCCCCTTCGGTCTCGTAGTAGCCCTCGAACGCGACGCCACCGACCTTGCGAGCGGACTCCGCGCGGGAAAGGATCGGCGCGACGAGCGGGATCAGGGCCGGGCCATAGATCGCGCCACGCCACTTGGTCTCGTCGGTGGGCTTGGCGAAGAGGACCGCGTCGCGCATCCGCCACATGCCCTCGAGCGTGATGGCGATCACGGACCAGAACCACCACGGCCACACCTCCATGGTGTAGACGTTGAGGTGCTTCACCTCGACGGCGAATCCGAGGACGATCAGTGGGACGATGATCACCTGGGCCAGGATGTTCAGGCCCGTCGCGCCTGCCGCGCTGAACACCCTCTTGTCGTTGAAAGCAGTCTCCAGACGCTGCTTGGTGCCGTCCGGCAGCGCTCCCAGGAGGGGCTGCGCGAGCGCGACGAACACCTTCACGCCGACGCCGCCGGATCCGGAGTTCCCCTCCGGGCCCACCAGCTTCAGGGCCTCGTCGAAGGTCGCCGGCAGCTCGCCGGTGAACGGCGCGGTGCGGGGGGGCGGCGCCGCGAGCTCCGCCTTCTTCTCGACCTTGCCGAAATGCACGACCGGGGCCGGGCCGGCCGCGGGCGCCGCTGCGGG
>JAUIFY010000132.1 GCA_030430245.1 bacterium | reverse complement strand
AGCAGCGCTCCGCGCAGGATGCCGACCGCCGATCGATGGTGGGCTCCGGCGATCGTTCCGAACGGATCCGCACGTACAACTTCCCACAGAGCCGCATCACGGACCACCGGATCAACCTCACGATGCACGCGCTCGACCGCGTTCTCGAGGGAGAGCTCGATCTGCTGCTCGACCCCCTGGTGACCCACGCCCAGGCCGAGGCCCTGAAGGCGGCGGGTTGACGGTCGCCGAGACGCTCGCCGCGGCGACGCGGCGGCTTGCCGTCGCCGGCTCCGACACCGCCCGGCTCGATGCACGGGTCCTCCTGCGCCACGTGACCGGGTGGACCGAGGTGCAGCTCATCACGCGCGACCGGGACCCGTTGGGCGGCCACGCGCCCGCGTACGAGGCACTGGTGCGGCGGCGCGAGGACGGCGAGCCGGTCGCCTATCTGATCGGAGAGAAGGAGTTCCACTCGCTCCGGTTCGAGGTCGGGCCCGCCGTCCTCGTTCCGCGGCCCGAGACCGAGGGCGTGGTCGAGGCGGCGCTCGCGTTTCTGGCCGATCGGCGCGACGGTCCGACGATCGTCGACGTCGGGACGGGAAGCGGCGCGATCGCGGTCGCGATCCGGCACGCGCTCGGGGATCGCCGCGCCACGATGCTGGCGATCGACTGCTCGGCGGGCGCGCTCGCGATGGCCGTCGGGAACGCGCGCCGGCTGCTCGGGGGAAGGCGAGGAGACGCGATCCACTTCGTGCGCGGCGACCTCACGACCGCGATCCGGCCGGGCGCCGTGGATCTCGTCGTCGCGAATCCCCCCTACCTGACTCCCGACGACCTCCGGCTCGCCCCGCGCGAATTGGGGTTCGAGCCCGAAGGGGCGCTCGCGGGAGGCGGGGCCGACGGACTCGACGTGGTACGACGGCTCCTCGCGGACGCGCGTCGCGTGCTGCGCGCCGGCGGACGGGTCCTCTGCGAGATCGGCAGTGCGCAGGAGATTTCCACGAGGGAAGTCGCGCGGGGGCTAGGCTTTGGCGACGCCGAGGTGTTACGGGACTTGGAGGGGCGCCCGCGCGTGCTGCGGGCGGACACGGCGTAGAAGGGGAGCGCGCCGGCCGGGCCGCCGGCGCGATCGCGCGAAGCGCGCACGCGGCGGGGAGGATGCGGCGGCCGCGCCAGGGGGACGAATGGACGAGATCACCATCAAGGGAGGCCGGCCGCTCTCGGGTACGGTCGATGTCAGCGGAGCGAAGAACGCCGCGCTCCCGATTCTGTTTGCATCCATCCTGACCCCCGAGCTCTGCCGGCTCGAGAACGTGCCCAAGGTGGCCGACTGCCGGACGGCACGACACCTTCTCGAGCGCATCGGCGTCGAGCTGGTCGAGCTCGAGGGCGCGGGCTCGACTCTCGTGCTCCGCACCCCCAGCGTGCTCAGCTACGAGGCGCCGTACGAGCTCGTGAAGACGATGCGGGCCTCGTTCCTCGCGATGGGGCCCTTGCTCGCCCGCTTCGGCTCCGCGCGGGTGGCGACGCCGGGGGGCTGCGCGATCGGTAGCCGGCCGGTGAACCTGCACCTCGAAGGCTTCGCAGCGATGGGCGCGGACATCACGCGCCGTCGCGGCTACGTCGAGGCGTGCGCGCCGAGCTGGGGGGAGGCGCCGGCGCGGCTGAGGGCCGCGCGCATCGCGCTGCCGATGCCCTCCGTCGGAGCCACCGAGAATCTCCTACTCGCGGCCTCGATGGCGCGCGGCACCACGGTCCTGGAGAACGCGGCCCGCGAGCCCGAGGTGGTCGATCTCGCGGACGTGTTGAGATCGATGGGGGTGCGCATCGAGGGCGCGGGAACGTCGACGATCGAGATCGACGGCTGCGACGAGCTCGATGGCTTTCGCCATCGGGTGATCCCGGACCGGATCGAAGCGGGCACCTTCTTGATCGCCGGCGCCGCGACGGGTGGTGACGTGACGGTTCGGGGTGCACGGATCGATCACCTGCAGAGCCTCGTCGACACTCTCGAGCGCGCCGGTGCCCGCATCGAGCCGGGCGACGACGAGATTCGGGTTCGGCCCGGCTACGACGGCATCCGTGCCATCGACGTCGAGACCGAGGCGTTCCCCGGCTTCCCGACGGACCTCCAGGCGCAGATCATGGCGCTCGCCTGCCTCGCTCAGGGACGGAGCCGGATCACCGAGCACATCTTCGAGAATCGATTCATGCACGTGCAGGAGCTCGTGCGGCTCGGCGCCGACATCGCGGTGGACGGTCCGACGGCGACGGTGACCGGGGTCGATCGGCTCGAGGGGGCCGAGGTGATGGCGACGGACCTGCGCGCGAGCGTCTGCCTCGTCGTCGCTGCCCTCTCCGCGCGAAACACGACGCGCCTCCAGCGCGTCTACCACCTCGATCGAGGGTACGAGCGGCTCGAGGAGAAGCTCCGTGGCCTGGGGGGAGACGTCGAGCGCGTCGGCGGACCCCCGGCCACGTTCGCCCGCAACGAGGGCGAACCGGATCTGGAGCAGGTCGCCGCCGCGAGGGCCGAGCCGGTGTCGGCCCAGGGCCTCGAGAGCGCGTCGATGCTCGCGGGCCGCTCGGAAGAGGGGGAGCCCACGTGAAACTCGTCGTCCGGACGACCGATCCGCGCTTCCCGCGGCTCAAGAACCGCCTGGTGCGGCGGGGGGAGGCGCTCGAATCGACCGTCGAACGCTCCGTTCGCCGGATCTTGTCGGACGTGCGCGCCCGGGGCGACAAGGCGGTGGCCGAGGCGACCGAGCGGTTCGACCGTGTCCGCGTCACCCCCGCCAGGCTCGTCGTCGAGCGAAGGGAGATGCGTGCGGCGTGCGCCGAGCTCCCACGGGCCGACCTCGCCGCGCTCAAGACGGCGGCGCGCCGGATCAAGGCGTTCCACGCGAAGCAGCGCGAGACGTCGTTTCGCTATCGCGATCGGTCCGGTGTGACGCTCGGCCAGGAGATTCGCCCACTCGGCCGGGTCGGTCTCTACGTGCCCGGGGGGACCGCGTTCTATCCGTCGTCCGTGCTGATGAACGGCCTGCCCGCGGTGGTGGCCGGCGTCGGGGAGATCGTCGCGGTCACGCCGCCGCACGAGGGCGGGGAGCCGGCGACCCTTCTCGCGGCGGCGTACCTCGCCGGCGTGGATCGGATCTACCGGGTCGGCGGCGCTCAGGCGGTCGCGGCGCTTGCGTACGGAACGAAACGGATCCCGCGCGTCGACAAGATCGTCGGACCGGGCAACGCGTACGTCGCGACGGCGAAGCGGCTCGTTTCCGGTTGGGTGGGGATCGACATGGTCGCGGGGCCGAGCGAGGTCGTGGTCGTGGCCGACGCATCGGCCGATCCCGAGCTCGTGGCCGCGGACCTCCTCGCGCAGGCCGAGCACGGCGAGGACTCGACCGCGATCTGCCTCACGCCGAGCGCGCGGCTGGCGACGGCGGTGGAGGCCGCGGTCCTCGAGCAGCTCGACGAGCTTCCCCGCGGCGAGGTGGCGCGCACCGCCATGCGCGACTTCGGCGCGATCATCGTGACGCGAGGGCTCTCCGAGGCGGTCGAGCTCGCGAACGAGCTCGCGCCCGAGCACCTCGAGCTCGCGGTGAAGAGTCCGCGTCGCCTGATCGAGAAGATCGATCACGCCGGCGCGATCTTCGTCGGCCATTCCAGCCCGGAAGCGTTCGGAGACTACCTCGCAGGACCGAACCACGTGCTTCCGACCGGAGGGTCCGCGCGCTTCGCCTCTCCGTTGGGTGTCTACGACTTCGTGAAGCGCACCAGCGTGATCGAGGCGACGCCGCGGGCGCTCGCCTCCCTGTCGCGACCGTTGCTCCGGCTCGCGGAGATGGAAGGGCTCGAGGCCCATGGCGCCGCCGTGTCGCGCCGGGTCGCGAAGCGCGCGCGCCGCGGCCGGTGATGTCGCGCGCCGTCTTCACGTACGGCACGCTTCTCTTTCCCGAGGTCTTCGAGGCCGTCACGGGACGCGTCTTCGTCTCACTCGATGCGGCCGTGGCGGGGCTCGTGCGCTACGGTGTGCGTGATGCCGTCTTCCCCGGCGTGGTCGTCGGTCGGAACGACCGCCTCGACGGGCGCGTGTATCTCGACGTCGACCCGCGCACGCTCGCGCGGCTCGACCGGTTCGAGGACGTGCTGTACGAGCGCCGGCAAGTGAAGGCGCACCTGGCCGACGGGCGGACGCTCACCGCGGACGCCTGGGTCGTGCCGCCGAGACACGCCGGCGAGCTGGACGGCGTGCCCTGGGACCCGGTGGCGTTTCGTCGGCAGCACCTGGCCCGCTACCTCGAGATGTGTCGCGCCTTCCGGGTCGAGGACGAGGCGGACCATCGGGACGGGGATTGACCGACATCTCTCTTAGATATATCTGGCAGAGCCATGGGGGCGTCCCGGGTCAATCGCACCGCCTTCGCCATCCTCGGCTACCTGACGTGTTGGGGGCCGATGTCGGGCTACGACGTGAAGAAGGCTCTCGAAGGCAGCGCGAGCAATTTCTGGGCGGAGAGCTACGGCCAGATCTACCCCATTCTGAAGCGGCTCGACGCCGACGGCCTCGCGCGCCCGGTCGCGAAGAACGGGGAAGGGGCGCGCGGCAAGCGGGTCTACGAGGTCACCGCCGCCGGTCGGAAGGCCCTCGATGCGTGGCTCGGCGAACCGACCGAGCCCGAAACGGTTCGAAACGAGTTCCTCTTGAAGCTCTTCTTCGGCAAGAGGCTCGGACCCGGCGTCCTGCGCGATCGCCTCGAGGACCAGCGCCGGAGCCAGCGTCGGCTCCTCGAGCGCTACGAGACCCTGCGACGCGGCCTCGAGTCGTCGTTTCCGGACTCCGAGGACATGCCGTACTGGAGGATGACGCTGCGGTACGGCGAGCGGGCGGCACGCGCTCAGATGGATTGGTGCAACGAGACGCTCGAGGAAGTGGCCCGGATCGAGTCCGCCCGTGCCGCGAGTGGAAAGACGTCCAGGAAGGCGGGGCGCGCGCGTCGCCGCCGAGGAGGAGAGAAGCCATGACCCCCCGACAGATCCTCGCCCAACCTCTCGCTCGGCGTCAGGTCTTGCGACGCATGGCCGTCACCGCCGGTGGCCTCGCGATCGGCCCCTGGCTCTCGGGCTGCGGCGATGGTGCGACTCCCGCGACGGACGTCGCGGTGCCCCTCACGGTGGATCCGAGCGCTCCGTGGTGGATGCAGAACAACTTCCAGCCCGTGTCGGCGGAGGTCGAGGCCTTCGATCTCCCGATCGTCGGCTCCCTCCCGCCGGAGCTGAACGGGTTGTACGTCCGGAACGGATCGAACGCACAGTCGGGCGTCACGTCGCATTGGTTCCTCGGCGATGGAATGCTCCACGGGCTTCGGCTCGAGGGAGGACGGGCGTCCTGGTACCGCAACCGCTGGGTGCGTACTCCTCTCTTCACGGGCAAGACGGACTTCACGGAGGCGGGGCCGCCGATCGGCGGCAACAATCAGAGCAACGTGAGCGTCATCTACCACGGAGGGAAGCTCCTCAGCTCCGGCGAGGTGGGCGCGGCCTTCCACATCGACCACCGAACCCTCGATACGATCGGAGTGGAGGACTTCGACGGAAGCGTCGGCACGTCCTTCACGGCGCACGCGAAGATCGATCCCGCGACGGGGAACATGCACTTCTTCGGCTACTGGTTCGCGCCGCCGTATCTGACGTACCACGTCGCCAACCCGGCCGGAGACGTCATCCACTCGGCCGAGATCGATCTGCCGACGGCACCGATGATGCACTCGTTCGCCATCACCGACCGTGACGCGATCTTCTACGATCTTCCGGTCGTGTTTACGCCCAGCGCCGCGGCCGAAGGCGGCTTCCCGTACGCCTGGAGCGACGAGCATCCCGCACGCGTCGGCGTCATGCCGCTCGGGGGGACGAACGATCAGATTCGTTGGGTGGAGATCGAGCCGTGCTACGTCTTCCACGAGTTGAACGCGTTCCGCGAGGGCGACGACGTCGTCGTCGACGTGTGTCGGTTCGAGCGCATGATGGACGGTGAGCGCTTCGGCGACGTGGAGCAGAACTTCCGCCGATGGCGGGTCGATACGGGCGGCGAGGATCTGCGCTTCCGCGACGAGATCCTGCTGGAGCGCGACCTCGACTTCCCGATGCACGATCGTCGCTACACCGGCCGACCGACGCGCAACGGGTGGCTCACCACCTTCCGGCCGCACCCCGACACGGTGGAGACGGCGGGCATCCTGCACATCGACGTGCCAAGCGGGCGAACCCTCGGCGAGTGGGATCCCGGCTCGAACGGCCACGTGGGTGAGCCTCTGTTCGTGCCGGGGGGCGCGGGTGAGGGCGAGGGATGGCTCATGACCTACACCTACGACCACGCCCGCAACGCGAGCAGCTTCATCGTGCTCGACGCGCAGAACGTGTCGCGCGGGCCGATCGCGGAGATCGCTCTACCCCAGCGCGTGCCCTACGGCTTTCACGGCATCTGGGTGCCGGACGACACGTCGTCGTAGAGGGTCGCGAGGGCGAGCCCCGCGAGGATCATCGCGGGGACCACGCCGACCACCAAGAGCAGGAGTCCGAGGAGCAGGAGCGGGCCCGAGAGCAGCTCGATTCCGAAGATCTGGAGCTGCACGGGCTGCGTGCGCGCCCAGCTCTCTCCCAGGGCCTCGACCGGTCCGAGCCCCTCCTCGACGAGCAGGTACGGGACGAAGCTCAGCCGGACGGCGGCGAAGACCGGTAGACAGACGAGCAGCGCGGCGCCGATGACGAGGATCGGCGCGGGCGTGTCTCCGAGAAACGCGATCGCGAGCGCGCCGGCCATCGGGAGGGCCGCGATCACGAGAACGATCGGGAGCAGAACGCTCGCCACGATCGCCGATACGTAGTTGCGTTGAAACGGAGCGAACAGGTCGCCGACCTCGGGCGCGCTCCCCCGCACCGCGATCAGGAAGCTGTAGGAGAGCCCGAACGTCAGCGGTCCCACGACGAGGAGCTGATAGAGCGTCGCGAGAACGGTGCCGAAGTCGCCGAGTCCGCCGATCGAGTCGGCGCTCGCCGGCATCTGGAGGATCACGAACAGGATCAGGATCAGAAGCAGCCGGCCGAAGTGCGTCCGCAAGGTCTCCCAGCCGTGGCCGTAGCTTCCCAGGACACTCGGCTGCTGCTTTTCGTAGGGCTCCGCTTCCATCGATCCGCCTCCCGCCGACGTGGCGGTCCTATCAACACGCTCGTAGAATCGGAAACACCGCGCTCCGCCTTGAATCTCGCGCCTACCGGGCGCGTATGCGAAGATCCGTCGATGGCACGAAAGGCCGCGAAGAAGAGCGCTGCGAAGGCGCAAGGGACGTCCGCGCAGAAGGCTTCGACGAAGCGGAAGACTTCCGCGAAGAAGGCTTCGAAGACGGCTGGGAAGCACGTCTCGGCGCCGGTCCGCCCGGCTCCGAGACCGAGTGCGCCGAAGAAGCCGCAGACGCCGGCCGCACCGAAGCGCCGGGCGGCCCTCGAGCGCACCACCCGGGAGACGAGCGTGTTCGTCGACCTCGATCTCGACGGATCCGGCGCGTCGACGATCTCGACGGGGGTTCCGTTCCTCGACCACATGCTCGAGCTGTGGAGCAAGCATGGCTTCTTCGACCTCGTCGTTCGCGCCACCGGCGACCTGGAAGTCGACCAGCACCACACCGTCGAGGACGTCGGACTGACGCTGGGCCAGGTGTTTCGAGAGGCGCTCGGCGACAAGGCCGGCATCCGGCGGTTCGGTCAATCGACCGTGCCGCTCGACGAGGCGCTCGTCGCGATCGTTCTGGATCTCTCGGGTCGTCCCTACCTCGTCTACGAGCTGGATCCGGGCCAGGAGCGAGTGGGCGACTTCGACACCGGCCTCGTGCACGACTTCCTCCTGTCGTTCATCAACGAGGTCAAGATGAACCTGCATGTCGACTGCCTCCGGGGACGCAACCCGCACCACATGATCGAAGCGATGTTCAAGGGGCTCGGCCGCGCCCTCGACGTCGCGACGCAGTACGACCCACGGGTGAAGGGCGTCCTGTCGACCAAAGGCGCGTTGTGATCGCGGTCGTCGACTACGGCGTCGGCAATCTGCGCAGCGCCCAGAAGGGGCTCGAGCGAGCGGCGGCCGAGGAGGGCCTCGATCTGGAGGTGCGCGTCACGCCCGAGCCCGCCGACATCGAACGGGCTCGCGGGGTGGTCCTGCCCGGGGTGGGTGCGTTCGCGCATTGCATGGAGGAGCTGGGCGTGGCGGGCATGACCGACGTGGTCCTGGATGCGGCCGCGTCGGGACGGCCGTTCTTCGGCATCTGCGTGGGGATGCAGATCCTCTTCGAGGAGAGCGAGGAGTTCGGTCGCGTTCGGGGCCTCGGCGTCTTGCCGGGCCGGGTGACACGCTTTCGCTCCCGGAGCGTGAAGATCCCCCACATGGGCTGGAACGCGCTCGAGAAGAAGACGCCCAATTCGATGTTCGACGGCATCGCGGACGGCACGTACTACTACTTCGTGCATTCGTACTACGCGCAGCCCACGGACACGGCGCTTCTGGCGGCGACCTCGACCTACGGCGACGAAGAGTTCGCGGCGGCGGTAGGGCGCGACAACGTCTTCGCCACGCAGTTCCACCCCGAGAAGAGCCAGGATGCGGGCATCCGGCTTCTGCGGAACTTCGTGCGATCGGTAGGTGCGGCGTGAGGCCCTTCGAGGTCATCCCGGCGATCGACCTCCGCGGCGGGAAGTGCGTGCGTCTGCTGCAAGGCGACTTCGACGCGCAGACGACGTACGGCGACGATCCCGTGGCGATGGCCCGCCGGTGGGAGTCCGAAGGCGGTCGGCGTCTGCACGTCGTGGACCTCGACGGAGCCGCGCGCGGCGAGCGCGCTCACGGATCGGTCATCGCGGAGATCTGCGCCGCCCTGTCGATCCCCGTGCAGGTCGGGGGAGGGCTCCGCGATCTCGATGCGGTCGCCAGCGTGCTCGACGCCGGCGCCGACCGCGCGATTCTGGGAACGGCGGCGGTGAGCGATCCGAGCCTCGTCGAGGACGCTTGTGCCCGGTTTGCCGGCCGGATCGCGGTCGGGATCGACCAGCGCGACGGCAAGGTCGCGACCGCGGGGTGGCTCGACGAGGCCGTGACGACGCCGGTCGCCGTCGCGCAGCGAGCGGATCGCGCCGGAGCGGCTGCGATCGTCTTCACCGACATCCGTCGCGACGGCACGGGCCAGGGGGCCAATCTCGACGCGACCGTCGAGTTCGCCAGTGCGCACGGTGTTCCGGTGATCGTCTCGGGCGGCGTCGCGACCATCGACGACGTGCGGCGCGCCCGCGCGGCGTTCGATGCAGGTGCGAACCTGTCCGGCGTGATCATCGGCCGAGCGCTGTACGAGGGCGCGATCGACCTGGCCGAAGCCGTCCGGGTCGGGAAGGGCGAGGGCTAGCGCATGCTCGCCCGGCGCATCATTCCGTGTCTCGACGTGAAGGCGGGGCGGGTCGTGAAGGGGATCGGCTTCGTCGGGCTTCGCGACGCGGGCGATCCGGTGGAGGTCGCGAAGCGCTACGACCGGGAGGGCGCGGACGAGCTCTGCTTCCTCGACATCACGGCGTCGCACGAGGAGCGGGACATCCTACTGGACGTCGTGCAAGCGACGGCGGAGCAGTGCTTCATGCCGCTGACCGTCGGCGGTGGGGTGCGGACCCAGGACGACATCCGAACGCTCTTGCGGGCAGGCGCGGACAAGGTCTCGATCAACACGGCGGCCGTCTCCGAGCCGGAGCTCGTGACCCGGGGCGCCGAGCGGTTCGGGACCCAATGCATCGTCGTCGCGATCGATGCGAAGAAGATCCCGGGTGAAGAGCGCTGGGAGGTGTTCACGCACGGGGGGCGACGTCCGACCGGGCTGGACGCCGTCGAGTGGGCCCGTCGACTGACCCATGGCGGGGCCGGTGAGATCCTGCTGACGAGCATGGACGGCGATGGCACGAAGGACGGCTACGACATCGGCCTCACGCGCGCGGTCTCGGACGCGGTCGAGGTTCCGGTCATCGCGTCCGGAGGCGCCGGCAACCTGGAGCATCTCCACGAGGCGCTGGTGGATGGCCACGCGAGTGCGGTACTCGCCGCATCGATCTTCCACTACGAGGAGTACTCGATTCATCAGTGCAAGGAGTTCCTCCGAGAGCGGGGCGTGCCCGTCCGGCCATGAGCGCGCCACCGGAGGGTGTCGTATCGCTGGTCTCCCGGGAGGCGAACCGCGCCCGAATTCGCGCCGTGGCGGTTTCCCTCGCGGTCAGCATGCTGCTTCTGGGCGTCAAGTATAGCGCCTACCTCGCTACGGGCTCGGCGGCGATTCTGTCCGACGCACTCGAAACCATCACGAACATCGTCGGCACCGTGTTCGCGCTGGGGGGGATCTTCTATGCGATTCGCCCCCCGGATCAGGGGCACCCGTACGGGCACGGCAAGATCGAGTACATGAGCGCCGTGTTCGAGGGCGGACTGATCTCGTTCGCCGCCGTGCTCATCGTCTGGTTTGCCGTGCAAGAGCTGATCTTCGGCGCCGAGCTCGAGCAGATCGACCTGGGTCTGGCGATCACGGTCGCGGCTGGCTTGGTGAATCTCGCTCTCGGCGGCTACCTCGTTCGGGTGGGACGTCGCGTGAACTCCGTCACCTTGGTTGCGGATGGTCGGCACGCGCTGTCCGACTTCAAGACGAGCGTCGGCGTGATCGTGGGATTGGCGCTGGTGTGGATCACGGGAAAGCCCGTCTTCGACCCGCTCGCCGCGCTCGCGGTTGGCCTCAATCTCGGGTGGACGGGCGTCGGCCTCGTGCGGCACGGCGCGGGCGGGCTGCTCGACGAAGAGGACACCGAGCTCCTGCGGCGCATCGTCGACGCGTTCGAGGCGAGCGCCTTTCCGGGCATCATTCGCGTGCATCGTCTGCGTGCCATCCGCTCTGGCCCGGTGACCCACGCCGACGCCCACCTCATCGTCCCGGAGTATTGGACCGTAGAGACCGCGCACGAGGCGGTGAATGCCTTCGAGCAGGCCGTCCTGTCTGCCGGAGAGGTCGAAGGCGAGATCGTCTTCCACACGGACCCGTGCGCGCGAGAGTTCTGCCGGATCTGTGACGTCGAGGACTGCCCGATCCGTCGCCAGCCCTTCGAACGGCGTCCCGCACTCACCCTCCTCGAGGCGCGTGCTCCGGAGCCCGCCCCACCGGTCTCGCGCGCTACGGACTGCAGCGGATGAGGGCGACCTTGCCCTTGGGCACCACGACGTCCTTGACCTTCGCCCGGGTCACGAGGAACTGACCGCCGGAGGCCGCGGCCAGCGTCTTCTTGCCGAAGGTCCGATACTCGGCACCCGGGGCGAAGCGGTCCGAGGGGGGAGCGTCCTCCCGGGCGAGGAGGACGCTCGTCGAGGCGCCGTGGGCCAGGATCGCCTGACGGTGAGTTCCCCCCTTGAACTTCGAGCTGACGACGAGGTCGCCCGCGTCGGTCAGCGCGAAGGTGTTGATCTTCTTGAGCGTGCCGCCCGTGGCGGGCTCGACGTCGCCGGCGAGAACGACTGGGGTCGTCGTGACGCCGTCCCACTCGAAGACCGCGCGCTTGCGCGTTGCGCCGTCGAGCTTCGCGAGAAACGCGACGTGGCCGCTGGCGTTCACGCGGGGGACGCCGATCACGTCGGCGTAGACCGTCGCGGCGACGGGCGTTGCTTCGCCGGTCAGAGCGACCCGGGTGAGGGTGTCTCCGCTCCCATGATAGACGCCCTCCAGCGCCGGCTCGGAGGAGTCGTTGCAGTCTGCCTTCGAGTTCGCTCGCACGGCCAGGTGCCCACCCGCCGCGATGGCCGCGTGCTTGATCGTGCACAGGAACCGCCCCGAGGGAGTGGTGACGGCGGCGCCCTCGATCACGCCGACGGAGGTGAGCGTCGTGGCGAGGTCGTACACGAACACGCCCTTGAGACCGCTCGTCGTCGTGGCGAGGAAGGAGACCGTGCCATCCGAGGCGAGTGGGCCCATCTCGAGGATCTCGTCGAAGGTCCCCCCGGACGGCGCCGGGTCTCCCTCGTGAACCGCGACCGCGAGGGGCAGGGTCGCCGGACGCACGAGGAGGGCCTGGCCGAGACCGTCGAGGCCCCCCAGGAAGGCCAGGTCGCCGTCGTCGTTCAGCGCGACGTCCGAAAAGGGCTTGTTGCGGAACGTCGCGCCGGCCGGGGCCGCCGCCGCACCCGTCGCGACGACCTCGTTCGGGCCGACGGCGGGGTAGAGGTAGAGCCGCTGGCGCGCGCCGAACGGCCGGGCGATGAAGGCGACGTCGCCAGCGGCGTTCGTCGCGAGATGGTCGGCGAAGCGGTTCCCGAACGGGGCGCCCGCCGGATCGAGGTCGTTCCGGACCACGACGGTGGTGCACGTCGACCCGGCGGCGGTCGGAGGCGCCGCGAGAAGGAGGGTGAGGATCAGGGACAGGAGGAGCATCAGGGAACCCCGGCGGTTTCGGATACCTCGCTCACACCGGTCGTTCGTGGGCAAGTCACCGAGCGAGCGCCATGGCGTTCGCGATACGGGATCGCGTCCGGGGAGCGGATTTCTATTGACTCCGATGAGCGTGTCCGGTGAGGGTATACATGGCAGTCTGCCATCGCGGTCCCCACACGAGAACACGAGGAAAATGATGAAGCTCACACGTCTTGCTCCGATCGTCTTCGGCCTGGTCCTGATCCCGTTCACCGCGTCCGCGGTGGACATCCTCATGCCGGGGCGGAGTGGCCTGGTGCGCTACGGCGAGCAGTCGGGCGTGCTGAAGAGCCAGAAGTCCATCTCGAAGCCGATCAAGGGAACCTCGTTCCCGTTCCCGGCGGCCGGCGGCCCGGATGATCCCCGCATCGTCGGTGGCACGTACCGGCGCTGCATCATCGGGCAGGCGGGGCCGTGCGACAAGATTCCCCTGAATGCGGGGCAGTGGGTCGGGCTCGGAAACCCCGCCGGCTCGAAGGGCTACAAGTACAAGGGGCTGGGCATCCCCGCGGATCCCTGCACGAGCGTCGTGATCAAGCGCAACGTCGTCCGCGCGATCTGCAAGGGTGACGGTGGCATCGACGACGACTTCGTGCTGCCGGTCGCGCCCGCGAGCGTCGGCGACGAGCTGATCCTCGGCTCGATGCGCTATTGCAACCAGTTCGACCCGCCCTACAAGAAGGACGGCGGCACCAAGCAGATCTGGAAGGCCAAGGTGAAGAAGCACCTCGTCGCGCCGCCGGTGGTCTGCCCGGATCTCGATCCGGCGCCTCCGTACGGTTCGGCCTCGAAGGCGTTTCTCCGTCGGACGGCCGGCCTGCTTCGGTAAGAGCCGAGGGTCGATCCCCCGTGTTTTCGCGCCGGGGCCCTCTACGGGCCCCGGCGCGCTCGTTTGAGGTGCCGCACGAACTCCCCCGCGGAGCAGTGCGCATTGAGCCCGGACGTCGACGGCATGAGGTAGGCCGGGCGTCCGCCGAAGCCGCTGCCCGCCCAGCCGGCCGTCGCCCGCCGGTCGACGGCGCGTCGCCAGCCGTCGAGGCCGACGAAGCAGACCGCACGGGGCCCGAAGAAACGGACGCAGTCCTCGATCCTCTCGAGTCCGGCCCCGTACTCGGCCGTCGTCAGCTCCGCGGCGCCTCGGGTGGGACGCTTCACCAGGTCCGTGAAGCCGAGGCCCGCCTCGAGGGCGCCCCAAGGATCGCGCTCGCGCGCGGAGAGCCCCGCGCGGACGGCGGCGGGCCAGAAGCGGTTGCCGGGCCGGCCGTACGGGATACCGGTCTCGGCGGACCGGAGCGATGGATTCAGACCGCACACGAGCAGGTCCAGGCCGGGTCGCACGTAGTCGGGAAGGGTGTCGGCGCGCTCCGCCGTGATCCAGAGCCAGAAATGCCGTCGTCGATCCCGATCGACGCGCACGTTGGTGAATCCCGCGCCGGCGAAGAGGCGCCGGACGCGTTCGCGCGTGAAGCACGAGAACAACCGCCCCGGGAAGTCGTCGTTCGCCCAGCGCGTCTCCGTCACGCCGCGCCGGCGCTCGGAGGCGCTGGGCTCGCGTGGCTCCAGGTCTCCGAGCGTCAGGTCCAGGCGCCCGCCGATGCGCAGTGCGTGGTGCAGGTCGGCCAGCGCGGCGGGCAGAGCGGCCGCGGGCAGATGCTGATAGGCGTTGTACGCGACCGCACCGTCCAGCGTTCCGCGACCGAACGGGAGGCGGGCGAGGTCGCCCCGGACGGGGAGAGCCTCGGGGGCGCGCCGCTGCGTCTCCTCGAGCATCGGCCGGACCAGGTCGAGCGCGACGGCTCGATGGCCCCGTCGTGCGAGGCGGGCGGCGTACCAGCCCGGGCCGCATCCCAGATCGGCGACTCGTGCGCCGGAGGAAAGCGTCTCGACGAGGCGGTCCAGCCGGCGGAGGGCACGGCGATGCGCGGATCGGCCGGCGATCCACGCGTCGGCGTCCCTTTCGTAGGCTCGTGCGGTTCTCGCGTCCACGACGTCTCCTTAGCGAAACAGAACGCCCGCGGGGCCGTGTCCGGCCGCACGCTTGTGCGAAGGGCCTTCGGCGAGGCACAAGGGCCCATGCGCAGAACGGAGCTCGACGCCGCCACGGCTCTGGCGACCGGGATGACGCTCGCCGTGCACGCCCGGACGTCTCCCGATCACCCCGCCATCGTGTCGGACGCCGGCGATCGCTCGTTCGACGAGCTCAACCGCCGCACGAACCAGCTCGTGCGGGCGCTGCGGGCGCGCGGCGTCGGCCCCGGCGACGGCGTCGCGCTGCTCTGCGCCAATCGTCCCGAGTTCGTCGAAGTCTACGGCGCGACGATGCGCGGCGGTCTGCGATTCACGCCGATCAACTGGCACCTCACGGGCGACGAGGCGGGGTACATCGTCGAGAACTGCGAGGCCCGCGTCTTCTTTGCCGATGCGCGCTTTGCCGAGGCGGCGGTCGGGGCCGCGCGCCACGCGCGCGCGGGCACGCTGCTCGTTTCCCTGGCGGGCGAGATTCCGGGCTTCGAGCGGTACGACGATCTCCTTGCGGGACAGGCGCCCGACGACCTCGAAGATCCGGTGCGCGGCACCCAGATGCTCTACACCTCGGGAACCACGGGGCGCTCGAAGGGCGTGCATCGGAAGAAGGCCTCGCCGCTGCAGGGCGGGCAGGTCACCGAGACCCTGACGCATCGCGCGTATCGGGACGTGAACCTCTGCACGGGGCCGCTCTATCATGCGGCACCGCTCGCCTTCTCTCTCTCCGTTCCCCTGCTCTATGGCGCGACCGTGGTCCTCATGGACAAGTGGAATCCGCACGAGACGCTGGAGCGGATCGAGCGCTACGGGGTCACGCACACGCACATGGTGCCCACGATGTTCCACCGGATGCTCTCCCTGCCGGACGACGTGCGGCGAGCCCACGATCTCTCGAGTCTGCGCGTCGTCCTGCACGGAGCCGCTCCGTGTCCCGTGCCCGTCAAGCAGGCCCTGATCGAGTGGCTCGGTCCGGTGGTCTACGAGTACTATGCCGCGACGGAAGGCTGGGGGTCGTTCGTGACGTCCGAGACGTGGCTCGAGAGGCCCGGCACCGTGGGCAAGCCGGATCCGGAGCGCGTCGACATCCGCGACGACGACGGCCGAAGTCTCGCGCCGGGCGAGATCGGCCGCATCTTCCTGCGTGCCCCCGACGACGACACGCGCTTCGCGTACTTCAAGGACGACGCGAAGACGGAAGGGTCCTACGACCCCGAGCGCCGCTACTTCACGCTCGGCGACATGGGCTACCTCGACGAGGACGGCTACCTGTTTCTCTGCGACCGGAGCGCCGATGTGATCATCAGCGGAGGCGTGAACATCTACCCGGCGGAGGTGGACGCGGTTCTTCTCACGCACCCGGCCGTCGGCGATGCCTGCGCCATCGGCGTCCCCGACGACGAGTGGGGCGAGTCCGTTTGGGCGGTGGTGGAGCCGGCCGCGGGCCACGAGCCGTCGGACGCCCTGGCGGCCGAGCTTCTCGACCACGTGCGCGGTCGCCTGGCCCATTACAAGTGCCCACGCGGTGTGGACTTCGCCGACGCTCTGCCCCGACTCGACAGTGGCAAGATCCAGCGGCGGAAAGTGCGCGATCCCTACTGGAAGGGGCGCGACAAGCGGATCTGACCGTTGCCCGGCCACCGCCGCCGCGGAACGCTCAGCCCTCCTGGAGCTCGAGGAAGCGTTCGGCGTCGATCGCCGCCATGCAGCCCGTTCCCGCGGCGGTGACGGCCTGGCGATAGGTCGGATCTTGCGCGTCGCCGCAGGCGAAGACGCCGGGGACGTTGGTCTTCGTCGTCTTGCCTTCCGTGAGCAGGTAGCCGACGTCGTCCATGTCGAGCTGGCCCGCGAAGATCTGCGTGTTCGGCTGGTGACCGATCGCCATGAAGACGCCCTCGGTGGCGGTTTCGGTCTT
>JAUIFY010000131.1 GCA_030430245.1 bacterium | reverse complement strand
AGGCGGTGCCACACGAGGACAACATCGAGTATCTGCGGGCCAAGCAGGAGAAGCTCGGACATCTCCTGACGGGTCTGAACGCCTCCCGGGAGGAGTCCAGCTGATGCGGGAGTACGAGGGGACGATCGACGGCACGGGGCGTCGCTTCGCGATCGTCGTGTCGCGATTCAATCGCGCGGTGACCGGCGGGCTCCTGGACGGCGCGCTCGAAGGGCTCCGGGCACACGGCGTCGCCGAGGACGCGATCGACGTTCTCCACGTGCCCGGCGCCTTCGAGATCACGATCGCGGCCAACGAGGCCGCTCGAACGGGTCGCTACGCAGCCGTCGTGTGCCTCGGTGCGGTGGTGCGCGGCGAGACGCCCCACTTCGAGTTCATCGCGCGCGAGGTCAGCCGTGGCGTATCGGAGGCCGCATGCCGACACGGTATCCCCATGGCGTTCGGCGTTCTGACGACGGACACGATGGAGCAAGCCCTGGCCCGAGCGGGCGAGGGCCACGGCAACAAGGGCTTCGAGGCGGCGGCGACCGCCCTCGAGATGGTCGGGCTCCTCCGAGAGCTGGCGGCGCCGTAGGAACGCCGTGGTCATCGAGGCGCGCGTGCGCCGCCGCGCTCGGATTCTGGCGGTGCAGGCGCTGTACACGATGGAGGTCGCGGACGAGTCCGCGCGCAGGGCGATCCGAACGGCGATCCGCCTGACCAACGAAGGGGATCCCGACGAAGAGCCCGAGGAGCTCGCGTACGGCGAGCATCTCGTCGCCGACGTGCAGCGGGAGCGGGAGCGCATCGATCGGCTGCTCGGCGGCGCCGGCTCGGGCTGGCGGGTCGATCGAATGTCGCCGCTCGACCTGCAGGTCCTCCGCGTCGCGGTCGCGGAGCTGCTGCGCCGCGCCGACGACCTGCCGGCCCCCGTGGTGATCGACGAGGCCGTGGAAGTCGCCAAGGAATTCGGCGGGGAGAGCTCTCCCGGGTTCGTGAACGGCGTGCTCGACGCGGTGGCCCGGGAGCTCCGCGCGATCGGCAACGATCGACGCGACGAGGAGAGGTGAGGACGGATGAGCCAGGAAGAACGACGACGCGAAGGCCAGCGCTTCGACCCGGCCATCGAGCCGCGCTGGCGACAGTTCTGGGCCGCCGAGGGGATCTTTCGTGCGGGGCGCCGGCCGAACGCCGACCGGAAGTACATCCTGGAGATGTTTCCGTATCCCAGCGGCGATCTGCACATGGGCCACGGGAAGAACTACTTCATCGGGGATTCGCTCACGCGCTACTACGTGATGCGGGGCTACGACGTCCTCCATCCCTTTGGTTGGGACGCCTTCGGGTTGCCGGCGGAGAACGCCGCCATCAAGACCGGCCGCCACCCGCGGGATTGGACCCACGGCAACATCGCCGAGTCCAAGGGATCCCTCGAAGCGGCCGGGCTCATGTACGACTGGTCGCGTGAGGTCACGACGTGCGAGCCCGACTACTACCGGTGGACGCAATGGCTGTTCCTTCTGATGTACCGCAAGGGCCTCGCGTACCGCGCGACGGCGACGGTCAACTGGGATCCGGTCGATCAGACGGTGCTCGCGAACGAGCAGGTCGATGCCCAGGGCCGCAGCTGGCGCAGCGGCGCCCTCGTGGAGAAGCGCGAGCTTTCGCAGTGGTTCTTCAAGATCACCGACTACGCCGAGCGCCTGCTGCGCGACCTCGACCAGCTCGAGCACTGGCCCGAAAAGGTGCGCGCGATGCAGCGCAACTGGATCGGACGAAGCGAGGGGGCGGAGGTCGAGTTTCGCGTCAAGGATCGCGACGAGTCGATCACCGTGTTCACGACGCGCCCCGACACGCTCTTCGGGGCCACGTTCCTGGTGATGGCCCCGGAACATCCGCTCGTGTCCGCGCTCACGTCGCCGGACCGCAAGGCGGAGGTGGACGCGTACGTCGAGCAGGCAGGCCGCAAGAGCGAGATCGACCGCCAGAGCCTCGAACGCGAGAAGACGGGAGTTCCGATCGGAGCCTCGTGCGTGAATCCGGTGAACGGCGACGAGATCCCGATCTGGATCGCCGACTACGTCCTGACCGGCTACGGGACGGGCGCCATCATGGCCGTCCCGGCGCACGACACGCGCGACTTCGAGTTCGCGCGGCGGATGTCGCTGCCGATCCGGACCGTGATCGGCGCGGACGCCGCCACGGCCGCCGGAGAGCCCGACGAAGCGTGGACCGACGACGGCGTCATGGTCAACTCGGGCGCGTACGACGGGCAGGGCAATCGCGAAGCGGGCCGCGCCATCACCGCGTGGCTCGAGGAACGCGGCGTCGGCAAGGCGACCGTCACGTACCGTCTGCGCGATTGGCTCGTGAGCCGCCAGCGGTACTGGGGCGCTCCGATTCCCATGCTGCATCGGGCCGACGGGACGGTCGTGCCCGTGCCGGAATCCGAGCTGCCCGTCCGGCTGCCCGAGATCGACGACTACCTGCCGCACGGCAAATCGCCGCTCGCATCCAGCGACGCGTTCGTGAACGCCACGGACCCCGAGACCGGAGAGCCCGCGCTGCGGGACACGGATACGATGGACACGTTCGTCGACTCGTCCTGGTACTTTTTGCGCTACGTCGACGCACGAAACGAGCAGGCGATCTGGTCCTCCGACGCGATCCGGCGGTGGATGCCGGTCGACCAGTACATCGGCGGCGTCGAGCACGCGATTCTGCATCTGCTGTACTCGCGGTTCGTCACGAAGGTTCTCTACGACGAGGGGCTCGTGCCCGAAGACGAACCGTTCCGAGCGCTGTTCACGCAGGGCATGGTGCAGCGCCGCGTCGCGACACCCCTGACCGCGACGAGCGGCGGCAAGCTCGTGCCGCCCGAGGAGCTCCAGAAGAGCCTCGGGCTGTCCCCCGAGGCGCTGTCGCCCGATGAGATGCGCGCCAAGCTGAAGGAGGGCAGCCACACACTGGTCTCGAAGGGAGGCTCGTGGACGGCGCTCAGCGGGCCCGTCACGATGAGCAAGAGCGCCGGCAACGGCGTTGCGATGGGGCCGTTCATCCGCGAGCACGGCTCCGACGTGGCGCGCATCACGCTTCTCTTCGCCGCTCCGCCGGAGAACAACATGGAGTGGAGCGACGAAGGGGTGGGGGGCGCCGAGCGATTCCTGAACCGTCTCGTGGGTCTGTTCGGTTCCGAGCGCGAGCGGATCGCCGCCGAGCGCGCCCGGCTGGGGAGCGACGGCCTCGACGCGGTTCTGCACACCGCCGAAGGTCTCGACGACGCGGAGCAGGCGTTGCGGCGCCGGGTGCACGTGACGATCAAGCGCGTGACGGCCGACACCGAAGCCTTCGCCTTCAACACCGCGATCGCGGCCTTGATGGAGCTCCTGAACGAGGCGCAGAAGGTTCGCTCCTCGGCCGACCAAGCGTCGACGCTGCTCTGCGCGACGGGGTGGACCGTGTGCCGCCTGCTCGCGCCATTCGCGCCGCACCTCGCCGAAGAGTTCCACTCGTGGTTCGGCGGCGAGGGCTCGGTCTTCGACGCGGGTTGGCCGAGCTGGGACGAGTCGGCGCTGGTCGAGGATACCGTGGAGATCGCGCTGCAGGTGAACGGCAAGGTCCGCGATCGGCTCGTCGTGCCTCGCGACGCGGACCACGACGCGCTGCGGGAGCAGGCCCTCGCCAACGACAAGGTCAGGGAGCTCGTGGGCGGCCGGGAGGTGCGAAAGGTGATCGTGGTGCCGGGGCGCCTGGTGAACGTCGTCGCTTGACCCGACGGCCGCCGAGAGGAAGGTAGGAGGATGGGCCGCTGGCTCGCGATAGGGATGGCTCTCGCGCTCTGCGGGTGCGGGTACAACTTTCCCGGGGAAGCGACCTTGCTGCCCGGCGGCGGGACCAAGCTCCACGTGGCGCCGTTCACGAACCAGAGCCGGCGACCAGGCCTCGAGAACTCGGTGCGGGACGCGCTCGAGAACGAGATCCTTCGGCGGGGCAACTTCGAGCTCGTGCGCGACGACCAGGCCGAGGTGATTCTCGAAGGCGTGATCCAGTCCCTCCACTACCGGCCGATCGCCTTCTCGAACGCGGACGAAGCCCTGCAGTACGAGACGATCATGACGCTGTCCGCGTCGCTGCGCGATCCGCGTCGAGATACGATCGTGTGGCGCGTGACGAACCTGCGCGAGAGCGACTCCTTCGGCGCGGTCCCGGGCACGGTCGTCGTCCAGTCCTCGCAGTTCCAAGAGCAGTCGACCCTGAACGCCGGCAACCTCGCGCAGCTGACCGACGTGCAGCTCTCCGAGTCGCAGAAGGACGAGGCCATCGAGCGGGTTCTCGAGAACATGTCCCGCGACGTCTACAACGCGATGGTGGAGGACTTCTGAGCCCCAAGCGACAGGGCTCCGGCGGGAGGGGCCCCGCCGAGCCCAAGGCGGCGAAGGGCGGTCGCGCCCGCCTGCTCGTCGGAGACCCCTATCTCGTCCGGGACCGCCTCGCCGCCCTACAGACGGAGGCGGTCGGAGATCCACCGGCGTTCGGCGCTGCCGAGACGCTCTACGGAGACCGCACCGACCTGGAGGCGATCGCGGTGGCGGTGAAGACGCTTCCCCTCGCGGGCACCCGCTTCGTGGCCCTGCGGCAGCCCGAGAAGCTCAAGGAAGACGCGCAGAAGGGCGTCGCGGCGCTGCTGGAAGAGATCCCGCCGCAGACGCACCTCGTGGTGGCGAGCGAGGCGCCCGACATGCGCAAGACGCTCTTCGCGGCCCTGAAGAAGCACGGCGACGTCGAGGTTCTGGGTGGCGGCTCGAAGCGGGACGGGAGCCGGTCCCGGGCCGAGCTCCTGGAGGCCGCGGCGGCGTTGGCCAGGGAGCGCTCCGTCGATCTCACCCGCGAAGCGCTCACGGTTTTCGTGGACTTCATCCAGGACGACACGTCACGGATGGTGAACGAGCTCGACAAGCTCTCGCTGCGCTACGCCGACCAGAAGCTCGAGCCCCGGCACGTGCTGCAGAGCTTGGGCGGAGAGCGAGCGCTCACGGCCTTCGCGCTGGAGGGCGCGCTGCGCGAGCGCCGGATCTCCCGTGCCATCGCCGAGCTCCGGCGGTCCCTCGCCCAGGGAGAGCGTCCGGAGGTCCTGGTCGGGCAGCTCGCGGGCGAGCTGCGCTCCCTCCTGCGCGCCCGTGCGCTGCTCGATTCCGGCCTGGACGAGTCTTCGGCGATCAAGGCCTTCGGCGGCGGACGGGGCTACTTCGTGGTGCCCCGAGCCAGAAACTTCCGCCGGGGCGAGCTGGTGCGCGCGCTCCGCCAGCTGGGTCGCGTCGACGTCGCGGCGAAGACCGGCCGGGGAGACGCCGCAGCCGGGCTCGAGCAGATGCTGCTTCAGCTCAGCGCGTCGACGTGACGCGAGAGCCGGGCGACCCGGCGCGAGGCGTTCTTGCGGTGCAGGACGCCCTTGGTGACGGCCTTGTCGAGCGTGCGCTGGACCTGGACGACGGCCTTCTTCGCGCCGTCCTTGTCGCCCGCCTGGACGAGGGCCCGGACCTTCTTCACCGAGCTCCGCACGTTGGATCGGATCGCCTGGTTGCGGGCGGCCCGCTTCACGGATTGACGGTGACGCTTCAATGCTGATGGGTGATTGGCCATTGGGTTCCTCGTTGGATCCCGAGTTCCCTAACGATCCGCGACGGCCGGGTCAAACGCTCTTGGCCTCGGCAGCGGCGAGGCTCTTCTTGGCCGCCTGCCAGCGGGCCTCGAGGGCCGGCGCCCCCAGCCCGCGGAGGTCTTCGCCCGCGGCCCGGGCCGTCGCCTCCACCTGCCGGAACCGCCGATCGAAACGGTCGACCGCCCGGCCCAGCAGCGCCTCGGGCTCCTGGTCGAGCTTTCGCGCGAGATTCGCTACCGTGAACAGCAGGTCCCCGATCTCGTCGCCGATGCGCTCCGGATCCCCGCCGGCCAGGGCCTCGGCGAGTTCCGCCCGCTCCTCGTCGAGCTTCTCGAGCACGGGCTCGGGGCCCGGCCAGTCGAACCCGACCCGCGAGGCCTTCTCGGCGATCCGCTCGGCCCGCTGCAAGGAGGGGAGGGCGCGCGGGACTCCGTCGATCACCGACGCGTCGGGCCCCCGCTCGACCGCCTTGATCTCCTCCCAGTTCTTCGAGACCTCGGCGGCGTCGCGGACCCCGACGTCGCCGAAGACGTGGGGGTGGCGGCGCCGGAGCTTGTCGACGACGGCCCGGCAGACGTCGCGGACGGAGAACGTGGCGGCTTCCTCGGCCATTCGGGCGTGGAAGACCACCTGCAGCAGGAGATCCCCGAGCTCGGTGCAGAGCTCGTGCGGATCGCCGTGGTCGATCGCCTCGGCCACCTCGTAGGCCTCCTCGATCACGTACTTGCGGATCGACGCGTGCGTCTGTTCCCGGTCCCAGGGACACCCATCGGGAGCGCGCAGCCGCGCCATCACCCCTACGAGATCGTCGAATTCGGTCACGATTCCTCCAGTCGAGCCCGTTTGCCGCAGGTCGGGCGAACCTCTACGAAAGAGACAGGATGCCGCCGGTCAAGATCTACACGACTCCCTACTGCCCGTACTGCCATGCCGCGAAGGGGCTGCTGGACGAGAAGGGCGTATCGTTCACGGAGATCGACGTGACGGGAGACCACGAGGAGCGGGCGCGGCTCGCGCAGGTCACGGGCCAACGGACCGTGCCGCAGATCTTCATCGGAGAGGAATCGATCGGCGGCTACGACGAGCTCTCGGCGCTGGAGCGCGCGGGACGGCTGGACCCTCTGCTGGAGGGGTGACCGACAACGCCTACACGCGGGTCCGACCGCTCTTGTTCCGCCTGGACCCGGAGCGGGCTCATCATCACGCGGTGTGGGCGGCCCACTCCGCGGGAAGAGCGCTCGCCGTCGCGGCGCGCGCCGGCCTGCGGGCCGTTCCCCCGACGTCGCCGCGCCTCGAGCGGCGGCTCCTCGGGTTGCGCTTCCCGAACCCCATCGGACTCGCCGCCGGGTTCGACAAGAACGCGGTGGCGCCGCACCTTTGGCCGGCGTTGGGCTTCGGCTTCGCCGAGCTCGGCACGGTCACCGCGCTTCCGCAGCCCGGGAACCCGACGCCGCGAATGTTCCGACTGGCGGAGGACCGCGCCATCGTGAACCGACTCGGATTCAACAACGACGGCGCGGCGCAGGTGGCGGGGCGGCTCACCGAAGCGATGCGAGCGCGACCGCGCATCCCGATCGGGATCAACATCGGAGGCTCCCGAGCGCGCGTCGGCGACGCGACGGCGGAGCTGGACGACTATCGGGAATCGACGCGCCAGCTCGGGCGCCACGCCGACTACGTCGCGATCAACGTCAGCTCGCCCAACACACCCGGCCTCCGCGACCTACAGGAGCCCGGACGCCTCGGGCACCTCGTGGAGGCCGTGCGCCGGCAGCTGGCACTTCTCGGCCTCGGGGTCAGCGCGCCGAAGGTCGTCGTGAAGATCGCCCCCGACGTCGCGGAGGACGGGATCGCCGAGCTCTGCGCGTCGGCGCTCTCCGCCGGAGCCCACGGTTTCATCGCGACGAACACGACGCTCGCGCGCGACGGACTGCGCAGCGAGCACGCCGCCGAGGCGGGCGGCCTCTCCGGAGCGCCTCTGGCCGAGCGCGCGAATCGGATCCTCGCACGGATGCGGTTCGTCGTCGGGCCGGACGTTCCGATCATCGGCGTCGGCGGTGTCTTCACGCTGGATGACGTCCTCGACAAGCTCGCCGCCGGTGCAGACCTCGTCGCTCTCTACACGGGGATGATCTACGAGGGCCCGTTTCTCGCCGCACGATTGGCACGCGGGCTCGACCGCGAGCTGCAAGCGCGCGGCTGCAGCTCGGTGGCGGATCTGGTGGGCGCCGGCTCGAAGAGCGACGCCGTGACGGCCTCCGACGGTCGATGACGAGGGTCGACCGGCCGTCGCCGCGTCGCGTCCGCATCTCGGTCGTCGTTCCGGCGCGCGACGAGGGTGCGGAGATCGAGGCCGCGCTGCGCCGCGTCGGCCTCGACGCCGGGCACGAGATCGTCGTCGTCGACGGCGGCAGTCGTGACGACACCTGCGCCCGGGCGCGGGCCCTGGGCGTGCGCGTGGTGGAGGCGGCGCCCGGACGATCGGCGCAGATGAACGCCGGGGCGACCCTGGCGAGGGGGGACGTTCTTCTCTTCCTTCACGCGGACACGTGGCTCCCAGCGGGCTGGAGCGCCGCCATCGGCGACGCCATCGCGAGCGGGGCGGTCGGCGGGCGCTTCGACGTCGACCTCCGCGGACGCCATCCGATGCTCCGCGTGGTCGGCGAAGCGATGAACGTGCGCTCCAGGTGGTCGAGGATCTACACCGGCGACCAGGGCATCTTCGTGCGCCGCGACGTCTTCGAGCGCATCGGCGGCTATGAGCCCATCGAGCTGATGGAGGACATCGCGATCAGCCGTCGGCTGAAGCGCGAGGGCTCCGTGGCGTGTCTCCGCGAACGCGTGTCGACCTCGGGTCGCCGGTGGGAGAGCCACGGGGTCTATCGGACGATCGCCCTGATGTGGGCGCTACGCCTCGCGTTCTTCGTCGGCGCGTCGCCCGCGAGGCTCGCGGCCTGGTATCGCGGATAGCCGCCGCTACGAAGCCGGTCGCAGGCGAACCTTCTCGGCCTGCGGGCGCTTGTTGCGCTGGTTCACGCCCACGACGAACGACACGTCCTGGCCCGCGCCGAGCGCCTCCCCGCTGCGGAGCTCGCAGTGGCTCACGTGGAAGAAGACCGTCTCGCCGGCGTCGCCGTGCGCGATGAATCCGAAGCCGCGGTCGGCGAAGTAGCTCGCGATCCGGCCCTCGATGCGGGGGCGCTCTCGACCGAGAATGCGGGAGAGGTCGTCGGGAAGCGGCTCGTCGACGATGCTCGCGCTCTCGACTGCAGGAGCGTCGGGGGCCTCGATCCGCTCGAGCAGCTGCTCGAGCCTGGTCTTCTCGTGCTCGCCCGCTGCCTCTTGTTCGGCCGCCGCGCGGAGGTAGGGCAGCGCGCGAGAGAGCTGGCCGTGGTCGATCAGCACCTCGGCGATGCGGGATTCGACGGCCGCCGCGAGGGTCGAGCCCGGGGGCACGCGTCCTCCAGCGAGTCGCTCCAGCTCCTCCAGCGCCGACCGGGGGCGGCGCAGAGCGATCTGGAGCTCGGCGAGCTCCATGCGAATCTGGACCTCGCCGCGCGGATGTCGCTCGAGCGCGCTGGTCAGGACTTCCCCCGCTTCCGCGAGGCGCCCGGCCCGGCGGAGGAACGATCCCAACGCGACGAGCGCCACCTCGCCCTTGGCGAGCTCGGTCGACCGGCGGAGGGCGGCCTCGGCGTCCTCGAGCCGCCCCGCCTGCTCGTACGCGCGACCGAGTCGCTCCCAGATGACGGAGGAGTTCGGATCGAGGCCACGCGCTTCCTCGAGGCAACGGATCGCCGCCTGGTGGTTCTCGTCGCGCAGATAGGTCTCGCCGTAGCTGGCGAGCCGGTGCTCGCTGCGGATCACGCGTTCTCCCGGGCGGTCGTCGAGATGCGCGCAGCGGTCGAGCGCCGAGCGCGCGCGTTCGGTGTCGCCGACCTCGCGAAGGTTGCGCGCGAGATGGAAGAGAACCTGGATCTGAATGCCGCGGCCGCGTTCCTGCTGCTCGCTCGGAGACGCGCCGTACGACTCGTCGGCCGCGGCGAACGCGTCGACGGCCGCGCGGGGCCGGTGCAGGCGCTCGAGGCAGTAGCCCTTTCGGAAGAGGCAGAGGTGATAGCCCGCAAACGTCTCGAGGGCGCGGTCGTACCAGGTCAGCGCACGGGCCCAGCGCTTCTTCCGCTGAAAGTACCATCCGATCTGGCAGTGGTAGAGGGCGGCGCGACGGGGGTTCAGCTCGACGCAGCGCAGGAAGAACTGCTCGACACGCGCCTCGTTGCCCAGGAGCGAGTAGGTCCGCGCCAGCTCGAGGACGAGATCGAGATCCTCCCAATCCTCCGTCCCGCCTTCGTCGATGCTGCCGAAGAGATCGACGATTCGGTGGAGCTCGCCGCGCTCGCGCAGTGCGCGGACCTCTGCGGCCCGACCGGACCCATGCTTTCGCTTCACGTCGATGGCGGGCCTCCGGCATTCGATCCGTGTGCCGCCCGGCGGAGGGCGGCCTCCCGAGGCGCCGTGGACGCGCTCGGTATCGGTTCGTGATTCGATCCACGGCCCGATATGGGGGTGCCGAGATTCATGAGAACGGAGGGCCGCCCTTCTGCCTTACGGATGGGCAATCTCTTATGGGGAGGATGGCCGCGAAACTCAAGGCCGACGCGCCTCGACCGCATCGAGGTGACGAGGATGTCGGTCGTCCCCCCGGTTCGCCGACTCCGCGGCGAGGATCTCCAGCCCGGCCCCGTCGGATCCACAAAGACGGGCAAGCTCGCCGGGCGCCACGCAGAACTCCCGCCGCGGATGCCCCGTCGCCTCGAACTGGGCCAACGCGAACGTCTCGACGACGAGGACGCCCCCGGGCCGCAGCAGACGGGCCAGTGCCGGGAAGAGGGCGCGTTCGAGAAAGCACGTCTGGACCACGAGGTCAAAGCACCCCTCGGCCCACGGGAGCCGGGTGGCGTCGGCGGCGACGGCGAAGACACGAGGCTCCCGGTCGCGGACCCGACGCAGCGCCGGTATCGCGAAGTCGAGCGCGATCGTCTGGAAGCCCAGCTCCGCGAGGAGCCACGCGTGCCGACCCGAGCCGCACGCGAGATCGAGTGCACGCGATCGCGGCGCGCGCGCAGCGATCGCCCGCGCGCGCTCGCGCACGAACGGCGATGGCGGAGAGGTCGGCGCGCCGCGCTCGTGGCGCTCGGACCACGTGGTGCGGTCGGTCACCGCCGCGACTCCGGGCGCGGGGTGCGCGCGAGCACGAGAACGTCGACGGCTGCCGCGCGCGCCCGCCGCAGCTCGCGCGCGCACGCATCGACCGTCGCCCCCGTCGTCAGGACGTCGTCGATCAACAGGACGCGCGCACCGGTCAGGTCTCCCGGGGCCCGGAAGGCGCCGCGCACGTTCGCCCGCCGACCCGGGCGAGCGAGACGCGCCTGGACTCCCGTCCGGCGCCGGCGGAGTGCGGTCGGGGCCAGTCGGCCGGTCTCGGGCCGCGCCCGACACAGCCCACGCGCCAGCAGGCCTGCCTGATTGAACCCGCGACGCCCGAGCTTCGACGGATGAAGGGGAACCGGCACGACGAGGTCGTAGCACGACGGAAGGAGCGGAGCCTCCTCGGCGAAGAGACGCACCAGCGCGGCCCCCACGTCGGCACGGCGGTGGTACTTCCAGCGGGTGAGGGCCTCGGCCAAGACGCCCCCGTCCCGGTACGGGAACAGCGCGAACGCGCGCCTGAACGCGGGAGGTCGGGACGCGCACGTCTCGCAGACGGGCGCCGCGCCCGGCTCCGCGCAGCGCGCACACGGAGCGACGATCGCTCCCAGCGAACGACGGCACGGCGGACACAGGCGCGCCGCCCCGGCCCGCCGCAGGGGCCGGCGGCAGTGCGCGCACGACGGCGGGTAGAGAACCGCCAGCAGAACGTCTAGGATTCTCATGACGACGAGGGGTCGCCCGGCGCTCGTATCCCGACGCACCCGGAGGCAGCGAGGCGACGCGAGATCATGATGTCACGCGTGCGGAACGCGCGTGTGGGGGCGGGGACGGATGATACGGTTCTTGATCGGCGTTGGGCTGGGGGCTTCTCTGATGTACTGGTACCTGACCGGAGAGATCCCGTTCCGCGACGAGGTCGAGGGCATGTTCTCGGCCTCGGTCTCCTCCTACTCGGGGTCGGAACATGCCGCCGAGGCCCGGCAGCTGGTCGGCGGTGGCTGAGCTGGAGAGAAATGAAAGAGCTACCGATCGTCCTGAAGCTCAAGGAGGAGCTCGCCGCGCTCCAGCAGGAGATGTCCCAGGAGCTTCCCAAGCGCCTCGAGGAGGCGCGCGCGCACGGTGATCTCCGAGAGAACGCGGAGTACGACGCCGCGAAGAACCGGCAGGGCCTCGTGCGGGCGCGCATGGCGCAGATTCGCGACCGCCTCGGCGAGCTGTCGATGTACGACCCGACACGGATCCCGCGCGATCGGGCGTCCTACGGCAGCCGCGTCACCGTGGAGGACGTCGATTCGGGAGACGAGGCCGAGTATCGCATCGTCTTTCCGGAAGAGGTCGAGAGCGGGACGCCCACCATCTCGATCAGCTCTCCCATCGGGCAGGCGCTCTTGAACAAGGCGGTCGGCGACGAGGTCGCCGTCCAGACGCCAAATGGTCGAAAGAGCATCGAAATCGTCGAGCTCACGACCCTGCACGACATCGACGAGTGAGCGGCGGCCGGGGCCGGACCCGGTTCGCGTTTCCCTCCATATTCCGGGGAGTTGTCGGTTCGCGACGTGCGTGCTAAAGCATTCCGACCTTCGGCCGTCGAAAAGTGGGCCTCTCGCCCGCTTTTTTTGTTTGTGGCGTCCGCTTTGCGGAACGCGCAGCCCGGCCTCGGGAAACAAAGAGAAAATGTTGAGCGAACAGGTTCCACAAGCGGTGGCGGGGCTCGTCGAGCCCGTCGCGAAGGCGCACGGACTCGAGCTGGTCGACGTCGAGTTCGCGCCGGCCGGGGGGAGGAGCGTCCTGCGTCTGATCCTCGACCGCGAGGGGGGCATCACCGTGGACGATCTCGCGCGCGTGAGCCGCGAGGTGGGCGACCTGCTGGACGCGAACGACACCGTCCCCACGGGCTACACCCTCGAGTGCTCGTCGCCGGGCGTGAACCGGCCTCTCAAGAACCAGGCCGACTTCGTTCGGTTCTGCGGCAAGACCGTGTCGGTGCGCACGACGACCGCCCTCGACGAAGCGGGCGGGGCGCGCAATTTCTCTGGCGTGCTGCTCGCCGCGAGCGACGACGACATCGAGATCGACGACCGCTCCCATGGCCGCCTTTCCGTACCGTACGGGCTGATCGAGAAGGCCCGATACGAGCATGACTTCGCCCGCGACCTGCGCGGCGAGCGAGACTGAGGAACGAAGATGGAGCTTCCGCTCGGGCGCGTCATCGAACAAGTCAGCAAAGAGAAGCAGATCGACCGCGACGTCGTGATCGAGGCGGTCGAGAGCGCGATGGTCCAGGCTGCGCGCAAGATGCTCGGGGCCGAGCGTCAGATCGAAGCGCAGTACAACCAGGACATCGGCGAGGTCGAGCTCTTCGAGATCAAGCGCGTCGTCGACGAGGTCATCGATCCGCTCTCGGAGATCACCCTCGACACGGCACGCAAGAGCTACGACGAGGAGGCCGAGGTCGGCGACGAGTTCCTCGCCAAGCTCCCACGCAGCGACTTCGGTCGCATCGGTGCCCAGGCGGCGAAGCAGGCCATCATCCAGAAGGTCCGCGACGCCGAGCGCGAGATCATTTACAACGAGTTCAAGGACCGCAAGGGCGAGATCTTCTCCGGGATCGTTCAGCGCTTCGAGCGCAAGAACATCATCGTGAATCTCGGCCGCACCGACGCGATCCTTCCCGAGCGCGAGCAGATCCCGCGCGAGCGCTACCGCCAGGGCGACCGGATCCGGGCCTACATCTACGACGTCGACCTCACGGCCAAGGGACCGCAGATCATCCTGAGCCGTACGCACCCGAACCTCCTGATCGAGCTCTTCCGCCAGGAGGTGCCCGAGATCTACGAGGGCATCGTCGAGGTGAAGGCGGCCGTGCGCGAGCCGGGCGGCCGGGCGAAGATCGCCGTCGTTTCGCACGATCGCGACGTCGACCCCGTGGGCGCGTGCGTCGGCATGCGGGGAACCCGCGTGCAGGCCGTCGTACAGGAGCTGCGCGGCGAGAAGATCGACATCATCCACTGGACGGCCGACCCGGCGGAGTTCGTCTGTCGCGCACTCGCGCCGGCCAAGGTCGCGAAGATCATCCTCGACGAAGACGAGCATTCCATGGAGGTGATCGTCCCCGACGATCAGCTCTCACTCGCGATCGGCAAGAAGGGGCAGAACGTCACGCTCGCGTCGCGCCTCACCGGTTGGCGGCTCGACGTGCGTGGAGAGTCGGAGGCCGACGAGGAGGTGCGGCAGTCGCGTGCGTCGCTGACGGGGATTCCCGCGGTGAGCGACGTGACGGCCGAGCTGCTCATGCAACACGGCTTCAAGTCGGCCGAAGAGGTCGCTCAGTCGTCGGTCGAGACGCTCGCCGAAGTGGAGGGCATCGACGCGGGCCGCGCGCAGGCGATCGTCGACGCCGCGATCCCTCACGTAGAGGAGCTGAAGAAGCTCGAGGCGGAGGCCGCGGCGCGGGCCGAGGCCGAAGCGGCTCAGGCGCTGGCCGAGGGGCTCGCGCTCGAGGGAGACGGCGCCGCGGACGACGACGGAGCGGTGATCGACACGCCGGCGGAGTCGACCGACGTGGTCGCGGAGGAAAAGCCGCCGGTCGAGGCGGAAGGGGAGAAGGCTTGAGCCGACTCGTGCGCAGGCGCCACGCGCGCCACGTTCCCGTCCGCACCTGCGCGGGCTGCGGGAGACGTGCGCCCGGGGCGGAGCTTCGCCGCTTCGCTCTGGCCTCGAATGGAGGCGTGGAGTGGCGGCCGACGGGTGGCCGGGGTAGCTACCTGCATCCGTCCGCGGATTGCGCGGGCAAGTTCGTCGCACGAAAGAAGCTCGTGCCGGGATTGCGTGCTCGCGTCGCCCGCGAGGCTCGCGTGGCGCTCGTCGCCGCGGCCGGGCTCGGCGGATGAACCGGAGAGGGACCGAGGAACTATGGCCAAGAGGATCCACGAACTGGCGAAGGAATGGGGGCTGCCGACGAAGGAGCTCCTCGCCAGAATCGAGGAACTGGGCATCACGGGGAAGCGTTCGCAGAGCAGTCTCGCGGACGAGGACCTCGCACGCGTCCAGGCGGCAGTCGGTCGGGGCTCGGAGGCATCCATCCGCGTGGGTGAAGAGCGTGTGGTCGGCGAGCGCGTCGTCACGGAGCGCGACGCCGACGGCGAGGTAAAGACCCGCGAGCGGATCGTGGAGGCGCGCGTTCGCACGAACGTGATTCGCCGTCGCCGAAAGAAGGTCGAGGTCATCGAGCGAACCGAGACTCCGGCGGCCGACGAGGGCAGCCTCGACGACGGAAGCCTGCTCGACCTGCCGGACCTTCCCCCGGCCGCGCCGAGCAGCCCGGCGGACGACGGGCTCCTGCCTCCCGAGCCGGAGGCGGCCGCCCCCGCTCCGATGATGGGCGACGAGCCCAGCGCATCGGACGACGCAGCCCTGCTCGACCTTCCCGAGCCCGAACCGGAGGCTCCGCCGGTGGTCGAGGAGCCGGCGGCCGCGGCGGAACCCCCCGCGGCCGAGCCGGTCGCGACCGGGGACGCGCCCGCCGACGAGCCCGCGGAGACCCCGAGCGAGGCGCCGGCCGCGGCAGCACCGACCGCCGAGGAGGCGCCCCCGGCCGAGACGACCCCGACCAGACCCGCGCCCCACATCGACCCCTCGGCTCCCAGTCTCGACGACGGGATGCGTCGGGTGCAGGTCCTCGGCAAGATCGACCTGAAGAAGACCGAGCCGCCACCGCGCCCCAGCCGAGCCGCCGCGGGGCCCGGTCCGGGTCCGGTCGGCGAGGCCCCCGCGGGCGACGATGGTCCGCGCCGTCGCAAGGGGAAGCGGGTCATCCGCAAGCCGGGACAGTTCGATCCGTTCGGCGAGCGCATGGGCGGTCGCATGGGCCGCAAGCCGCAGAAGAAGCGCGCGGCCCCCGGCAAGGAGCAACGTCGCACCGAGATCACGACCCCGTCCGCGCGCAAGCGCCAGGTTCGGATCCAGGAGGGCATCACCGTCGGCGATCTCGCCAAGGCCATGGGTCTGAAGGCGAGCGAGGTCACGAAGAAGCTCATGGAAATGGGCGTGATGGCGACGATGAACCACGTGCTCGACGTCGACCACGCGACCCTCGTCGCCTCGGAGTTCGACTACACGGTCGAGAACGTCGCCTTCGACGCCGAGAAGGAGATCGAGGGCACCGAGGCGGAGGAGACCAAGGGAGAGCCGCAGCCGCGCGACCCGGTCGTGACCGTCATGGGACACGTCGACCACGGAAAGACGTCGCTCCTGGACTACATTCGCGAAGCCCGCGTCGCCGACGGCGAGGCGGGCGGTATCACCCAGCACATGGGTGCCTACACGACCGAGGTCGATGGACGGCGCATCGCCTTCCTCGACACTCCGGGCCACGAAGCGTTCACGTCCATGCGCGCTCGCGGGGCGAAGGTCACGGACATCGTGATTCTCGTCGTCGCGGCCGACGACGGCGTGATGCCCCAGACCGTGGAGGCCATCAACCACTCGCGTGCGGCCGAGGTGCCGATCATCGTCGCGGTGAACAAGATCGATCGACCCGATGCGGACCTCGAGAAGGTCAAGCAAGGGCTGGCCGACAACGGTCTCGTCCCCGAAGACTGGGGGGGCGACACGACCTTCG
>JAUIFY010000130.1 GCA_030430245.1 bacterium | reverse complement strand
AACACCGCGCTGCTCGATCTCGACGGAAGCCTGACGGGCTACGTCGTGGTCGACGAGAACGGCGACCGCATCCACGACGCGTTCGCGATCTCGCTGAACAACCTCATGTTCAACGCGTCGGAGGGCTCGGTCGACGAGTGCCTCGCCGAGGGCGCGCAGGACACGGTGGTGGAGGACCGCCCGACGTCGCTCATCTCCCCCGGACACTATGCGACGCTCGAGCTCTCCGCCCTCTTCCCGAAGCCGAACGACGTGAGCCAGCACTGGCAGGACCTCACGTTCGCGAAGTCGTCGACCGAGTTCGGGAAGCATCCGACGATGACGCTCGAGAGCCGCAACGGGCTCGGCGTGTGGGAGCCCAAGGTGGCGAGTGGCTACGGCTACACCGTCGAAGCGCATCCCGCGACCGGTCGCACCGAGGCCGGGCTGCCCAAGACGGTCACGGTCGGCGTGCTCGACGTCGTGAAGCCCGGCGTGAGCGAGACGAATCCGTTCCACGTGCGGCTGGGGCTCTGCTACACGTCGGCCGATCCGGGCCAGCCGCATCCCGCCGGCACGGCGCCGTTCCAGATCACCCGCGGCTACAAGTCCTACGGCGGCGGCAACGTCGACCGACGCGACCCCATGCTGCAGCAGTACTGGAACTGGCTCGAGAACCGCTACGAGGGCCAGGTGTGCATCAACCTCGACGACCCGAACCGCCGGAACCTCGACCCGGTGACGGGATGTCCGGCGAACGGCGTCACCGCGGTTCCGCCGGGAGGGTGCCCGGCCCCGTCGGTCGAGGCGACCGACGCCGAAGGCGTCCCCGCCTGCATCTATCCGAAGGAGACGCTGCAGCCCGCCGCGTCGATCGACGAGCTCACGCGCCCCGATGGCTCGCCCGAAGTCGACAAGTACTACTACGACGCCGAGCGCGGCCTCCTCTTCCTGAACGTCGTCCAGGATCTGCCCAACCCGGTCGGTCCTTCGCCGCTGGGCTCGTGCACGGGCGGCGCGAACGACGATCCGGCGTGCCCCGACGTCGCCGACGACGAGACCTACTACGCGTGCCCGGCACCCGGCTGCCAGACCTACCGCATCGAGGTGACGGATCCGTCGTACGTGCCGGCGCCGTCGAACTGCGGCAGCCCGTACCCCCGCTACGAGATGGAGGAGCCGGAGAGGAAGCTGTTCCTGAAGGACATCACGACGGGCGAGATCGTCGAGCGCGATCCCGAAGACGCGCGCACCAGGTTCCCGCACTACGCGCCCGACCGCTGGCCGAAGGGCTGCTCGCTCGAAGGGAACATCGCGCCGCGGGATGCTCCCGCGGGCGCGGTCGGGCTCGGAGGACTCGTGCCCGGACGCTGACGCACGAGCCGGCGGACGCCCGTCGCACGGCGAATCGCGTGCGGCGAGCGCGGGCCTCGTCTCGGTCGTCGCCACCGACGTCCACCACGTCGCCGATCTGGCGGCTCCGGGGCGACCGGAGCCCCTCGATGGTCGTCGGTTGCCGAGCGACCCGCCCGACGGATCGCAGGGCGGCCGCTACGCGGCGGGGGCCGCCGTCGTATCCGCGGTCGGTGCGATGCGAGCCGCGGGCTCCTCGCGGAACTCGACGCCGAACACCGTGACGTCGTCGAGAGCCGGAGCCGGGGCGGCGAAGCTCGCGGCGGCGTGGAGGACGCACGCGCATTCCGCATCGAGGGTCTCCGCACGCTCCGCGACCAGGGTTCCGCGAAGCCGCGCCTCTCCGAACATCTCGTCGTCCGCGTTCGAGTACTCCGTCACGCCGTCGGTATAGACGAAGAGGCGGTCGCCGACCCCGACGGTCACCTCGCCTTCCTCGAACGGAGTCAGCCCGCCGAGTCCGATGATCGTGCCGCCCTCTTCGAGCACGCCTACCGATCCGTCGGCGCGGACGAGGATCGGCGTGGGATGGCCACCGCGGGAGTAGCGCAGCCGCCGCGTTCGCCGATCGTAGACCGCGTAGAAGATCGTGAAGAACTTCGAGCTGCGCTCGATCGGATAGCGCTCGTCGAGGGACTCGAGCACGCGCGCGGGCGACCGGGGCTCGCCCCGTCCCTCGCGGCCCTCGGTGAGAAGACCAGCACCCGGCGCGAGGTGCTCCGCGATCGAGACCGACAGCATCGCCGCTGCGACGCCATGGCCGCTTACATCGACCATCCAGAACGCGACGTACCGTTCGCCGAGCTGTTGCACCTGAAGCAGATCTCCGCCGACCGCCTCGCAGGGAACGAACCGCCAGGCGAACGCGAGGTCCGCGAAGCGGGGCGGACTCGCGGGCATGTGGCTGCGCTGCACCTCGGCCGCGGCGCGGAGATCCTCGTCGAGCTGGCGCTGGCGCTCGCGCAGCGCCTCGACCTCGGCCGCGCCCACGCGTCCCGCCGAGAGCCGATCGATCTCCGAAGCCGCCTTCGCGGCGACCGCCGAGAGCAGCGCGACATCGGCGTCGGAATACGGCGCCTCCGAGCGCTTCGGGCCGAGGGAGAGGACGGCCGCCAGGGTGCCGTCGTGAATCACCGGGACCAGCACCTCGCAACGCAACACGTCGAGCCACGCCCTCTCCGCGGCGGGCACGGCGTCGAGTTCGCCGCGACGGAGCGGGCGCCCGATTCCGACGAGAAGGCGCGCGACGTGGCTCTCGCACGGGATCGCGGACGGCGCGGCCGGACCACGGACGAACGCGGACACGAGCTTCCCATCGCTTCGCGCGAAGATCGCGCACACCCGCGGGCGCAGCACGGTGGAGAGGTGCGTCCCGCTCACCCGCGCGAGCTCCGCGAACGTGTCGCACCGACTCAGCTCGCGGAGGAACTCGTACACGCCGGAGGCGAGCGCGCCGCTCTCGGGGAAGAACTTCGCGTGCAGCCACCCGGAGATGCGTCGGCCTACGGGCACGACCACGCTCGCCAGAGCGAGACCGAGCAGCCCGTACGAGGTCGCCGCGTCGAGCCCCAGCACGTTCTCCGCCGCGTCGGCGAGGACGGGCACGACCGAGAGCCCGATCGCGACGCCGCACGTGACGAGCACCGAGTACGAGAGGGTCGCGCTGATCAACCGCTCGACGTCGAACAGATTGTGTCGCCAGACCGCGACCGCGACGAAGAGCGGGAGGACGATGAAGCCCGAGAGCGCGTCCTCGTAGAGCCAGAGAAAGCTCGGCCGCACGGCCGTCACCGCCGCCGCGATCATCGTCGGAACGAAGCCCGCGTAGAGACCGAGCACGATCCACTGGAGCCGCCGACGCGGGACGTCTTCGAGTTCGCGATACGACCGCGTCACGAGGAAGAGCGTGGTCCCTCCCCACGCGACCGACGCGACGAACACGAGCACGTTCGCGAGATCGGGAGAGATGGGCGTCGCGAAGATCCGGCCGACGTGCGGGATCCCACCGAGAACGAAGACCCACGGACCGAATCGCGCCGCTCGGCTCCCGGCCTTGCCGACGAAGTGCAGCCCGGCGCGAACGACGAGCGGACCCACGAGAGACGCCGCGACGAGCGTCACGACGAACGACGCGGTGACTTCGGCCGTGTCCGCACCGAACAGCGAGACGAGGGTGATCGCGCCGACCATCGAGGCGACGACGTACGCGCGGACGACCTCCGACGGCGGTGCGCGCAGGAACAGCAGCAGGGCGACGGCCGCGAACGCGAGCGACGTCGGCACGAGCGGCCAATCCAGGCGGAGACTCCCCGCGCGAAGCACCGTCGCGCCGACCGAGCCCCCGCGCACGTACCGCACCCGCACGGGCCGGCCCGGCGTCGTCTCCTCCGCCACGATCCCGCGAAACGCGATCGGCCCGACACCGGCGAGATCCCGCGAGCCGAAGCGCACGAGCGCATCCCCCGGCGCCAGGCCCGCGGCAGCGCCCCGCGGACCGGGGACGAATCCGAGCACCGTCGGATCGCCCCCCAGGGTCGTGGGGGCGGCCACGAACACCGGCGGCGTGCCCGTTCCCCGCCACAGGTCACGCACCGTGAGCCCGAAGCAGACGGCCCAGACCGCAGCCAGAGCGGTGACGAGGAGACGATCGGACGGGGTGTGAGGGCGCATGGGCAAAACTCCCGAAATACGGGCATTCGAACGGTCGTTCTTCGAGTAGCGGCAGATTTGAACCAAATCTGAACGACAACCGTCGGGACCTTCTCCAAAATGGCATCATGGCGAAATTCCGGTCTTTTCTGCCCGGGGCGGACGCCCTCCTCCTCTTCTTTGCCGCCCTTCTGGCGTCGATCCTGGCGCCCGCCGGCGCGGACGCGCAGTCCGGCCTGCAGATCAGCCCCGACGGCATGCGGGTCATGGTCAGCAAGGACGTCGGGGCGCAGCGCTGGGCCATCACGCTGAACGCCGACGACGGCACGGTGACCGGGAACGTCTTCGCGGCCGACGGCGGCCCGCCGAGCTTCGTCTGGTGCAGCGAGGCGGGACGCGAGGAGGGCTCGATCCGCTTCTCCTGCTCCGGGGCGGACCCGTGCCCTCTCGCCCCCTGCCCGACCGCCGACGAGTGGAGCTTCATCGCGGAGGCGAGCCTGCCCACGTCGTTCTTCGAGCCCCGCCAGGAGACACCGGCCGCGAGCGCCGCGTCGACCTCGCCCCGCGGTCTCGCCCGCGTCCAGGGCGGCGTCGCCGGACGCTCCTCGGGCGTGCAGCCGTCCGTCGACGGCAAGCGGATGCTCCTCAGCAAGGACGTGGGCGATCAGCGCTGGGTGATCGTGTGGAACGAAGACGACGGAACCCTGACCGGCAACGTCTTCTTCCCCGGGGGCGGCGACCCGCAGTTCGTCTGGTGCCTCGAGCGCGGCCGCGACGGCGGCCAGATCGAGTTCACGTGTCACGGCGCCGATCGCTGCCCGGCCCCGCCGTGCACGCGCGACGAGTGGACGAAGATCGCGGACGTCCTCCTGCCCGAGTCCTTCATCGAGCCGTCGAGCGAGCTCACGTCGAAGGAGCTGGCCGACGCCGTCGCGGACCTCCTCGGCAGCCAGGACGCCGGCTTCCGCGCGACCCTGCTCGCCGTCGACCGCGGCTACACGCTTCGACAGATCGCGCGCGCCGCGCTCTCCGGCCGACTCGACGCCGACGGGACGATTCGGAGCAAGCAGGGCGGGGGCGAGACGCCCCAGCGCACCCCGACGAACGCGTTCACCGGCGCGGCAGCCGCCGCCGGCCTCGAGCGCGCGGCGGAGGAGTCGGAGCTGATTCAGATCCTGTGCGACACGGTCGCCGCCAACGCCTCTCCCGCGGAGAAGATCGAGATCCTCGCCCGCTTGCTCAACGCGGGCTACACGGCGGAGCAGCTCATCCGCGTCGCGCGCGGCGAAGCATCCCTTTCCATCTGCGACGGCGCACCCACACCCGCGGAGTTCGAGGACTGCGTGCAGGGCAACGGCGGCAGCTCGATCGTCCTTGTGGACGAGGGAGGGCCGGTGGACCCCGGCGAGCCGACCGAAGGCGACGTGCTGACGCCGGAGCCCCGCGAGGGCTGCAACCGCGACGGCGTGCGCCAGCCGGGAGAAGAATGCGACGGGCGGGACCTGGGCAACCAGACGTGTCGGAGTCTGCCGGGACGCCCCTGGATCGGCGGCGAGCTCCGGTGCAACGACCAATGCTTCTTCGACGAGTCGCTCTGCCGGCGGGAGTCCGAGTGCGGGGACGGCGTGCGCGACTTCGGCGAGGTCTGCGACGGCACGGATCTCGGCGGCGCGACGTGTGAGAACCTCGGCACGTTCTATCGAGGCGACCTGTCCTTCACGGGCGGCGTGCTGCGTTGCTCCAACAACCCACAAGGCGCGTGCGATTTCATCTTCGACGACTGTCTGGAAGAGCCGGAGTGCGGAAACGGCCGCATCGAGCGCGGAGAGCAATGCGACCTGGGCCAGCTCCGCGGCGCCACCTGCACGAACATCGGGAACTTCTTCGACCCGGACGCGAACATTCCCGAGTTCATCGGCGGCAAGATCGGCTGCAGGACGGGTCCGGGAGAGAACTGCGCGTTCGACCTTTCGAACTGCCGACGACCGGGCAACACCGAGTGCGGCGACGGCGAGCGCGACCCCGAGGAGGAGTGCGACATCGGCGACTTCGGCGACCGCACGTGCGTCACCGAGGGCTTCGCGGGCGGCGAGCTCGAGTGCCTCGTCCCCACCGACGGCGGCCCGTGCCGGATCGGCACGAACCTCTGCCGCAGCGGATCGTTCTGTGGCGACGGTGTGCGCGACCCGGGCGAGGAGTGCGACAGCGACGACTTCGGCGGCAAGACCTGCGAGTCCGAGGGCTTCGTCTCCGGCGACCTCGGCTGCTTCCACCCGAGCGACCCGACGCAGCCGTGCCGGATCCTGTTCGACCAATGCAACGATCGCCCGGTGTGCAACAACGGCGTCGCCGAGGGCGACCTCGAAGACGAGGAGTGCGATCAGCGCGACTTCCGGGGCGAGACCTGTGCCTCGCTCGGTCTCGGAGATCCTCGCGGGATCCTCGAGTGCAATCCGAGCAGCTGCCGGATCGACCGCGATCGCTCGTGTAAGCAGGCGCAGGAGTGCCTGAACAACGTGGCCGAAGGCGACGAGGAGTGCGACCGCCAGGATCTCCGCGGCATGGACTGCACGGACGTCGGCTTCGACTTCGGCACGCTCAAGTGCGGGAACGACTGCGCGTTCGACACGAGCGAGTGCGAGCGGGGCTGCGGCCAGGGCGACCAGACGTGCCCGGACGGAAGCTGCGTCCCGCTGGGCGCGGACTGCTGCGGCAACGGAAACTTCTGCAATCCGGGGACGGTGTGCGCCGGACAGGGCTCGTGCTGCCCGAACACGTTGCCGACCCTCTGCGGCTCGGGGTGCATCCCCCAGGGCGCGGACTGCTGCAGCTCGAGCGGCAACTGGTGCGACGTCGGAACCGTGTGCTCCGGCGAAGGCTGTTGTCCGCCCGAGTTCCCGCAGCCATGCGGAGGGAACTGCATTCGTGCGGGGGCGGTCTGCTGCGGCAGCAGCGGCTGCGCGCCCGGCTCGTCGTGCTGCGGCAACCAGTGCCTGCCGCCCGGCCAGATCTGCTGCGGCGGCACGAACCCGTGCTCGGGTGGGACCTGCTGCGGCGCCGCGTGCGTGCCGTTCGGTAGCGACTGCTGCGCGCCAGGAGTCGCCTGTGCCCCGGGCATGACGTGCACGAGCATCCCGGGCGTGTGCTGCCCGACGTCGCTTCCGATGCCGTGCGCCGCCGACATGACCTGCCGCCCGGCGGGGAGCCCCTGCCCGTAGAGCAGCAGCTCCTCGCTACGACGACGATCCGTGCGCCGAGCCGCGCCCGTCGAAGGACGTGGAAAGGGCTCCCGTGCGTCGACGCGACGGCCCGCCGACAGATGTGATACGGCGCGGGGCGAGCGGAGGGAGTCTGTATGTCGAGTCGAGCTCGTCCGGGGAGGGGATCGGTCTGGGTGGGGTGGCTGTTCATCGCCACGCTCGCCGCGGTGGTCGGCGACGACGCCCACGCCGACGGGCTCGTCGCGGTGCAGATCGACGCGCGGAACGCCGGCCGGACGATCCTTCGCGGTCCGGACGCGATCGGTGGCGTCGGCGATTGGGCGCTCCAGAACGGGACCCTGTGCGCCGTCGTCGCCGACCCGAGTCACGAAACCGACGCGGCGACGACGGGCGGTGCGCTCATCGATCTCGGCCTGTGCGGTCGCGACGACGACCAGATGATCCTCTACCTGGAGCTGCTCAACAACTCGGCCGAGACGATCGTCCGCGCGTCGCGCATCGCGGCCTCGTCGGGCGATGGGGAGGCGAGCCTCGTCGTCGAGGGGGGGCAGGACGGAATCTCGGTCGAGACGCGCTACGCCGTCGACCTCGACGAGCCGAGACGGCTCCGCATCCGGACGACGGTCGCGCGTGGCGACGATGCCGCGTCGCTGTCGGGCTTCAGCGGAGCCGTCCTGAACTTCCGGGGCCTGACGCCGTTCTCCGTCTCCACCGGAGGCGAGCTGCCCTCGTTCGGCTACGTCTACCCGGGCTACCGCGATCTCGGCCTCGGAGCCCTGGCCGATGCGGCCACGCCCGTGGACCTCGTCGTCGGCGTAGGGGCCGCAGGGCTCGCGCCGGGCATCGCCTACGGCCTGCGGTCCACCGCCGCGTACGTCCGCGATGCGTCGGGGGAGAAGACGGACGTTCCCCGGTTCTTCCTGTCCGACGGCTTCGCCACGATCAACGTGGCGTTCACCGAGACGTTCCTCTTCGGAGACGATCGGGACCTCGGTTACGTCGGCCTCGTCGAATCGGCGTTCATGAACCTCCCCGAGGGCCACGAGCTGGTCCTCGAGCAGGAGATCTGGGTCGGGGAGCGGTCGGACGTCGCGGCCGTGACGGATCTCCTCTTCCCCGACGCCCCTATCGTGACGGGAACGGTCGACACGGCTCCCGCCGTGGTGCACGTCGACCGCGTCGACGGCGGCCCGTTCACGGAGGTCCGGCTGGACGAGCCGGGCCGGTTCTCGATGCGTCTCCCCGCCGGCCGCTACATGCTGCGCGTCGTCGCCCCCGGAGGCCGGAGCCGCGAGAAGGAGATCGACGTCGGACCGGACGGGGGAAGCGCCGGCGCGTTCGCACTCGCGACGCCCTCCCGGGTCACCCTGCCGGACGGCTCGCCCATGCGCCTCGTTTTCGTCGGCATCGACGGCACCGACGATCCCAACTTCCGCGACGATCTGCGCGGTTACCGCTTCCGGAACGACGACGACGAGCCGACGCCGATCCTGCCGAGCGAGCGATCCATCCATCTCGCCGGCACGAAGGGAGATCCGACGTCCGTCACGCTGCGCCCCGGCCGATACCGGGTTCTCGCGACACGCGGTCCGGAGTTCTCGCTCGAGACGACGACGCTCGAGGTCGCCCCGGGAGCGAACACGACGCTCGAGATCGACCCACCCCGACGCGTCGTCGAGACGCCGGGCGAGGTCGCATCGGACTTCCACATCCACTCGGCGCCCAGCCTGGACAACGCGACCCCGACGTCGCGGCAGATCGCGAGCACGGTGGCGAGCGGCTCGGAGATCCTCGTGTCGTCCGAGCACGACCACGTCGTCGATTTCGCCCCGCGGATCCGCGAGATGGGACTCGCCGACGACCTCCCGAGCATCGTCGGACTCGAGGTCACGAGCGAGGTCTCCTCCGACGTCGCGCCGATGAGCATCGGCCATGCGAACGTCTTCCCGATGCCGGTGCAGCCTCTCGCCTACCGCCGGGGCGCCGTCGCGAACGAGGGCCGCCGGTGGCGCGACGTGATCGCCGACCTCCGCGCCCTCCCCGGCCAGCGGGTGATCCAGCTGAACCATGCCGAGACCCGCGACGGCGAGCCGGACAAGCGCGCGTTCTTCACCCACATGGGGCCGGCCGCGGCAGCCTTCGAGCGCGACGAGCCGCTCGACGCCACACCGAACGACGTACTGATCGAGCGCGACCCGAAGACCTCGTTGCGCGACCTCGACTTCGACGCGATGGAGCTTCTGAACGGCTCGAACATGGAGCGCTACGAAGCACTCCGCGAGGATTGGTTCGCGCTCCTTCGCCACGGCGAGCGGATCGTGGGGACCGCCAACAGCGACTCGCACTTCCCGAGCACGCCGGTCGCGACGCCGCGGAACTACGTACGCTACGCAGGCGAGGTCGTGCCCGCGTCCGGGTTCGACGAGAAGCGCTTCGTCACCGCCGTGCGCGAGGGGCGGCTGTACGGCACGACCGGACCGATCATCGACGTCGAGCTCGACGGGGCCCGGCCGGGAGACACCGCCCGGACACGCTCCGCAACACTCGCGATCGAAGTTCGCGCCGCCGAGTGGGTCCCCGTCGACGAGGTGCGCGTGTACGTCTCGGGCGTTCCCGTCGCGACCCGGAAGATCGCGCGTGGACGCCGCGTGAAGATCCCGCTCGAGTTCGAAGAGGATGCGTTCGTCACCGCCGAGGTCTGGGGCGAGCCGTCCGACGACTACCGGATCGTCCTTCCCGGGTTCACTCCCTTCGCGTTCACCAACCCGATCTGGGTCGAGACCGGCTCCTGAAACGACGGACTTGCGTCGGGGCGCCGATGAGCGGATGACGGGCTCATGGCTGCCCCCGCGATGCCGGCCGCCGCGCCGCCTCTCGACGTGAAGCTGCCGTTGAACCTTCTCGACGGGGACTTCGTTCGCAACAAGTACGCCTACTACGAGTGGATCCGCGAGAACGCACCCGTGTGCCCGGCACGGGTCAGTCTCATCCGGTTCCAGGTGCTGTCGCGGTACGACGATTGCGCCGCCCTCACGAAGGACGAGCGCTTCGTCCGCAATCGAACCAAGGCGACCGGCGGCAGCCGCTTCCCCTTCCCTCTGCCCAAGCGGATCCAGCTCATCGCCGAGAGCATGATCACGGAGGACGACCCCGAGCACCGGCGTCTTCGGAATCTCGTGAACCAGGCGTTCAAGCCGGGCGCGATCGCGAAGCTCGAACCGACGATCGAGGAGCTGACCCATCGACTGCTCGACGACGCCGAGAAGAGGGGACGCGTCGACTTGATGAGCGCGTACGCGCTCCCGATCCCGGTCACCGTGATCCAGCGCATGCTCGGCGTGCCCGAGGGCGACATGCCACGCTTCAAGGACACGGTGAAGTACGTCTCCGACGGGATGTCCGGCTGGCGCATCCTGCGAACGCTGCTGTGGGACATGCCGGGGTCCATCCAGTTCACGCGCGACATGATCGCGCGCAAGCGCACGGATCCCCAGGACGACATGCTGACGGCGCTGATCCAGGCCGAGGAGGCGGGGGATCGGCTATCCGAAGACGAGCTCGTCAGCATGTGCTTCCTGCTCATCATCGCGGGCTACGAGACCACGTCGCACCTGATCACGAACGCGGTTCTGACGCTGCTGCAGCACCCGGACCAGCGGGAGCTCCTGCGCGCCGACGACGATCGGATGCCGTCCGCGGTCGAGGAGATCCTGCGCTTCCGCGGCCCCGTGCAGGCTTCGAAGCCGGTCTGGGCGATGGAAGACGTGGAGTGGCACGGCGTGCGGATCAAGAAGGGGGCGGGCGTGATGCCACTCTACGGCGCGGGCAATCACGATCCGCGCGCGTTCGACACCCCGGAGAGGTTCGACGTCCTCCGCAACCCGAACCACCACCTCTCCTTCGGGCACGGGCTGCACTACTGCCTCGGCGCGCAGCTGGCGCGTCTCGAGACGCGGATCGCACTGAAGAATCTCCTGCAGCGCAATCCGAACCTGCGCCTCGCCGTCCCCGAGAGCGAGCTCGTGCTGCAGAAGCTGCCCGGCTGGCATCGCTACGCGAGCCTGCCCGTCGTGCTTGGAGACTGACGGCAGCCTCGCGAGCCCGCCGCGATCGAGGTCTTCGTGGACACCTGCTCCGCCAGCGAGAAGGCGAACGTCCACGTGGACGTCACCGGCGACTTCGAATAGCCTCCTCGATCATGGCCGAGTCTCCTGTTGCTCATCACATGGGTCGGATTGGTCGCTGAGGATGGTCGACGACCGGGAAGCATCACGTTCGGAGGAGCCTCCCGACGAGCTGGCAAGAGTAGCGAAGCTGTGGTCGGAGACCACGGTTCGTCGCGCCGAGATGAACATGCGAGGGTGGCTCGACGCGCACATCGTTCTCCAGAATTACGTTCACCGGCTTCAATCGGGAGACGACGACGTTCTCTGGTTGAACGGCGTGGTGAACGCTCTGGGGATTCCGCCGGGTGGCCACTGGCTGAGTCTCGGATGTGGCTCAGCAGGTACGGAACTCCTCGCGGCGAAGGACGGTCTCTTCCGCACGATGGAGGCTCTCGATGCGGCGGATGAGTCGATCGCGCACGCAGAGTCCGGATGCGCGGAGGCTGGTATCGGGGGCGTGCAGTTCGGCACGGTCGATCTGAATCGGCCGAGCCTGAAGCGGGAATCCTACGACGTGGTGATGATGTGCATGTCGCTTCACCACGTCCGTGAACTCGAGACGCTGCTGGACGAGGTTGCGGCAGCCCTGCGTCCAGGTGGTTACTTCGTCTTCAATGAGTACGTGGGTCCGACGCAGTTCCAGTTTTCTGCGAAGAGAGTGGACCTGATCTCGCGCCTTCTCGGCGTCCTACCGGAGACGATGGCGAGAGATGTCGACTCCGGCTGCGTGAAGACCAGCTATGTCGTCCATCCCCGGAGCTTCTGGAACGAGGTCGACCCGTCCGAGGCTGTGAGGTCGGATGAGATCCTGACTCTGGTGGAAGAGCGCTTCGACGTCTTGCATCGCCGGGACTACGGGGGAACGCTGCTCGGGCCAGTTCTTGAAAACATCGTCCACAACTTCGATCCCGGCGATGAGAAGGATCGTGCGATCATTCGCCTTCTCGGCACCGTGGAGCAGCTCCTGATCGAGAATGATGTCCTCTCGAACGACTTCACCGTCGTTGGGGCTCGGCGCCGACTCGGAAGCCAACGGCGTGAAGCTCTCCTGGAAGCACAACTCGCAGATCTCGAGCATCGGTTGGCGATGCAGGACGAACTGGTCTCGACGATCCTGGCATCGCGTTCGTGGCGAGTGCTTCAGATCGCTCGACGGCTCCTCGGGCGACGCTAGAGAGCCAGCGGCGGGTTCTCGACGGGACGATCGACAGGGAGACAGGGAGACCGCGATCCGCGGTGCGGCCTGGGAAACGGCCGCCTCGGGTCGCCGGTCGTAGCGAGCCGTGGTGCGCGTGGCCGAGGAGCCGGGCCCCCGTCGCGAAATGCCGGTCCCCTCGGCCGAGAGCTCTGCGGCGACCGTTCGCCGCTGATCGTGGGGCCGGCCGGCCCGACCTCGCGCCACGGAGCCCGCCCGCGGCGACGCGTGTCGACGCGCCCGGACGCGCCGTGTAGAGATCCGTCCCACACGGGCGCTCCCGCGCGCCCCGGAGTCCACGCACGAATGTCTTCCCCGATCCGCATCGCCGCCATCGGCCTCGCGCATCCACACGTCTTCGCGATGACGCAGCATCTGATCGACGCCGGAGCGACCCTCGTCGCCTACGAGCCCGAGAGCCACGTGCTCGGCGAGGCGTTCGGTCAGGTTTTCGACCGCGCGCAGGCGCGGCCGGAGCGTGCGTCGATCCTGGAGGACTCGTCGATCGACGTCGTCGTGGGCGCCGGCCTACCGAGCGAGCGGGCCGCGCTCGGCGTCGACGTCCTCCGCCACGGGAAGGACTTCGTGTCCGACAAGCCCGGATTCACGGACCCCGAGTCGCTCGCCGACGCGCGGCGGGTCTCGGCGGAGACGGGCCGCCGGTTCGTCGTCTGGTTCTCCGAACGGCTCGACAGCCGGGCCACGGTGCGCGCGGACGAGCTCACGCGCGAGGGCGCGATCGGGCGGATCGTGCAGACGATCGGACTCGGGCCACACCGGCTCGACGCAGCACAGCGGCCCGCGTGGTTCTTCGACCGGGCCCGGGCCGGCGGCATCCTGACCGACCTCGCATCCCACCAGATGGACCAGTTCCTCCACTTCACCGGCACCGTCGACGCCGACGTGCGATTCGCGCGCACCGCGAACCGAGGGCATCCGGAGCATCCGGAGCTGGAGGACTTCGGGGAGGCGATCGTCGACGGCGCCGGCGTGAGCGGCTACGTGCGGGTCGACTGGTTCACGCCCGGCGGACTCGGCACCTGGGGCGATGGGCGGCTCCTGATCATCGGCACCGAGGGCCAGATCGAGGTTCGCAAGAACGTCGATCTCGCGGGGCGCGAGGGAGCCGAGCATCTGTTTCTCGTGGACGGCACCGAGACCCGCCACGTGGACTGCCGGAGCCACCGGCTTCCCTTCGCCGCCCGGCTCCTCGCCGACGTCGCGCAGCGGACCGAGACCGCGATCACCCAGGAGCACTGCTTCCGGGCCTCCGAGCTCGCGCTCCGCGCCCAGGCCGCGGCCGACGCCCTCGGCCCCACGCCGACCTGACGCCGCACCGGCGAGAATCCGTACCCGCTAGCGCGGTTCGGCCGGGCGCTGATAGGTCTGGGGGATGCGATCGTACGCCCGCGCCGGCCTCGGTGCCGTCCTCGTTCTGACCGCCCTCGTCGCCGGCTGCGGCGACTCCGACCTCGGCCCGCCCGACGGGGCACCGCCCGCCGGACTCGTCGACGAAGGCTGGATGGAGGAGCGTCAGCTCGACTACCTCCGCCACGCGACCCAGGACCTCGGGACCGGCAGCATCCTGAACGTGATCGCCCACATGGAGCGCGACCGGATCGATCCGAGCTACACGGCGCCGACCGGTGTCGTCACACCCGACGCATTCGAGCGCAGCTTCGAGAAGTTCCGTACGCTGCGGGACACGCGCGACTTCGACGGGCTCTATCTCCTGAACCTCTGGCTCGGCTACCGCGACCACCCGATGCTCGCCCCGGGCACCGCGGCACGCATCGAGCAGGAGCTCGTCGACTTCAAGATGTGGTTCACCGAGCCGACGCCTGAAGGACTCGTCGACGACTCGTACTACTGGACCGAGAACCACCAGATCCTCTTCCACGCGATCGAGTACCTCGTGGGACAGGAGCTTCCGGATCGCGCACTCAGCACCGATCGCAAGACGGGCGCCGAGCATCGCGCGGTCGCGCGCGAGCGGATCCTGGAATGGCTGGAGCACCGGTCGCGCTTCGGCTTCTCCGAGTGGCACTCGAACGTCTACTACCAGAAGGACCTGACTCCCCTGCTGACGCTCATCGAGTACGCGGACGACGAGGAGCTCGTCCGCCGCGCGACGATCATCCTCGACGTGCTCCTGTACGACATGGCGACGCACACGATGCGCGGAGCATTCGGTGCGACGCACGGCCGCTCGTACAAGAAGGACAAGATGACGTCGCGCCACGACGACACGTGGGGCGGCGTGAAGATGCTCTTCGACCAGACGGACCTTCCGTACCAATCGAACGGACACCCCGACGCGACGCTGCTCGCTCGCTCGAGGAAGTACCGAATGCCCGAGGTGATCCGACGCATCGCACAGACCGACGAGACGTTCACCGAGCGCGAGCGGCTCAGCGTCCCGATCGACCTCGACGGGCCATACGAGGAGAACCCGCCCGCACCGTACGGCTTCGACTTCGGAGACTTCGAGAACCTCGACGTCTGGTGGGGCATCGGAGCTCTCACCGCCTGGCCGGTCGTGCCGCTGACCCTCGAGGTCTTCACCCAGTACGATCTCTGGAGCACGCAGAACTTCGCGGACTTCGCCGACCTGGAACCGATCGCGGCGACCCCCATCGTGGGCCAGCAGCTCTCGATCGGCGCACACGAGTACTTCGCGTTCGGGGTCCTCGACGAGGTGAACACGCTCACACACCGAACCGCGGACTTCATGCTCTCGACGGCGGTGGACTACAACAAGGGCGCGTTTCGATCGCAGATCCACACGTGGCAGGCGACGTTCGATCCGGACGCCCTCGTCTTCACGTCGCATCCGTTCCGGCCCAACCCCGAGTCCCTCGATTGGAGCGATCGCGACAACGAGCAAGGGGGCTACTGGACGGGGGACGCATCGGTTCCCCGATCGGCCCAGCTCGAGAACGTCGGCATCCACATCTACGCGCCCCAGTACGCGATGCGAAACCCGGCGCCGTTCACGTTCTTCCGTTGGGAAGACTACACGCACGCCTTCATTCCGCAGGACCACATGGACGAGGTCGTCCAGGAGGGAAGCTGGACGTTCGCGCGCAAGGGGGACGGATACGTGGGGCTGTGGTCGTATCGGCCGACCCGCTGGATGGACTGGGATCCCGCGGTCTACGCGACCAACGGCATGGAGAAGCCGTTCGATCTCATCGCCGAGGGCGGGGCCGACACGGTCTGGATCGTCGAGTGCGGGCGCGCGGCCGACTGGGGCTCGTTCGACGAGTTCCGGCGCGCGCTCGTCGGCGCGTCGGTCGAGGTCGTTCCCCTCGGCGAGCGGTCGGCCGACGGGATCTCGCCCGGGTTCGACGTGACCTACGAGTCCCCGAGCCAGGGCCGCATGGAGTTCGGTTGGGAGCGGCCCTTCGTGGTCGAGGGCCGGGAGATCCCTCTCTCGGACTTCCCCCGCATCGACGGGCCCTTCGGGCGCCTCGAGCACGACGGCCCCCGGCTTCGGCTGGAGCACGACGGGTACGCGGTCGACCTCGACTTCCACGCGTGGCAAAGAACCACTTCCGGCCCGTGACGAGCCGCCGGGAAAGGAAGACGCGACGATGAGCTTCGGCCACGAATCCACGACCGACGAGGTACTCGCGGGCATCGACCTGACGGGACGACGCTTCGTGATCACGGGCGCGTCGAGCGGCTTGGGAGAAGAAGCGACGCGGGCCCTCGCCTCGAAGGGAGCCGTCGTCTCGATGCTGGCTCGCAGCCTGGAGAAGCTGGAGGCCGCGGCCGCGCGCATCCGCGAGAAGGTTCCCGACGCGCAGCTCGAGCTCTACGAGGTCGACCTCGCGAGCCTCGCCAGCGTTCGCGCGTTCACCGACGCCTACCTG
>JAUIFY010000129.1 GCA_030430245.1 bacterium | reverse complement strand
TGTAGGTCGCGTCTCCCGAGAGCCTCTCCCTGCGGTGGCCTCGTGCCGTGCGTACGGTGAGGCGATGGAAGAGCTGCGGTAGAACCGGGTTCAGGACCCGCATCTCGCCCCGGTCGCCGCGTACGACCGCGCTGACGTCGAGGAGCCTCCACGAGAAGAGCGAGCAGCGGAGGCGGCCCGTGCGGCCATCGGGGAAGCGGACCTCGGCCTCCATGGCGCGGTCGACGTCTCGCCTCCGGAGGGTGGGCCGTGCCGACGTGACCTCGGGCTCCGCTCCTGCGAGGTGGCGCAGGATGTGGATCGCATAGCAGCCGGCATCCATGGCCGCGCCGCCGGCGAGGTCGAAGTCGTAGCGGATGTCGCCGAACAGCGGCAGCGGGAACGCGACCGTCGTCTCGATGCGCGAGATGGCTCCGAGCTCTCCGCTCGCGACGACTTCGAGCATTCGCGCCGCCAGCGGATGGTAGCGCCAGTGGAAGGCCTCCACGACGCGGCGGTCCGCCTTCTCGGCCGCGGCGACCATCTGCTCGGCCTCGGCCGCGTTCGACGCGAACGGCTTCTCGCAGAGAACGTGTTTTCCCGCTTCGAGGGCTCGAATCGTCCACTCGGCGTGAAGGCCGTTCGGAAGCGGGTTGTAGATCGCATCGATCTCGTCGGCGGCGAGCATCGCCTCGTAGCTGGGATACGCACGCGGGAGGCCGTGCTTGACCTGGAAGTCGCCCGCTCGCGAGGGCTGCCGCGCGGCGACACCGTAGATCTCGGCCTCGGGGACCTCGCGGGCGGGTGCGACGATGGCGTTCGGAGCGATGCGGGCGGCTCCGAGGACGCCGATGCGGAGAGGGGGAGGAGTGGAGTCGTCGGCCATGGCCTCCCCGCACTAGCGTGTCCCGGCGCGGGTTGCACGTCGGGGTACGTGTGCCTCAGCGACTCAAGATCTTGTCGTACCGCTCGAGGCGGCTCGCGTCGCCGCTCTGGATGCGCTTCGCGTGCATCTCGAGCTCCAGGGTGGTGCGGTTGATGTAGGCCGCGGCGAGCTCGATGCGGTGCGGTTCGGCGGCGGCCTGGAACAGGAGCTCGCCACCCACGACTACCGAGATCACCATGTCCGAGACACGCTTCGCGTTCAGGAGGGCGTAGTTCACGTCCTCCATGAGGCTCGGTAGGGCGCTGCTCAGCACGTCGATCGCGCCCTTCAGCTGCTCCACCGGCTCGGGGAAGTCGCTCGCGAGCCGATCGAGGTTCTCCCGCAGCTGGTCGAGGGCCGTGAACAGCGCCCCCTTGGCCATCTCGCGCAACGCGAAGCTCGCCTGGATCTCGGACGTGCCCTCGTAGATCGTCGTGATGATGGAGTCGGAGTGGTGATGTCCGACGACCGATTCCGCCATGTAGCCGATGCCGCCGTGGACCTGGATCGCCGCGCGGGTCACGTCGTTCGCCACCTCCGTCGCGTAGTACTTGCAGAGCGGGGTGAAGAAGCGCACGAGCTGGTGGTTGCGCTCGAGCTCGGCCTGCAGCTTCGTGCGGTCGAAGTCGGGCTCGTCGCGATCGCTGGCGAGGTAGGTCTCGATGGCTTCGGTCTGATCGATCAGGGTCGCGGTGTGGTAGAGCAGGGCGCGTGACGCCTGAATCTCGAGCGCCATGACCGTCAGCATCGACTTCACGAGCGGTTGCTCGATGATGGGCGCACCGAATTGGATGCGCTCCGAGGCGTACGTGCGCGCCTGTCGGTAGGCGGCCTCGGCGATTCCGATGCCCTGGGCGGACACGCCGATGCGCGCCGCGTTCATGAGGTCGAGCATCGCGCGGAAGCCGTTTCCGCGCTCTCCGAGGAGGAAGGCCTCCGCGTGATCGAACTCCACCGCGCAGGTGGGCGATCCGTGGAGCCCCATCTTCGTCTCCACCCGTGAGATCGAGACGCCGTTTTTCGTGCCGTCCGCGAGCGTGCGGGGGCAGAGCATCAGATTGAGGCCGTTCGTCGTGCCTTTGGACTGGTCGTACGTCCCCGCGTCACGGGCGAGAACGAGGTGGATCTCCGCCCCGCCGTTCGTGATGAAGATCTTCCCTCCGTCGATGAAGAATCGGCCATTCTCCTCGGTCACGCGGGTGCTGATCCCGCCGAGGTCGGAACCGGCGCCCGGCTCCGTCAGATCCATGCATCCCTGCACTTCGCCGGAGGTGAACCGGGGCAGGAACTGCTCCTTGATCTCTTCGCTTCCGTACTTCTCGATGTCGTTGGCCGCTCCGGCCTGAAGCCCGAGGATGGTCATCAGGCTCGTGTCGGCTCGCGAGAGCATCTCGAGATAGGCGACGTTGAGCAGAGTCGGAAGGCCGAATCCGCCGTACTTCGGGTCGAGCATGATGCAGACGAGGCCGGCGTTCTTCAGCTTCTCGTATCCGCTCGCGATGTGGTTGGGCACCACCACCTCGCCATCCTCCAGCCGCACCTCCTCGTGCCAGTGGTCGCGCGAGTCGTTCTCGATGTCTTCGCAGATCTGCCCGAGGCTCTCGAGAATCGATCGGTAGGTGTCGAGCTCCTCTTCGACGTTGGCGTCCCCCGGGCGACGCAGTCGGAGGTAACGCTCCCAGTCGACCCGGCGTTCGAGGAAGAGGCGGATGTCATCGTGGAAGAATTGGCGCTCCATCGTCTCGTGAACCTCCGACGAGCCGTGCGCCCCCGGGGCGGGGCTCGATCGAGGCACCGTCGCGGTGCCTCTCGGAGACGACTCTAACACACGGGAGGCGGTGACGAGAGGCCCGCCGGAAGGGGCGCGCTCATCCCCGTCAGGGTTGACGCCGCCGGGGCCAAAAGGCAGCGTGGGGGGATCCGCTCTATCGGACAGGAGGTAGGTTGACATGCAACTTCGAAGCATTGGCTTCGCGATCGGCGCGACGGCCGCTCTCGGCCTGGCGCTCGGGACGGGGATCGCCGCGGCGCAGGCGACCGACAACGACGCGCTGATCAAGTACTACCGAAAGAAGGCTCAGCTCTCGCCTTCGACTCCGGTCGTGGTCGGGGAGGTCGAGGACTCACCGATCGCCGGTGCGAAGCAGGGGACTCTGTCCATCGGTACGGCGCCGCGCGACAAGAAGGTCACGTTCACGAGCTCGGCGGATGGCCGGTACGTGATCTTCGCCGACGTCGAGGACATCACGATCGATCCGGCCAAGGCCGTGATGGACAAGATCGACCTCGCCGGCGTCGATTGGAAGGGCGCGCCCGACGCGCCGGTGACGATCGTCGAGTACTCGGACTTCCAGTGCCCGTTCTGTGCGAAGGGCTACAAGATCATCGAGGAAGAGGTCTTGCCGGCCTACGAGGGCAAGGTTCGCTTCGCCTACAAGCACCTTCCGCTCCCGTTCCACAATTGGGCCGAGCCCGGCTCGATCGCGATGGAGTGCGTTCGCCAGCAGAGCCCCGAGGCCGCCTGGCGGGTCTACGACGAGATGTTCAAGAACCAGAAGGCCGTGAATCTCCAGAACGTGAAGGACAAGGCCCTCGAGTTCGCGGGCGAGGGCGTGGACAAGGCCAAGTACGACGCGTGCTTCGACAACAAGGAGACGGTACAGGCGGTCCGCGCTCAGAAGGCCGAGGCCGCGAGCCTGGGCATCACCGGCACGCCGTCGTTCGTGGTCAACGGCCGGCTCGTGAAGGGCGCGCAGCCCGCCGCGAAGTTCAAGGCGATCATCGACGACGAGCTCGCCTCGGCGAAGTGAGTCGCGGCGTCTCGGCGCCGGAATCGTCGACGACGGGGCCCTCTTCGGAGGGCCCCGTTTTTCGTTCCGGGAGCCGCGCCGCGTGGGGCTGCGCGGGGCGGATCGAGTGCTAAGGTTCTCGTCGGTAGGGTCGAGGCGCGATACGATGGGGAGCGACGAGCAGGAGGTGCGAGAGGCCCACGCGGCATTCTACGACGCGTTCGCCGAACGCGACGTCGACGCGATGGAGGGCGTGTGGTCGTTTCGTGCGCCGGTCACGTGCATCCATCCCGGGTGGAGCCTGCTGGTCGGCCGGGAGGCCGTGATGGCGAGTTGGCGCTCCATCCTCGAAGGGCCGGCCGCGCCGGAGCTCGTCTACTCGCGAGAACTCATCCATCTCTACGGTGACATCGCCGTCGTAACGTGTGTCGAGACTCTTGCGGATGGTCAGCTGATGGCGACGAACGTCTTCCTGCGAGAGCTCGGCCACTGGAGGATGGTGCATCATCAAGCCGGCTCGATCTCGCCGACGTCGGGGTACGACGAGGACGACGATGACGACGACGACGATGACGAGACGCCTTCGGGCTTCCTGAATTGACGATGAAGTGGTGCTCCGCGCTGTCGCAGTCGCCCGATCTCGTGGCGGCCATTCGGGAAGCCGCCGCGTCCTTGCGCGAGGACCTGGCCGGAGCGGAACCGAACCTGATCTTGATGTTCCTTTCCGAGCACCACCGTGAGAGCTTTCGCGAGGCGTCCGCGCTCGTCGGAAGCGAGTTCGGCTCGGGGCTCGTGCTGGGCTGCACCGCCCGGAGCGTGATCGGGGCCGGCCTCGAGGTCGAGCACGGGCCCGCGGTGTCGCTGGCGGCGGCGTTGCTTCCCGGTGTCACTCTTCAGCCGTTTCACTACGAAATGAGCGACCTCCCGGACGAGGGGCGAGCTCGCCAGGTCTGGCGGGAGCGCTTCGGCGCCGCGGAAGGGACGCCGCACTTCCTGCTGCTCAGCGATCCGTTCTCCTTCGAGGTCGAGCCCCTGCTGCGCGGGCTCGACGAAGCCTTCCCAGCGAGTCGCGTCATGGGCGGCGTTGCGAGCAGTGGAACGACGCCGGGGGACAATGCGCTCTATGTCGGGAGCGAGGTGCATCGAGAAGGGCTCGTGGGGGTCGCGTTGTCGGGCGACATCGAGGTCGACGCGGTGGTCGCCCAGGGCTGTCGACCGATCGGCTCTCCCATGTTCGTCACGCGGGCACGAGAGAACGTGCTCTACGAGCTCGACGGCCGCTCGGCGCTTCTGGTGGTGCAGGAGCTGTACCGCAGCCTCTCCCCGGAGGATCAAGACCTGTGCCGGGGCTCGCTCTTCCTCGGGATCGAGATGAAGGAGGCCCAGGCGGAGTATCAGCAGGGGGACTTTCTCATCCGGAACCTGCTCGGGTCGGAGGAAGACAGCGGCGCGCTCGTCGTGGGCGCGATGTTGCATGAGCGCGCCGTGGTGCAGTTCCACCTCCGGGACGCCAGGACCTCTGCCGAGGATCTCGACGTTCGCCTGGAGCGCGCGGCCTCGCAGCTGCCGGCCCCGGTCGAGGGCGCCGTGCTCTTCTCGTGTCTGGGTCGCGGGGCGGGGCTCTACGGCGAGCCCCACCACGACAGCACGTTGCTGCGGGAGCGGCTCGGGGACGTCCCCGTGGCGGGCTTCTTCTGCAACGGCGAGATCGGCCCCGTGCAGGGCCAAACGTTTCTCCACGGCTACACGAGCGCATTCGCGCTGTTCCGGCCGCGCGCACTTCGTCACTGACGCCGGCGCGGCGCTTCCGTGTCGCGGATCCACGGAACGCCCACGATCTCGGCGATGGAACGCCGGTCCTGTTCGACCTTCGTGTCGATGCGCAGGCCTCCGAGAGGGCGCGCGGTGTCGGTCGCGTCCTCCGGGCCCGTGGGGCTCGAGGCCCTGCGCTCAGAGATAGCCCAGCGCCTCCAGGGACTGCTCCAGCCGCTTGTCGATGGCGGGAGCGGTGTCGGGAGCTGGCGCGGTCGGGCCGAGCTCGTCGCGGAGCCGCGCCGATTGCGTCTCGTGTTCCGCGAGGAGGCGATCGATCTCGGCACGGACCCGGTCGTCGCGATCTGGCTGCCACTCGAACGGGTCCTTCGCGAGATCGAACGCCTCGTGCGCCTTCTCGGTGCGGTGGTACTTCTCGTCGCCCCGGCGAACCCCGTACGCGTCCGGTCGGAGCCACGAGAAGTAGAGGGAGCGATCTTCGGGCAGCGGCCGGCCCGCCATCGCCGGCGCCAGGCTCACACCCTGGAGCTGCTCGTGCTCGGGAGGGGCCACGGCGAGGAGCTCCAGCAGGGTAGGGGTGAGATCGGCGATGCTCACCGGCGTATCGATCCGTCGCCCCGCCGGGATTCCCGGTCCGCGGAACACGAGCGGCACGTCGAGCGCTTCCTGGTGGGGGGTGAATCCGTGCCCGGTGAGCCCGTGCTCGCCGAAGGCCTCGCCGTGGTCGGACGTGACGACGACGATGGTGCGGTCCTCGAGTCCGAGCTCGTCGAGCGCGACGAGGAGTTCGCCGACCAGGTCGTCGGCTTCGCGGATCGTTCGATCGTACCGGTCGAGGATCTCCCGATGCTTCTCGGGAATCCAGGGCGCCGGCCCGCCTTCCCTCCAGGCGTCTTCGTCGCTCCAGAGGGCGTCGTAGGCGGGGCCCGGCACGTAAGGGTCGTGGGTCTTGTAGGTGTGGAGGAACAGGAAGAACCGTCGGTCTCGGTGGCCTCGCAGGAACCGGATGCCGTCTTCGATCGTCGGTCGCCCGCGGTCCGCATGCGCGAACGAGCGTTCCGTGAACTGGTCGAACCCGAACCAGAAGCCGAACGCACCGGAGACGAGTGCGTCTTCGGTGTAAGCGGCCGTCTCGAGTCCGGCGTCCCGTAGGAGCTCCGCGAGCATGACGACACGGTCGGACGCTCCGACGCGCCCGCGCTTCGGTTGGGCATCGGGATAGAGCCCGGTGAAGATGCTGAGGTGGGACACGTCGGTCTGGGGGAACGTGGAGCTCGTGTCGGTGAAGGTCGTGCCGAGGGCAATCAGCTCCTCGTCGATGATGGGAGACGTCGGGCGGCCGTATCCGAGGCCGGAGAGATGGTCCGAGCGCAGCGTGTCGAGCGAGATCAGGATCACGTTCGTGTCGGCGGCCGACCCTGCATCCGGCGCGAGGATTCGAGGGACGGACCAGACCGCTCCCGGCGCGTGTCCATCCGTCGCGTATTCGAGCGAGAGCCGACACCCCGTGTCCGCGTCGAGGTCGACGTGGGCATCGTGCCAGGACGCGGGCGTCGCGCCGTCGAGGTGGACGCGGTCGCGCACGAGCTCCCGGGCTCCCGCTTCGTTGCACGCGAGGTGGGCCGAGAACTCCACGTCGGTCGAGGCTCCGGTGCGCGAGCCCGCGAGCCCGTAGCCGAGCTCCAGGCGCGCCGCCGCGGGGAGGTCGAACGGCGTGGTCACGAGCTTGCGACGCGTGGGAAGCAGCGCGCTCAGCGTGAGGTTGAGCTGCACGCCCTCGTCGCCGTCGTGCTCCAGATCGAGGACGGCCGATCCCTCCCGAGAGCGCTCGAGCCGCCACCCGTGATCGCGGCGGAGCGCGAAGTTCTCGCGTGCGACCTTCGCCATCACGTCGTCGGCGAGCGGCTGCGTGAACGGGAGCTCCTGCACCGTCAGAACGAACGCGGACGGAGGCAGTGAAGCCACCTCCTCGGGGAGTGCGAGCTCGACGCGTGCCCGCCCGTTCTCGGGAACGATGCCGAAGGCCTCGGTCACGAGGACCTGCTCGGGCGCGACCACGACGGGGCGGGCCTCGTCGCCGATCTGCGCCACCGGGCCGTGCCGGGGGAGGGGAACGTCGACGAACGCGTGGGGGGCGAGTCGCATCTGAACGTGCTCGATCACGGGAGGTTCGGGGGTGCAGGCGCCGGCCAGGCCTGTGATGCACAACGCCGCGAGCGCTCGGATCGCGGCCGATGGCTGCATGAAGGGTGGACGACGCATGGACGATCGGCGGCCGGACGAGGCGGTCGCAGCCCATCAACGTATCCACGGCGCCGGGGCTCGGCAAATCGGGGTGTTTTCGGATCCGCGACGACGTCGTATGGGTCGGAGATGGGTCCACCGCCTGCATGGTGCCAGAGCCGGCGCGGCACGAGCGCGGGTCTGGTCGTGGCGCCGCACGGCGGGATGTCGCCCGACCCTCTCCTGTCCGCCGCCGCGGCCGGGCGTCGCGCCAACGACCTGCATACGGCGTCGCTCGCGCGCGAGCTCGCGGAGAAGTTGGGCGCGGCTTCCCTGATCAACGACGCCGAAGACCGGAACCGACTCGATCTGAACCGGGTTCGCGACGTCGTCGACCGCGCGCCCTGGTTCCTCCGCGAGCTCGAGGCCCTCCTGGATGGAATTCTCGCCGATCACGACACCGCGGTCGTGCTGTTCGTCCACGGTTGGCACGTCGAGCAAGCGTGGTGCGATCTCGGAGTCGGTGCGCGGCTCGGGGGCCCGTCGGAGGCCCGCGAGCGCAGCGATCGGCTCAGTGCCAGCGCGGAGTTCGTCGAAGGACCGCTCGAGACCTTCCGTCGCGAGCTCGAGGGCCGGGGCATCGTCGCGACGTACGGCGCGCGCTGGCCGGCGGCCCACAAGAACAACGTCATGCGGCTCTTTCGCCGGCGCCCGGCCGACGAGCCGCCGGCTCCGCGTCTGGAGGAGTGGGTGCGCCGCGGTCGCGTCGAGGCCGTGCAGCTCGAGCTGGGCGCACCGCTGCGGTGGCCGGGGCGGGCGCGGGATCTGTTCGTCGAGGCCGTGGCGCACGCGTTCGGAGAATCGCACCCGCCGCGTCGGGAGAAGGTCCGCAGCCTTCCCTTGCCGACACGTCCGGCGCCGACGCCGACACGGGCGTTGTCTCTGCAGCTCTTCGATCCCGGGTGGGGGCCGGACGGGCTCGGATTGATCGCGGGGGCGATGCACCTGCCGGGGGGAGCGGTCGGCGCGCGGCTTCAGCTCTTTCCCGGGGCACAGCAAATGGGCATCTTCACCGGTCACGGCCTGCCCGGGGCGGTGCTGGGCGTGCCGAACCTGCACTTCGAGGAGCATCGGGGCGGGTTCGTCCTGCGGTTCGACGGCCACGTCCTGCGGGCGGAAGACGGCGCGAGCTTCTTCCTCCACGAGGCCCATCGAGCCGACGCCGAGCTCTGCGAGGCCTCCGTCCGGCTGTCGTACCTCGAGACCGGGGGCGGCTTCGGGCGAGCACGGGGAGAGGTGGCGTTCGGCGCCCGCGTCCACGGCATCGACGCTCCGGCGTTCGCGGGACTTCGTCTGGCCGGTCCGGGGAGCGGTCGGGGACTACGTTTGTTCGTCGCGTTCGACGGCGCGCCGCCGATTCGCGTCCTCCAGCTGGAGTCGCCGGGGGCGTGGCGCACGGACCGCCTCGAGGGCGACGCGTGGCTCGAGACGAAACGCGCGGGGCGTCGCATCGACCACTCGGGCGATACCTGGTTGGTCGAGTTCGACGAGCACGAGCCGCTGGTCGTACGCGAGCGCACGCGCGTCGCCCTCCTTCGGCCGATGGGCCCTGGCGGATACGTGCACGCGACGGTGGGCGTCGCCCACGTGACTCTCGGGACGCTCTCGGGCACGGGGTTCTACGAAGAGCGGCGTCCGCTATGACGGTGAGCATGCGGACGATCGATCTTCGAAGCGACACGGTGACCCGGCCGACCGCGGCGATGCGGCGTGCCATCGCCGAAGCCGAGGTGGGGGACGACGTCTACGGCGAGGATCCGAGCGTCAATCGGCTTCAGGACATCGCCGCGGAGCGGGTCGGCAAGGAGGCGGCTCTCTTCGTACCGACCGGGACGATGGCGAACCAGATCGCGATCCGGTCCCATACGCGCCACGGGGACGTCGTGCTCGCGACCGAAGGTGCTCACCTACTGCGCTACGAATCGGGAGCCGCCGCCGCGCTCTCCGGAGTCCAGGTGAAGACGATCGGTTCGGGAGACGCACCGGATGCGGGGGAGCTCCGCGCCGCGATTCCGCCGATCGACGCACACAACGCGCCGGCGACTCTCCTCGCTCTCGAGATCTCCCACAATGCTCACGGGGGCACCGTGCCCTCTCTCGAAGTCGTCCGCGACCTCACGTCGGCGGCTCGCGAGCGAGGACTCGCGACGCATCTCGACGGAGCGCGTCTGTTCAACGCGGAGGTCGCGACCGGAACGTCGGTCGCGGCGTGGGCGTCGGCGTTCGACACGGTGTCGTTCTGTCTGTCGAAGGGGCTCGGTGCGCCGGTCGGATCGTTGGTGTGCGGGACGCGGGATCAGGTGGCGCGGATCCATCGGATGCGAAAGATGTTCGGCGGCGGGATGCGTCAGGCGGGTGTCCTCGCCGCGGCCGGGATCTACGCCCTCGAGCACCACGTGGAGAGGCTCGCCGAGGACCACGAGAACGCTCGGAGTCTCGCGGAGGGCCTCGCCGCGGCCGGTCTCGACGTGGTCCGGCCGCCGCAGACGAACATTCTGCTGTTCGAGGTCGGGGATGCGCCCGCGTTCGTCGGTGCGGCGCGGGAGCGAGGCGTCCTGGTGAACGCGATGACGGCGACGCGGGTGCGTGCGCTGACGCACCTGGACGTCGACCGCGCGGACGTGCGCGAGGCGCTGGAGCGTCTGCGTTCGTTGGTGCCCGGACCACGACGGGCCGGGTCACTCTGACGAGGGCTCGAAGTGTACGGTGGCCGTCGAGACGCGATCGCGGTCTGCGTAGGCCTCCAGCCGCAGGTTGCGTAGCCCGCTCGCATCGTCGGCGTCGGCCTCGGTGACGACCACGTCGATCCTCCCGCCGGGAGGGGTGAACGCCCGGACCTTCACGTTGCGCACGGCGCGGATCGAGGCGGTCGCGCCGGCCGGCCCGAGGAGCCGTCGCGCGAGCTCGATCTTCGCGTCGAGAAGGAGCGTTGCGGGGTAGACCGCGCGGCGGGGAAAGTGATCTCGGTAGAATCCGGCCTCGAGGGGAGCCTCGAGCGTGGCGGTCGCGCGGCCGTCGCCGAGTGTCTCGTCGACCACGGTGGGAGCGAACTCCTGGCGTGTCGGAAAGGACCGCGGCGCGGCGCCCGCGGTCGAGAGGCGTTCGAAGTGCCTTCGCACCTCGACCGGATCGTCGAAGGCGTCCATGGGCAGCATCGCTCCCGTACACCGCCGAAGCTCGACCGCGGGCTCGCCGAGCACCCGAGCCGTGCCGCCGTAGCGGATCGCGCTCGCGCGGAGTGCGCCCACCTCGATGGTGAGCTCCAACTCGTCGCCGCCGCGGATCTCGCGGTACGCGAGGACCTCACCCGCGATGGCTGCCACCGGTCGCATCTGGAAATCGACGTTCTCCATCGCCACCCAGGCTGCGAGTTGTCCGACGGCCTCCACGACGAGGGACAGGGGGAAATCGGCCACGTCGCCGGGAACCCGGAGGAGCCCGCGCGCGCCTTTTCTCGGGAGGAAGTCGTGGATCTCGTCGACCAGGAGGAAGGACATTTCAGGCCTCGAAACCGTCGGCATACCACATGGAATTCGCGCTAGCCCCTCTAGCGGTTGCATGATTTGGCCGATGCTCCCTTTAATCGAGGTGGATCCAATCCGCCGGGGGAAAGGTTGTGGTCCGCGAGGAGATGTCGATGCGTTTGATTGGGGAGCTTCCGCCGGCGTTGGTTCTGATCCTTCTCGCCGCGACGACGGTCGGCGCCGCCGACGTGGGAACGGCGTTGATGGATCGCGCCCAGCGCGAGGGCACCGTCCGTGTGATCGCGCAGCTGCCCGTCGCGACGGCACCGCTCGCGACGCGAGGCACCGTCGCCGGAGACCAGGCGCGTCGCGTCGCGATCCGCTCGGCCCGGGGACGGCTCGAGGAGGCTCTCGGAGACACGGCGTGGGAGGTCACGCACGCCTACGACAACATCCCCTACGTGGCCCTCGAGATGGGTGCCGACGCACTCGACCGACTTCGGCTGACGGACCGCGCCTCGGGTATCGTCGAGGATCGACTCGAAACGATCCAGCTCGAGGAGAGCCGGCCCATCGTGCAGGCGGACCAGGCGGACGCAGCCGGGTGGAGCGGTAGCGGCTGGGCGGTGGCGGTACTCGATACCGGGGTGGACGGCTCGCATTCGTTCCTGGAGGGGAAGGTCGTGAGCGAAGCGTGCTTCTCGTCGAACGGCTCCTGTCCGAACGGCGGGACCGAGATGTTCGGTGCGGGTGCCGGACGACCCTGCGACTTCGCCGAGACGGCCTGCCTGCACGGGACGCACGTCGCCGGCGTCGTCGCGGGCGACGGGGAGACCATCGAGGGAATCGCGCGCGGGGCAGACGTGATCTCGATCCAGGTGTTCTCGCGATTCACCGGCAGCACCTGCGACGACGACACCGAGGACCCGTGCGCCAAGACCTTCACGTCGGATACGATCAAGGCTCTGGACCACGTCTACAGTCTGCGCGATCAGTTCGAGATCGCCGCGGTCAACATGAGCCTCGGGGGCGGGCAGCACTCGTCGGTGGCGGCGTGCGACATCGAGGACTCGGCGCGCAAGGCGATCATCGATCAGCTTCGCTCGGTCGGCATCGCGACGGTGGTCGCCTCCGGCAATCAGTCGAACGTCGATGCGCTTGCGGCCCCGGCGTGCATCAGCTCCGCCATCAGCGTCGGTGCCACGAACGACAACGACGGCGTGGCGGCCTTCTCCAACTCGGCGCCGTTCCTGGATCTGCTGGCCCCGGGGGTTCAGATCTTCTCGTCGGTCCCGGGGGGCGGGGGCGCGTCGATCTCGGGCACGTCGCAGGCGACGCCGCACGTGGCGGCGGCCTTCGCGATCCTCAATGAACGCCAGGGAGGGGCGGACGTCGACCGAGTGCTGGACGCGCTCCGGGGCACGGGACTTCCGGTGACGGACCCCAGGAACAACATCACGACGCCTCGGATCCGCATCTTCGATGCGGCGCAGACGCTGCCGGGCGGTACGACGTCCTCCGGGGTCCAGATCACGCCCGATGGGAAGCGCACGCTCGTCAGCAAGGACGTCGGAGCCGAGCGCTGGGCGATCACGTACGACGCCGGCGACAACACGGTGACCGGCAACGTGTTCAAGTCCGACGGGAGCGAGCCGAGCTTCGTGTGGTGCGAGTACCTCTTCGACGACGGCGCGGCCGACCCCTACGAGCAGGACGTGACCTTCGAGTGCTCGGGGGCCGACGCTTGCCCCGGCCCGTCCTGCCCGGAGGGCCAGTGGAGCGTCCTCGCGACCGTGACGCTGCCGCGCGCGTTCTTCCTGCCTCCGCTCACCGCGGCGAGCGTCACGTCCACGACGGCGGTGCCATCCCAGCTGAACGGCGAAGCCCCGTCCGGGCTCCAGATCACGCCAGACCGAAAGCGGACGCTCGTCAGCAAGGACGTGGGCGAGGATCGCTGGGCGATCACCCTGAACGACGACGACCGCACCGTCACCGGCAACGTCTTCACGCCCGGTCAGGCGCCCACGTTCCTGTGGTGCTCGTTCGAGTCGGACGATGGCAACCCGGACCCCGCAAACGTCCTGCTCTCGTACTCGTGCAGCGTCGCCGACCGCTGCGAGGTCGGCCCCTGCGACGCAGCGGACTGGAGCTTCCTGCAAAACGTCATCGTCCCGGGCTGGTTCTTCCAGCCGTAGCGGCGACACGAAGGGGGACGTTCGTTACCTTTTCTCCATTTGTTACCTCTTGGCTGCGAAAAGGTAACGTTCGCGAAAAGGTAACGAACGTCCCCCTTCGTGCCGTTGGCTACTTCTTCTTCAGAGCCGCCTTCTCGACCGGGTTCTCGGCTTCCGAAAGCGTGTGCAGCATCCCGGGGGAGAAGAACTCGTCGGGGATTCCGTTGTTGTACGAGATGCTCGAGACGAAGAGCTCCGAGGACGACTTGGAGGGCAGGTTCTCCATGACGATCTTGGTCGGCGTCGGGATGCCGTCGATCTGGACGACGTCCTGGAACAGCTCGATCTTGAAGAGCTCGCCCGCCGGGCTGTAGTAGTCGCGCTTCACGGGCAGCTTCGTCTCGGCGTCGATCCAGGTGACGTAGCGCGAGTAGTACCACTGCTTCGCGGCGGCGTCGGGGGTCGATTGGATCTTGTAGAATTCTCGGCCGTTCCCTTCCTTCTCGGTGCCGAGGAACTCGTTTTCGACCTCGACGGGCAAGAACCCGACGTCGCCGTAGCTGAAGTCGGAGTGAAGGAAGGACGTGTAGCTCTCCGCCGGGGTCAGCTCGCGTACGCGTCGGATGATGGGGGCGTAGGTGTACTCCTTCGTGGCGCCGCTCGGATCGCGGAGCGCGAGGTAGGCGAGGCCGCGGGCGTCCTGTGGATCGATCACGAAGGTGAGGGATCCGCGGCTCCCGTTCGCGAGGGTCTTGCGCGCCTGGATGAGCTTGACGCTCTCCGAGTCGCCGGCGTGCTTCGCAGTGAGCGTGATGACCCGGGTGCTCGGCTTCTGCGGCTCGAGCGCCTTCTCCATCTCGGCGATGACGGCGGGCGCTTGTGGCTCGGCCTCACTCGAGGCGGCGAACGTGACGGATGCGAGAAGGGCGACGAGGCCCGCGGCGAATCGTTTCATCGAGAGGCTCCTTTTCTGGCTTCAAGCCGCTTTGTCGAGACGCGTACAGAAGGCGGCGAGTCCCTCCTCCCATGGGGGAAGGACGATGCGCGGCTCCTGGATCGTCGTGAGCACGGAGTATTGTGGACGCGGCGCCGGCCGGGGAAACTCGTCGGTCCCGACGGGCACGACTGCGGTGGAGATGCCCATGCGGCGGTACAGTTCGCGCGTCAGCTCGTACCAGGTCGCCTGGCCGCGGCCGGCGAAGTGGTAGGTTCCGTAGGCATCGGTGTCGATCAGCGCGGTGATCGCATCGGCGAGGTGGGGGGCGTACGTCGGAGAGCCCGTCTGGTCGTTCACGACGCGGACCTCGTCGCGATCCTGCAGCGACAGCATCGTGCGGGGAAAGTTCCCGCCTTGCTCGTGGTAGACCCATGCGGTTCGGACGACGTAGTGACGGGGGTTGTGCTCGCGCACGGCGTGTTCGCCCGCGAGCTTGCTGGCGCCGTAGGCCGACCGCGGCCCGGTGGCGTCGTACTCGTGGTAGGGGCGGTGTCCGCCGCCGTCGAAGACGTAGTCCGTGGATACGTGCAGGACCGCCGCTCCCGCTTCGTGGCTCGCGAGCGCCAGGTTGCGCGGTCCGAGCGCGTTGCTCCGGTACGCCGGTCCGGCGTCGGACTCCGCGTCGTCGACGCGATTGTACGCCGCGGCGTTCAGGACGAGATCGGGCGGCTCGGCCGCGAGGGCGGCTCGGACGGACGCGAGGTCCGCGATGTCGAGGCGCTGGTGGGGGTACGCGGTGACGTCGTGTGCGCCGAGAGTCCTCTGCAGCGAGCGTCCGAGCTGACCGGCGGCGCCCGTCAGCAGGATCTTCATGCGGCCTTCTCGACGTACGTCGGCAGCTGGTCGAGCCAGGCCGACAGCGGCAGGCCGCCCGCGTCCTTCTCCGACAGGCGTGGCTCGGTCGTGGGCCACTCGACTCCGATCTCGGGGTCGTTCCAGATCAGTCGGAGCTCGGACGACGGGTCGTAGACGTCCGAGCATTTGTACTCGACCTCGGCGGTCTCCGAGGTCACGCAGAAGCCGTGGGCGAAACCGGTCGGAACATAGATCTGCCGGAAGTTCTCCGCGGTCAGCTCCACGCGGACCCACTGCTTGAAGGTCGGTGAGCCCTGCCGGATGTCCACGGCCACGTCCACGATGGCGCCCTGGAGCACGCGGACCAGCTTCGCCTGCGGCCGTGCGAGCTGCGCGTGCAAGCCGCGCAGGGTCCATTGCTCCGAGCGCGAGTGATTGTCCTGAACGAATCCGACGTCGATCCCGGCGTCGGCGTAGCGCTCGGCGTGGTAGGTCTCGGCGAAGAACCCACGGTCGTCCTTGAAGACCTTGGGCTCGATGATCAGCACGCCCTCGAGGGCGGTCGGAATGACGTTCACGCGTTCACGACTCCTGTCGAACGAGATCCAGTAGGTATTGGCCGTAGCCGGTCTTCCTCATCGGCTCGGCCAGTCGTCGTACGTCTTCGGCGGAGATGTACCCCATCCGATACGCGATTTCTTCCAGGCATGCGACCTTCAGGCCCTGGCGCTCCTCGATCGCGTGGATGAAGTTCGCGGCCTGGAGGAGGGATTCGTGGGTGCCCGTGTCGAGCCAGGCGATGCCGCGCCCCAGTCGCTCGACGTGGAGGTCCCCGCGCGCGAGATATGCCAGGTTGACGTCGGTGATCTCGAGCTCGCCACGAGCCGACGGCTTCAGGTTCGAGGCGATCTCCACCACGTCCTCGTCGTAGAAGTAGAGGCCGGTCACCGCGTGGGAGGAGCGAGGCTTCGAGGGTTTTTCTTCGAGGCCGATCGCGCGTCCCTGCTGGTCGAATTCGACGACCCCGTAGCGCTCCGGATCGCGCACCCGGTAGCCGAACACCGTCGCGCCCCGGGTTCGGTGCACGGCGTTCTGCAGCAGCTCGGAGAAGCCGTGGCCATAGAAGACGTTGTCTCCCAGGGCGAGGGCGGCGCGGCAGCCCCCGAGGAACTCGCGACCGATCAGGAATGCCTGCGCGATCCCGTCCGGCCGCTCCTGTGCCTTGTACTCGATGCGAAGACCGAGGTCGGAGCCGTCGCCCAGCAGTCGCCGGAAGCCCTCCTGGTCGTGTGGGGTCGTGATCACCAGCACGTCGCGGATCCCCGCGAGCATGAGGCTCGAGAGTGGGTAGTAGACCAGGGGCT
>JAUIFY010000422.1 GCA_030430245.1 bacterium | reverse complement strand
ACGGGCTCACGACGTGACGGAGAGCGGACGGATGCGGCTCCGAACGGGCGCCTGCGCCCTCATCGCCTTGCTGTTCTTCGCGTCGTTCGCGACGTCGACCCGAGCGGCCGAGGAGAAGGAGCCGGGCGACGAATACGACATCGTTCGATACGGCAAGGACTGCGCGGAGCTGATCGCCGAAGCGCCGCCCTTCAACTGTCTCGACTTCGAGATCATCCCGATCACGGTGAACGGCAAGACACCGAAGACCTACACGCGTCACATGAAGTGCGACAAGCCCGCGTACCTCCCCTATCCGGAGAAAACCGACGGCCAGTGCACCCCCTGGAGCCGCGTGCAGGCGGTCCGCGACGACGACGTCCAGATCATCCAGTACTGCCGACGCATGTACATCCGTCCGCAGGACGATCCGCACTTCGATTCGCTCGAGATGATCATGCACAACGTCGTGACGGGTAGCACCTGCTTCTTCATCTCGAAGAATTTCGGCGAAGATCCGAACGGCGAGCTCGGGCTGCGGGTGCCCCCGCCTCACGAGGAGACCCCGCCGAAGGGCTTCCCGTCGGCCCGCGAGATCTGGGCGACTCCGCAGAAGATCGCCGACGAGGGCTGCATCTATTGCCACGACAGCGACCCGTGGATGCACACGCCCTGGATCATGCAGACGCTCGAGGTCCCCGCAGACCCCTGGGGCTTCCACAGCGTCGACGTCGGCGGCCCGTTCGCCGCGTGGCCCAAGCCGATGGCGGTCGCGACCCGCGGCAACTCGTGCAACGGCTGTCATCGGATCGGGAATCTGAACACCTGCACGGCGCAGGACGTTCCGACGTTCGGGATGCAGCCGGCGAAGATGCTCCAATCGATCGGCATGGCGGCGCACGGCCGGTTCGCCGCGAAGTCCCTCGACGACTCGAACGACGTCGTGACGCCGTGGGGCGACACTCCGCACGGGTGGATGGGCGAGCGCCTGCCCGACGTCGACACCGAGCAGTGGGAGGCGTTCTACGCCGACGTCGAGGCGCTCGAGACGTGCTGCAAGGAACCCAGCACCCCCGGGTGCATCTTCGAGCCGATCGAGAGCAAGGCGGAGTGGCTTGCCCGGCAAGCGGCGCCGGAATGACCCGCTCGGCGCTTCGTTGCGTCCTCACTCTCACCCTCCTCTTCCGCGCGGTCCCCTCCCACGCCGACATCAACCCGTGGATCGCGAGCGCGGTGTACGACCCGGAGAAATGGGACTCCGGGGGGCCGTACGCCGCGACCCCCTGGGTGCACCCGCCTCCCTATCGGCCGGGGATGGGCTGGGGGATGCTCGATCCGAGCGCCGCCGTCGAGACCGGCCGCTGGCGTGAAGCCTCGGGCTTCACGGGCAGCTGGGGCGGAACGCGCGACGCGCTCATGAGGCGCGGACTCTTCTTCTCGAGCGCGTACTTCGGCCAGCTCGCGGCGAACCCCGTCGGGGGCGCGGTCGAAGGCGGTGTCGGCTGGCGTGGGAACCTCGCCGCCGGCCTCTTCGCCGACCTGGAGCGCATCGCCGGATGGAGCCGTACCTACCTCGTCGCGTCCGCAGACTGGAAGGCCGGGAACCCCACCCTTTCGACGAGCCACGTGGGAAATCAGCTGCCGGTCCAGCTCGACAGCTTCGACGACCCGAACGTCGTGCGCCTGGTCCATCTCGCGGTGGCCAAGCAGCTCTTCGGCAACGACACCGAGCTAGCCATGGGACGCATCATCACGGGAGAAGACTTCGCGACGATCCGGCTCGCGTGCACCTCCCTCAATCAGGGTCTCTGCGGCAATCCGATCGCGGCCGCGCAGAACATCGAGTTTCCCACGTTCCCCTCCGCGGTCTGGGGCGCGTCCTTCAAGGTGAAGCCCGGCACCCGCTGGTACGCCCAGGCCGGGAGCTACCTCGTGTACCCGAACTTCCGCGCGCGCACCGACAACGGGGTGAACTTCTCGGCCCCCGACGGCTCCGGTGCCCTCTCGATGGCGGAGGTCACCTACTTGACCGGCAGCGAGATCCGGGAGCCGGGGCTTCCGGGTCGCTACAAGATGGGCGGCTGGTACTCGACCACGAAGCTGTCGCGGTTCAACGCGGAAGGCAACGACGAGCTTCGCGACTGGTGGGGCCTCTACCTGATGGGCCAGCAGATGCTCTGGGCCCGGAGCCCGGACCACGACCAGGGGATCTCCGTCTGGGGTGCGGTCAGCTACGCGCCGCCGGACCGGAATCTGGTCCAGGTCATGGCCGCCGGAGGCGTGCTCTGGCAGGGCCTCGTGCCGAACCGGCCCCACGACGGCCTGGTGCTGATCGCCGCGTACACGTCGTACTCCGATCGCCTCACGGACCGGACGGGCGAGCTGCTCCTCGAGACCAACTACCGATTCACCGTGACGCCGTGGCTCTGGTTCGAGCCGGATCTTCAGGGAGTCCTCCGACCGTCCGGCGAGGCCTCGATTCCCGACGCGCTCGTCGTGGGCTTCGCCGTCGGCTTCGTGCTCTGATCGAAGGGGTCGCTCGGCCCCCCCGGCCGCCCGCCGCCCGAGCCGTTCCCAAGCCAACGCCGCGCGTGGGTGCGGCGCCGACCCTCGCGGCTGATTGAGCCGCGGCTCCGAGCGTCAGGCCTCCGCGAAGCGCCACGCGCGCGCCGGCTCCGCGCCCTCCGCGAACTCCTGCACCTGGACGTCGAACCAGAGCGGCAGGAGGAAGCGAACGTAGAACGCGTGCGTCGTGACTCCGCCGACGACCAGGTCGCCGTACTCCTTGAGCTCGACCCGATCGTCCTCCGCCCGCCGGGCCTTGCACTTCTCGAGGCACGCGTCGACGTCCGCGCGCGACTCACACAGGAAACCCAGGTGGTCGAAGCCCGGGTTCGCGAGATGGTTCCGATGCTCCATCACGAGCAGGAACTGGCTGGTCTCCGGATCCGTCCGCAGCAGAAGGCCCAGGCGCCCCATCAGCGGCACGTCCAGGGATTCGAAGCCGAAGAGATCGGCGTAGAACTCCTTGATCTCCTCGCGGTGGGC
>JAUIFY010000128.1 GCA_030430245.1 bacterium | reverse complement strand
CGTGGAGGAGGGCCCGGCCGAGGGCGAGGTCGTCCTTCTCCTCCACGGCCAGCCCACTTGGTCGTACCTGTACCGCAAGATGATTCCGCCGCTCGCGGAAGCGGAGCACCGGGTGATCGCGCCGGATCTGATCGGCATGGGGCGCTCCGACAAGCCGACGTCCCTCACGATCCACACGCTCGCGCAGCACGTCGCGTGGATGAAATCCTTCGTCGAAGGACTCGGACTCCGAGACGTCACGTTGTTCGGCCAGGATTGGGGCTCGATCATCGGCCTTCGCCTCGTGGGTGAGAACCCCGATCTCTTCGCCCGGGTCATGATCGCGAACGGGGATCTGCCGCCCATGCCGGCCGGAGTGCAGTTGTTCACGTTTCCCGACCGGGCGACCGCGACGATCGATGACGATGCGCCCGCGATGGACTTCGAGGGGCTGAAGCGGGAGATGTTCGAGAGCGCCAATCCGCTCGAAGCATTTCAGCGTTGGATCACGTTCGCGCTCACCTCGCCGCACTTCACGTCTTCGGACGTCGTCGCTGCGAGCACCGTGTCCTCTCTGACGCCCGAGGAGCTGAGTGCCTACGACGCGCCGTTCCCGGACGTCCGCTACCGCGCGGGGCCTCGAACGCTGCCCTCGATGGCTGCGGGCATCCAGGGGGGCAACGACCGCGCCTGGGAGGAGCTCGGCCGGTTCGAGAAGCCTTTCTTGAGCGTCGCCGGAGAGCAGGACGGCCTTCTCGGCACGAGGGCGATCCAGGACCGGCTGACCGGGCACATCCCTGGCGCTGCCGGACAACCGCACGAACGCGTCGAGGCCCACCACTTCATCCAGGAGGACGCGGGGCCCCTTCTCGCGGATCGGCTGGATCGGCTGATCCGAAGAACCCCGCGCGCGTGACGAGCGGCCTCGGCGCCCCGGCGCGCGCGAGGTCGGCCCGAAGCGGCCGAGCCGGCGAGAGGCGGGGGGAACCCCCGAGCCTCGCGGTGGGTCCGTCGCCGTCCCGGGAGGAAGGCGCGACCGATCCGGCTCGGCCCGGACGTCGACGTCCGCCCGCTTGACGCTCGGTGAGCGCGCCTTCCATACTCCGACGCGTGCCGGGCTTCTGGAGGGCCTCCGTTCCCGATCGGGGCCGATGAGCGAGTCGCGTGTCCGCCTGGGCATCGTCCTCGTGGCGATCGTCTACGCTCTGGTGCTGTCGGTTGGATTGGCGCGCCCGCACCTCGGGATCTGGGACGAGTACTTCACGCTCGCTCGATCGGCCGGGTTCCTCGAGACCGGGGACATGCTCCAGGTCACCAACAACCGACGGCCGAGCCTCCTGAAGCCCCCCATTCAGTACTGGCTCGGCGCCGCCGCGATGAAGGCGGGCTTCTCGGACGAGGTGTCCGTCCGGATGTGGTCGGCGCTGTTCGCGGTGGGGACCGTCTTCGCCGGAGCCTGGCTCGCACGTGGGGTCGTCCGGGAGACGCCCGTCATCGGCCTGGTCGCGGCGCTTCTCATTGCGAGCAGTCCCGCGTTGTTGCGGTACGGACGCACGGGGCTCCTCGAGAGTGGGCAGGTCCTCTCCGTCGCTCTCACGCTCGGGGCCGTGTTCCGCGTACGCTTGGATCCCCGGGCGTGGACCGTGGCGGGCGTCGCCGCGGGGTTCGGTGCTCTCCAGAAGGCGCCGCTCGCGCTCGGCCTGGCGGTTCTCGCCGTGGTCGTCCTGGTTGCGTTCGGGCGGCTCGGCGGACGCGAGACGCTGCGGAGCGGGTGGTTCCGCCTCGGCGCGCTCCTCGCGGTCTCGTTGGCGGCGTTCTGGCCGGTGGTGCAGACGGTTCGGTTCGGCGATCTCTGGGTGAAGCAATACCTCTCCAGCCAGCTCGTGGGGCGCCTCGCGCCCGTCGCGGGGGAAACGATCGCGGGTCGCCAGCTCGATCGCTGGCTGCGCTTCTACTCGGAGTGGCCGGAGCCCTGGCTGGTCGCGCCGGTCCTCCTCGTCGCGGTGCTCCTGGTGCCCGCCGTGCGTCGGTCCGTCGAGTCGGTCCTGCTCCTCGGTTTCTCGGTCGCTGCACTGTGCGGTCTCTACCTGGCGGGGGGAGCCGTGTATCCGCGGTACCTGCTGCCGATCGTTCCGATGCTCGCCGTGGTCGCGGCGCACCTGATCGTGGCGCTCGCGCCGTCGGCGCGCGCTGCGCTGGGGATCGCTCTGTGTCTCGTCGTCGTGCAGGCGCCGCAGGCGTGGAGGCAGCACGACCTCGTGGCCGCGGACATGTCGGACGCGGTCGCGGCCGGGGCCGCGTTGCGGGAACGGTTGGCACCCTCGGAGATGGCGGTCGTGGCCTTCGCCAGCGCCGACGACCCGATCCCCCCGACCGCGATCGTTTGGTACGCAGACCTGCCCTCGTCGGTCCGGATGCTGAGTCTCCCGAGACTCGCGGCGCTACGGCACCGGATCGGGCGTCACGATCTTCGGGGGACCGTTCCGAAGGGACACTTCGCGACGTTGCGGAGCATCTTGCCGACCGCCGTTGCAACTGCCGAGTACGGGTCCGTCGTGCTCTGGGAGGCCCCGGCGACTCGTGCGAGGCGCTCGGGGCCGACCGCGGCCCTCGGCGCGCGAGCCCGCCCCTGATGCCAGGATGCGACCGGCGAGGGCTCTCGGGGGGTGTTCGCCTCAGCGCAGATCGAAGCCCAGGAGCGTCTCGAGTTCCCGTAGCGCTTCGCCCGGCTCGTCGACCTTGATCGTCGCCATGCCGAGCTCCTTCGCCGTCTTCAGGTTGCGGCCGATGTCGTCGAGGAAGACCGCGTGTGACGGTTCGACCGAGAGCCGCTCGCAGACGATCTGGTAGATTCGCGGGTCGGGCTTGCGCACCCCTTCGACGGCGGACTCGACGTACGCATCGAAGTGATCCGTGAGCTCGTTCCACGCGGCATCGTCGCTCTTCCAGTTGTTGGTGAGCGCGGCGGTCGAAAGGCCGCGCTCGCGAATCGTTCCGATGGCGAAGAGCATCTCGGGCCGGGGGCCGGTCGTGAGGGCGATCCGTTCCATCATCTCTCGGGCCGAGAACGCAGGACCCGCCGCGGCGCAGTCTCGGTCGAAGGCGACGAAGAACTCTTCGAGAGGGAGCTCCCCGCGCTCGAGCCGCGACCACGCGCCGCTGGGGCCCGTATCCACGACGACACGGTTCACGAAGCCGGGCTCGATGCCTTTCTCCTTCTCGTAGTCGCGGATGACGTGAAGCGGCGAGCCGAGAACGACTCCGCCGAGGTCGAAGATCACGGCGCGAAAGCTCATGGCCTAGCGGTAGCCTAGCCCCCGAGCGCATGCCAAGGTGCCGGCCGTGCACAGGGACGGCCTTCTCCGAATCCTCGGGCGATACCTCGAGCGCCATCCCGACGAGCTCGTCTCGGTCGACCATGTCCGCCAGTTCGTCCGCGTGCACGAGGACTGCTTCGAGCGGTCGTGCCGCGAAGGGCACATCACCGGGTCGGCTTGGATCGTGTCGCCCGATCACCGCCGCGTCCTGCTCCACCATCATGCAAAGCTGGACAAGTGGCTCCAGCTCGGCGGGCACTCCGATGGCGACCCCGACCCCTTCCGGGTGGCGTTGCGGGAGGCCCGGGAGGAGTCCGGAATGGCGAGATTCCGCGAGCCCTCCGGAGAGGTCGTGCCGACTCCTCTGGACGTCGACGTCCATCGCATCCCCGAGCGCGGAGCCGATCCCGCGCACCTGCATCTGGACGTCCGTTATCTCCTCGTTGCCGCGCCCGGGCAGGAGCTCGTCCGGACCGGGGAGTCGAAAGACCTACGGTGGATCCCGGCGGGCGAGATCTCGTCGTTGACTCGCGAGGAGAGCGTTCTCCGCCTGGCCCGGAAGGCCGTGCCTCGCCTTCGCGATGGCGTCGTCCGGCCCGTGGAAGATGCTCTATAGACTCCGCCATCGCGGTTGCGTCGATCCAAAAATCGCGTTGACTGCCCCTCGGGATGGCGCGTAGCGTCGAGCGCAGCGGAGCCACATGGCTCGGCTGCTGCATCCGGCTTCTCACTTCGTCGGCACGGTCCTTTCAACTCCCGCCTCGCCCATCTCGGATTTCGATCGCTCTCTTCCCTCAGGAGGTTCTCCATGTCCTCGCTCGCTCGTCCGTTCCCGCTCCTTTCCCTAGGAGCAGCGGTCCTGAGCCTGGTCGCCGCGGCGCCCGCCGCGGCGTACGTGCCCATCGCGACCGCCGATCAGGTCACCAACACCAAGAACGGTCGAAACGAGATGGCCGCCCTCGACAAGAAGGGGCAGACGATGGTCTTCGTCTCGAACTCCGATCACGTCGCGGGCGTCATCACGCCCGCCACCGGAGCGTTCGATTACGACGACGCCGGCAACGCCTACGCGGTGGGGCCGGCGCCGAATCCGACGTGCATCAACTGCACGGCGGTCGACGATAGCGTCGGCAATCTCTACCTGTGGCGCTTCAAGAAGAAGAACGACCAGCCGAACAACTCGATTCGGCAGCTCACGTTCTCGACGTCGGGAGGCTTCGACGCGAACGAGGAGCCCGACATCGACTCGAAGGCGGGATGGGTCGTCTGGAACTCCACCGAGGATCACGTCGGCACGAACGCGGACGGCAACAGCGAGATCTTCATGATGGATGTCGACGCGAACCAGATCACGCAGATCACGAACACGACGGGTGGGGGCGGAAACGCGAACCGCACGGCGAGCGTGAGCGACAAGGGGCGCTACGTTTCCTTCTCGTCGAGTCGGGATTTCCAGGCCGCGGGCAACTGCAAGCGCCCCGACGGATTCACGAACTGCTTCAACCCGGACGAGAACTCCGAGGTGATGGTGTACGACCGCGAGGCCGGGATGCTGATTCAGATCACGGACACGACGGGTGACGGAAACGACGCCCAGACGTACCCCCGCATCAGCTCGGACGGCAATTACGTCACCTTCAAGTCGACCCGCAGCTTCGGCGGTCCGCTGACGGGCGGGTTCACGTGTGCGACCCTCGACGGCGGGGTGTGCGCGAACGACAGCAACGCCGAGATCATGATGTTCGATCGCGAGGCGCTGGATCTCACGCAGATCACCAACACGATCGATCAGGCGAAGTGCAACGACAAGACGTCGAGCGACCGCCCGGAGATCAGCAAGAAGGGGAAGTTCATCGTCTTCCACTCGGAGTGCGAGGACCAGCTCAATGCTTCGGGGTGCGGGGCCTGTGACGGCAACGACGAGATCTTCTTCGTCGAGCTCAAGAAGCGGGAGATCTCTCAGGTCACGATCTCGGACGGAGGATACAATCGAGTTCCCCGGATCTCGTCCTCGGGCAGGTACATCGTATTCGATACCAATCGCGACTATCTGAACCTCAACGCGCCGAGGAACGAGAAGCTGTACATCGTCAAGCGAAGCAGCACGAAGGTGCGCCCCGGAATCACCGGGAAGATGCAACTCGAGGACGACTCGACTCTGACGGGCAGTGGAATCTTGCAGAACCCGAAGTCTCAGGCCACCACCATCCACTTCGATGGAGGCTTTCCTGCGGCCGAGCGCATCGGCATCAGCGGCAACGGCCGCTACGTCGCCTTCGAGAGCTCGAAGAACGTCGGCAACCAGGAGATCTGGCGCGTCGACCGCAACAAGTGCACGCACGGCTTGCCGGATTGCCAGTAGTCCGCCCTCGTACGCCCGACCCGATCTGCTAGCGTGAAGGCGCCGTCCTCGCAGGGGCGGCGCCTTCGTCCATGCCTTCGACTTCGCAGGACTCGCCGATCCCGGTCGGGTTGATCGGTCTCGGGAAGCACGGCATCCGCTACCTGGAGCATGTCCGGAACGACGTTCCGGCCCTGCGCGTCGTCGCCGTCTCGCGGAGGAAGGAGCAGGTGGGTCGAGATCAGGCGCGGGCCCTCGGGGTGCGCTTTCACGCGAGTCCGGAGGAGCTGGTGGGAGACGACGAGGTCCGCGCCGTCGTCTCGGTCGTCCCACCCACGTTGAACGCGGGCATCGTCGAGGCCTGCGTCTCGCTCGGTCGCCCGCTTCTGATCGAGAAGCCGTTCGCGACCGACGCCGCGACCGCCTTTCGGCTGCAGTCGGCCATCGAGCAGGCTGGCCTTCCGTGTCTCGTCGCGCAGACCCTGCGTTACTCGCCCGTCGTCGCGACCGTCCGAGAGTGGATGGCGGATCTCGGACGGGTGAGCCAGGTGCTTCTCACGCAGAGCTTCGAGCCGAGTCGGTTGGACTGGCTGGACGATCCCGTGCGGTCCGGCGGTGGCAACGTCCTACATACGGGCGTGCACATGTTCGATCTCCTCCGCCATCTCACGAGCAGCGAGGTCGAGTCGGTCTCGTGCCTTCTCGACCGCGTGGTGACGACAGGGACCGAAGACAGCTTCTCCGCGACGTTCGCGATGCGAGGGGAGTCGGGCGTGATCCTGGGGGCCGCCGCCGGGTCGAGAGCGACGCGCAGTCGTGCGGGGCAGATTCGCGTCGTGGCCGAGGCGGGACAGATTCTCGCCGATCACGTGCACGGCACGGCTTCGCTGCTCGAGGGGCGTGGCACGGCGCGTTCGGCCGAGCCCGCCGACGTCCCGACGGTTCGGGCCGTTCTCGAGGAGTTCGCCGCGGTCGCGTGCGGGAGCCGGCCCCCGTCGATCACGGCGGCGGACGGCGCGGCCGCGGTGGCCATCGCCGACGCGTGCTATCGATCCGCCGAGACCGGGTCGCATCAGAAGATTCCGAGGGGAGGGGAGTAGACGCATGCCGCTGTTCGTCATGATCGGAAAGAACGGGCCGGACGCCGTCGCCAAGCGAGGCGCCGTCCGTCCGAGGCACCTCGAGCACCTGAAGGCTCTGGATCGCGACGGGCGCATCGTGCTCGCCGGACCGCTCCTCGAGGAGGATGGGGCCACGCCGTGCGGGAGCCTCGTCGTCCTCGAGGCCGAGAGCTACGAGGCCGCGCGGGCGGTCGTGGAGGCCGATCCGTACGTCACGGACGGGGTCTTCGCATCGTACGACTTGCGGGCCTTCACGAAGGTTCTGCCCGGGGCCGACGGGTGAGCCTTCGCCGCGTCGAAGCGAGCGAGGAATCGCCCCACGCGCCGAGCGAGGCGCTGGGGTGGAGCGAGTCGTACTCGTTTCACCTCGTCGATCCGTCGGAGCGCCTCGCCCTGCTGTCTCGCATCGGGGTGCGCCCGAACGAAGGCATCATGGATGTGGGGCTCGACGTTTACGTGGCCGACGGCGGCCTGTTGGCGGCGCGCCACGTCCGACCCCAGCGCGAGAACACGGACGACCTCGAGGTCGAAGGGGTTCGCTACGAGATGGTCCGTCCGCTGGAGGAGTGGCGCATCACCTACGACGGCCCGGCCCACTCGCTCCGCTCGTCGCGCGATGCGGCGAGTCACGACGCGTGGCACAAGTCGCGGCTGGAGCGGCTGATCGTCGACCTCACGTTCCGGGCCGAGGTGGCTCCGGCATCGACGGACGCCGTTCCCGATCGCTTCGGACAGCCGGGCCGCATCTCGGGGGAGGTCTGGGTGTCCGGCGACGAGTACCGCCTCGAGGTCGGCGCCGTGCGTGAGAAGACCTGGGGCGAGTCGGGCGGCGTGATCCCGAAGCTCCGCCGACGCTTCTGGCTGCGCTTCGACGACGGCAGCGCGGTGGTCCTCGATCGGCGCGTCGAGGAGAATGGCGACGAGGCCGTCGTGGGCTGGTCCTTCGCGGGCGGCCGCATGCGCGAGATTCGCGAGGCCCGACTCGCGACGGAGACGGAGCCCGACACCTACCTTCAGAAGTCGGCCGCGCTGACGGTCGTCGACGACGCGGGGGACGCAACGGAGGTGGCTGCGGACATCGTCCAGCTCGCCCCGATGCCGACCGTGCGCGGAACCACGCAGGTCGTGGTCTGCTCGAGCGTTGCGCGCCTTCGCTCCGGCGAGCGGACCGGCTTCGGCGTGGTCGAGTACCTACACCAGCTCGACGTGAGCGGTCGCCCGGTTCTGCCCATCGCCGACTGGGGGTAGGTCGGCCTCCGCGGCCGCGTGCCGGAGTCCGCCGCGGTCGGGCTGCTAGGCTGCGTCGGCCGCCGACTCCTGCGCGGGGCGCAGCGTGATCTCGAGGATCTCGGCCGGGGCGCGAAGTCGCATCGGCGGCCCCCAGTAGCCCGTCCCGTTGCTCACGAGGAGCTGGGACCCTCCGCGGCGATAGTGGCCCGCGACGAACCCGACCGCGGCGCGCACGAGCAGGTTGAACGGCCATATCTGGCCCCCGTGCGTGTGGCCCGAGAGCTGCAGATCGACTCCCTCCTTCACGGCGGCCGGGAAGGTCGACGGGTCGTGTGCGAGCAGGACGACCGCGTCGTCCGGGCTCCGGCCTTCCACCGCTTTCGGGACGTCCTCTCCGTGGCCGGGGCCGAAGAGGTCTCCCCGGTGGTCGTCCACGCCGGCGAGCTCGAAGTGGGCCCCGTCGCGCGAGATCGTGACGCGTTCGTTTCGGAGCGGCCGCATGCCGAGCGTCTCCACCTCCGCGAGCCACGGGTCGGCGCCGGAGTAGTAGTCGTGGTTCCCGGTGACGAAATAGACCCCGTGCGGAGCCCGGAGGTCGCGGAACGGGCGCACCTCGTCCCGAAGGTGTTTGACGGGCCCGTCGACCAGGTCGCCCGTGACGGCGATCAGGTCCGGCTCGAGCGCGTTCACCCGATCGACGATCGATCGCGCGAACCGAGAGTCGAGCATCGCGCCGATGTGCACGTCGCTGATCTGCACGATGCGGAACCCCTCGAGCGCGGCGGGCCACCGACCGAGCCGGATCTCGTGCTTCGCGAGGCGGGGTGGTCGCGCGGCCGACCGCATCGCCAGGCCGACGGCGATCGCCGCGAAGGCCACGACGACGAATGCCCGCGAGCGGGGAACGGCGAGTCCGAGATCCGTGTCGATGGCGGCGCCGACGAGCAGGAGGGTCGAATCCGCGGCCAGGAGGCCGATCAGGAGGTAGAACGCCAGTCCGAGAAAGAGGTTGGCAGGCCACGCGATCCATCGGGCGAAGCGCGGGGGCGCGAGGCGTTCTGCGAGGCCCAGCAGGAGTGGCGTGAGGGCCAGTACGACGAAGGCGCCGAACAGGACCGTGGTCACGGGCTCGCCGAGCTCCGGCTCGAAGATCAGGCGGTTCGCCAGGTAGCGGCTGCCCGCCACCAGCACGGTGAGGGCGACGGCGGCGACGGCCGTGATCGCGACGGTGCGACGCACCATGCGTGGGGTGTAGGGAAGCCATGCTCGCGTGACAAGGATGCGGTCGATGGGCGCGAATCCACGGGGGGGGCGGGGTACGACCCGGGTTCGTGAAACGAGGCGAGTCGGTCGAGCTGGTCGTCCTGGGTCTGCTGGTGGAGAGGCCGGGACACGGCTATGCGCTGCACGCGCGGCTCGAGGAGCGCGCGGGGGACCTCGCCCACGTGAGCCCGAGTCGCGTCTACTCGATCCTGGACCGCCTGGAGCGCGACGGACTGGTCGACGGACGCGAGGAGCGGATCGGACGCCGCCGGCGGCGGGTGTACACGATCCGGGACGCCGGACGGCGGGAACTGCGCCGGCGCGCCCTCGACGCCCACGCGTGGATGCGGGCGCTTCTCAGTGCAGCGTGCCGGGCCGCTGAAGTCCGAACCGGGGGATCTCGGCCTTGAACACGCGGCCGCCGGCCTCGTGCATCTCGTAGGTTCCTTCCATCGTGCCGACCGGCGTCGTGAGCACGGCACCGCTCTGGTAGCGATGCTCTCGACCGGGCTCGAGCACCGGCTCTTCTCCGACCACGCCCGGGCCCTCGACCTCCTGCACCTTCCCGTTGCCGTCGGTGATGATCCAATGGCGGCGCTTCAGCTGGACGCGCGCGGTGCCCTCGTTCGCGATCGTCACGAAGTAGGCGAACGCGAAGCGGTCGTCGTCGGGCTGTGAGTGGTCCTCGAGGTACCGCGACTCCACCGTCACCCGGATTCCCTCTGTGACGGCGGTCGGCATCGGAACGTGCTTAGCAACCCTGCGGTTTCGGGACCACCAGAGCGACGGGGGACGGCGTGATTGCAGCGGCCTCCCGGTGCCGGCTACTCCACGGGCATGTCCGATTCGTATCGAGGTCCCTTGCCGAAGCCGACGCCCGAGACCGCGCCCTACTGGGAGGCGCTTCGGCGCCACGAGCTCCGGGTCCAGCGTTGTGACGACTGCGGCGAAGCGTTCTTCTATCCCCGGAACGTGTGCCCGGCCTGTCTCTCGGACCGGCTCACCTGGGTCCCGGCCAGCGGGCGAGGGCGGCTCCACTCGTTCACGATCGTCCACGCCGGAATCGCGACTCCGCCGCTTCCGCTCCCGTACGTCGTCGCCATCGTCGAGCTCGACGAGGGACCGCGTTTGATGTCGAACCTCGTCGGGGTGGACCCGGATCCCGAAGCGCTCTCGTGCGACATGCCCGTCGAGATCGAGTTCGCCGACGTGACCGACGAGGTCACGCTGCCGCGGTTCCGTCCGGTTGGGGAGTGCTGAGATGGGACGCGTAGCTCTTCGAGAAGGGCGTGGTACCGTCGCGATCGTCGGTGCCGCGGAGTCCGACCGGGTCGGCAAGCTGCCGGACAAGTCGGCGCTGATGCTGCACGCCGAAGGCGCGCGCAACGCGCTCGACGACGCCGGACTCTCGGTGAAGGACGTCGACGCCGTGCTCGCGACCGGCCGTCGAGCGGCGAACGAGGTGCCCGAGTATCTCGGCATCCGTCCGCGCTACATCGACAACACCTCGATGGGTGGATGCTCCTTCATCGCGCATCTTCAGCACGCGATGGCGGTCATCAACGCGGGCATCGCCGAGGTGGTGTTGATCACGCACGGTGAGAGCGGACGATCGAGGGTCGGGATGGATCCGTACGTTCCGGCGCGTCAATCGCCGATGGGTCAGTTCGAGATGCCGTTCGGCGTGGGCGGCCCGGCCACGCGCTACACCTTCGCCGCCACGCGCCACATGCACGAATACGGCACGACGAAGGACCAGATGGCCGAGGTCGCCGTCGCGACCCGGAAGTGGGCGAGCCTGAATCCGCGTGCGGCGCAGCGCGACGCGATCACGATCGAGGACGTGAAGGCGTCGCGGTTGATCGCCTGGCCTTTCAACCTGCTCGACTGCTGCCTCGTGACGGATGGCGGTGGGGGACTCGTCGTCACGTCCTCCGAGAGGGCGCGGGACCTGAAGCGGAAGCCGGTCTACGTCCTGGGTACGGGCGAGGCGACGCACCACAACCTGATCAGTCAGATGCCGCGCTTCCACGTGTGGGACGCGGCGGTCCAGGCGGGGAAGAGCGCGTGGGAGATGTCGGGCGCTTCGCACACCGACATCGATCTCGCGATGTTCTACGACGCGTTCACGATCGTCCCGATTCTGGCGCTGGAGGCGCTCGGCTTCTGCGGCCCCGGGGAAGGGGGGGCGTTCGTCGAGGGGCAACGAACCGCGCCGGGCGGGGACTTCCCCATGAACACCAACGGCGGCGGGCTCTCGTACACCCATTCGGGCATGTACGGCATGTTCATGCTGGTGGAGGCCGTGAAGCAGCTTCGTGGCGAATGCGGCGAGCGGCAGGTCACGGGCGCCGCGACCGCGATCTGTCATGGCACGGGTGGCATGCTCTCGGCCTCGGCGACGGCGATCCTGTCGACGGAGCGATGAAGATCGTCTCCGGGGGGCAGACCGGTGTCGATCGGGCGGCTCTCGACGCCGCCGCGGAATGTGGTCTGCCGCGCGGAGGGTGGTGTCCGCGAGGGCGGAAGGCGGAGGACGGCGCTCTCGACCGCCGGTATCCCCTGACCGAGACGCCTTCGGCGTCGTACTCCGAGCGGACGCGGTGGAACGTCCGCGATTCGGACGGCACGTTGATCGTCACCGCCGGGGCGCCGACCGGAGGAACCGCGCTGACGGTGCGAGCGGCGCGGGAGACGCAACGGCCGCTGCACGTGGTCGACCTCGACGCGGCGTTCTCGGTGGACGAGGTCGTCTGGTGGATTCGCGCCACCGGGATCGCGGTTCTGAACGTCGCGGGTCCCCGCGAGAGTGGCGCCCCGGGGATCTACCGGCGTTCGTCCGGCTTTCTGCGTGACGTGTTCACGGCGCTGGCGGAAGGAGCCCCCGAGTGAGAGCGCGCGCGGTGCGTGGGCCGTGCCAGAAGGCGAGCGTGCCGTCGACGACGTGGATCTCCCCCGCCCGGCCCGCGGCCGTCTCTCTCAATGGCTCGAGGAGCTCCGCGACGTCGCCGGGTCCGAACGCGTACGGCTCGTCGGGAAGCAGCACGACCTCCGGGTCGCGTCCGGCGATCTCCTCGAGCTCCACGCGAGGGTAGCGCTCGGTCGAGTCCGAGAACGCGTTGTCGAGCCCGAGGTGAGCGAGGAGGTCGTGAGCGTAGGTTTGCGGGCCGATCGTCATCCAGGGGTCCTTCCAGACGGCGAGGAAGCACCTGCGCCGACTCGCGGTTCGCAAGCGGGCGCGTCGCAGGCCCTCGCGCAGGTCGTCCTGCAGCCTCGCGTGCGTCTCGGCCGGCGCACCCAGGTCGGCGAGCCAGCCGACGTGCTTCACGACGTCGTCCACCGTGCACGGAAAATCGACCCAGACGCAGTCGCCGCGCTCGCGCATCCGCCGGATGTCGATCTCGCGATTCTCCTCGAGGTTCGCGAGCACCAGGTCGGGGCGCAGCCGGCCGATCGCGTCGAGGTCGGGGTTCTTCGTGCCCCGCACGCGCGGCAGGCGCGCGAGTGCGTCCGCCGGATGGAGGCACCAGTCCGTCACGCCGACCACGCGATGGCCGAGCCCGAGTGCGAACAGCGTCTCGGTGACGCTCGGGACGAGAGAGACGATGCGCTCGGGGCGGGCCGGGAGGTCGACCCGGGCTCCGGACGCGTCCTGGGAGTTCCGTGCCACGTCGAACCTCCCTATCATGATCGCGGGGGAGGTCCGTGACGGAAGACGCGCTGCGACGGGAGTTCGGCGATCGATTCGGCCGGGAGCCGCGCGTGTCGCGCGCTCCGGGCCGCGTGAATCTGATCGGAGAGCATACCGATTACAACGACGGGTTCGTCCTCCCGATCGCGATCGGCATGTCCACGCGGGTGGCCTTCGCTCCGGTGCCCGGCCGCGAGCTGATCGTTCGGTCGACGGCATTTCCGCAGGCGGACGTTCGCTTGGCGGTCGGTGGCGACCGGGCGAGGCGCGGAGACTGGAGTGACTACGTCCAGGGCGTTCTCTGGTCGCTCGAGGCCGCGTCCGTCCGCGTTCCGGCGGCCGCCCTGTGGATCGACTCCGACGTGCCGCTCGGCGCCGGCCTGAGCTCGTCCGCGTCTCTGGAGGTGGCGGTCGGGGGCGCGCTGCTCGCCCTCGCGGAGCATTCGATGCCCGGCGAGGAGCTCGCGCTGGCCTGTCAGCGCGCGGAGAGCGAGTTCGTCGGGACCCGTTGCGGGATCATGGATCCGTTCGCCTCCCGGCTGGGACGCGATGGCGCGGCACTGCTCCTCGACTGCCGCTCTCGCCAGCTCACGGCCGTTGCGATGCCGCCGGCGGTCGAGGTCTTGATCGTGCATAGCGGGGTCCGACACGACCTCGCTGCTGGCGAGTACAACCGGCGCCGGTCGGAGTGCGAGACCGCGGTCGGGGTGCTCCAGGCTCTCGATCCGCGGGTAGGCTCGCTTCGCGATGTCGATCCGTCGCTGCTCGAGAGGGCTCGGGGCCGCCTCGGGCGCGTCGGGTATCGGCGGGCCCGCCACGTCGTCGGCGAGAACACGCGTGTCCTGGCGTTCGTGGAGGACCTCCGAGCGGTGGATCTCGAGGCGGCGGGTCGGCGTCTGTTCGCGTCGCACGCGAGCCTGAGAGACGACTACGACGTCAGCTGCGCGGAGCTCGACGCGCTCGTCGAGATCGCCCGCGGGCAGGAGGCGGTGCTCGGGGCCCGGCTGACCGGAGGGGGGTTCGGTGGCTGTACCGTGAATCTGGTCCGCGCCGGGCACGGTCCGCTCGTCGGGGATCGGATCGCGGCCGAGTACGAGAGGAGGGCGGGCCGAAGGCCCGAGCGCTGGATCACCCGGGCGGCCCCGGGCGCGACCGTCGATTGAGGGGAAGCGGGGGGGGGGCCGCCCGGAGCGTCGCGAAATTGCCGCACCGGCGAAGATCTGCCGCCGGCAGTCAGCATTCTGACCGTCGCCCACGCCGCCGGCCTGAAAAAAAGCCCGTGTTTTCGAGGCGAGCCCATATCGCCCTCGTGGCGCCCCTCTTGCAGCGGTCCCGTCCACGGGTGCTCCTCCGAGCACGCGCGACAGGACGGAACTCAGGGCGGAGGCGATTCCATGAAGCGGTTGGTCCGAGAGCAGAAGCGATTCATCCGGCGCTGGGCACGGGGCTCCAGGTCCTGGTTCGGCCGTGCGGCCCTGCTCGGGACCGCCTTCCTTCTCGGAATGGTGGCGGCGTGACGTCGTAGCGGTCCCGGACCCGCTTCCGATCGGGTCCATGAGAGTGCGAGGGGGCGACCTCTCGCCTCTCCGCCGGCGATTCGAGAAGCCCGGACCCCTTTCGAGGGGTGCCGGGCTTCTTGCGTGTGGGGCCTTCTTCCCCCGGGCGTGAGGCTCGGCCGTGTTCGGGTTTGCTCGTCGAGCGACCCGAGTCGCCTGAAGCTCGTCGTCCTTTGCGCGTTCGCGAAGGCGCGTTTCGTTGACGAAGCACCGCGCGCTCGGCATATTTCGGCGGCGGACGTTCCGTCCGCGCGCTGGACTCGACGCGATGACGAGTGACATTCCGCGCACGCGCCCGCGAGGGCGCATCGCACGAGCGAGCATTTGCCCGTTCGCCGTGGCCTGCGTCCTGGTGCTCGTCGCCGGATCGGCGGGATGGGTCGGTGCCGAGGAGTCGCCGATCGAGTTCGACCAGGTCTCGAGCATGTTCGAGCCGGTGTCGGTCCCGGCGGAGAAGATCCACGAGCTCGCGGAGCTGGTCCTCGCGATCTGTGCGGGCATCTTCGTCACCGTCGCGGGCCTGCTCGTGTACGTCGTCCTCCGCTTCCGCGCGAAGCCGGGCGACGAGAAGCGGGAGCCGCCGCAGGTCTATGGGAGCAACAACCTCGAGGCGGCATGGACGATCATTCCGATCATCATCGTCGTCGTGCTCTTTCTCGCGACCGCGCGCACCATCAACGAGGTCGAGAGGAAGGAGCCCATGGAGGGCGCTCTCGAGGTCACGGTGGTGGGACACCGTTGGTGGTGGGAGTTCGAGTACCCGGAGTACGGGATCCTCACTGCGAACGAGCTTCACATCCCGGTCAGCACGGCCGAGGCGCCGCGGCCGACCTTCCTGTGGCTCGAATCCCAGGACGTCGTGCACAGCTTCTGGATCCCGCGGCTGGCGGGCAAGACGGACGTGGTCCCGAACCGCCGGAACACCCTGTGGATCGATACCTCCGTGCCGGGGACATACCTGGGACAGTGCGCCGAGTACTGCGGCACCCAGCACGCGCACATGCTCCTCCGAGTCTACGTGCACACGCCGGAGGAGTTCGAGGCGTGGGTGAAGGCGCAGCAGGCGCCGGACGTGATCGACCCATCCGTTCAGGAGGGCCGCGAGCTCTTCCAACGGACCGCGTGCATCAACTGCCATACCCTCGATGGCACCGTCGCCGACGGGACGTATGGGCCGACCCTCTCGCATCTGATGAGCCGCAAGACGATCGGCGCCGGGGCGGCGGAGAACAACGAAGAGAACCTCCGGAAGTGGGTCCAGAATCCGGCGATCTTCAAGCCCGGCGTGCGCATGCCGGACATGAAGCTGACGAGTGAGGAGGTCGACCAGATCGTCGCCTATCTCACGACGCTTCAGTAGGAGGCTCCGAGCGAATGACCGTGATCGACGGAGGCATCGTCCAGCCATCGGAGCAAACCAAGCCGACCGTATGGCTGTGGCTGCACGAATGGGCGACGACGGTCGATCACAAGAAGCTCGGGCTCATGTACATCAGCTCGGGTCTGCTCTTCTTCCTGATCGGTGGGCTCGAAGCTTCGATGATGCGCGCCCAACTCGCGCTCCCGAACAACGACTTCGTGGGTCCCGAGACCTTCAATCGGCTCATGACGGTTCACGGCACGACGATGGTGTTCTTCGTCGGAATGCCGATCTTCTTCGGGTTCGGGAACTATCTGGTGCCGCTGATGATCGGGGCGCGGGATCTCGCCTTCCCCCGCTTGAACGCCTTCGGCTTCTGGCTGTTCCTCTTCGGCGGACTCCTCTTCTACTTCAGCTGGCTCGGAGGAGATGGTCTCTACGGCATGGGGACCGCGCCCGACGTGGGGTGGTTCGCGTATTCGCCGCTCACCGCGCCTGCCTTCGCGCCCGGCAACGCGACCGACTACTGGATCCTCGGGATCATGGTGGCGGGCTTCGGAAGCACGGGAACCGCGCTCAACTTCGTCGCCACGATCCTCTGCATGCGGTGCCCGGGCATGACCTTCATGAAGATGCCGCTCTTCGTGTGGCTGATGCTCGTGAACGGCTTCCTCGTGTTGGTCGCCCTCACGCCGCTC
>JAUIFY010000127.1 GCA_030430245.1 bacterium | reverse complement strand
CCCGCGGGGGCCACGTTCTTCGAGCAATCACCTCGCGTCACGGTGCAGCTGCACAACGACGAGACGAACCACTGCACGACGTCGGTCTTCACGTCCGCGAAGAAGAACACGCCCAATCTCTTCAAGGCGACGGCACCTTGAGCTGAGGGCATCGAGACGAGTTGCCCCCTTCGCACGCCCCTCCTATGGTCGGGCGCGAAGGGGGCCTTCGATGCGACAGAGAGTCACGCTCCTACTGTGCGTCCTCGGGACGGCGACCACGCTCGTCGCATGCTCGGACGCCGACCTCGGCACGCCCGACCTCCGATCACGGCTCTCGTTCGAGGTCGAGGCGGACCCCACCGGCACCGCGATCCGGATCTTCCCCGCGACGGCCCTTCGCGGCGGGAGCGTCTACGGGGTCCTTGCGACGCGCGGGATCACCGACGCCACCGGTCGGGCGCTCCAGCGAGACTGCGCCTTCGCGACCCGTGCCGGACTCGCCCGGCCGCGGGGGATCGGACCGGTCGCGCTCTACCAGAGCGACCCGGAGGCGGTCGGCAATCCGTATCCCGACGAGCGACTCGTGCGCGAAGACGGAACGATCCGCGTGCCGGACCGCTACGTCCTTCGCGGCATACGCGACGTCCCGAAGCTCGAGGCCGCCCGGGAGGCGCTCCGGCGGGGAGCCGCCCGTCTGGAAACACTCCGTGGCTTCAGCACGACCGCGCCTCTTCGCATCGCACTCTCGTCCCGGGTCGATCTCGCCACGGTGACGTCCGAATCGCTCCTGCTCGTCGAGCGAACCGACGGGTCCCTCGACGTCGAGGGACTCCTGCGAATCGGCGAATCGCTCGGCGTGGCCCGCGACGACGTCGCGCTCGCGTTCTCGTTCCCGACCCAACCCGTCGAGGACGACTTGACCTCCGTACAGGCGACGCTCCGGGAGCGCGCGACGCGTCTGTCGTCGCCGGTGTCGTTCCGCGATCCGGACCCGACGGACGCGCTCGCGCTCGGCGTCTTCTCCGCCGCCGACCCGGAGTACTCGGACTTCCTCACCCAGCACCCGAGGATCCGATTCGTGGCCGCCGGACTGCTCGCATCCCCCGATTTCCGGGACGACGAGGGGATCTGGGCCCCGGCATGGATCTCCGGCGACGCCGTCGCTCCCGAAGCGGAGCTGGACTTCCTGCTGACGCTCCCCGCTTCCGGGGAGCCGCCCTACCCGGTGGTCCTGCTGCAGCACGGGTTCGGCGGCGACAATGGGATCGTGCTGGAGCTCGGCCCGGCTCTCGCCGAGCTCGGGATCGCGTCGATCGGCATCAACGCGGTGTCGCACGGGACGCGCGGCAACCCACTCGACCTCCTGCGCGCCCGCCCCTTCCGTGCGCGCGACATCTTCCGTCAGAGCATCGCCGATCAGATGGCCGTGCTCCGCGCGGTCGAGGTCGGAATCGACGTCGATGGCGACGGATCGGCCGATCTCGACCCATCGCGCATGGGCTACCTGGGCATCTCGCTGGGGGGGATGCTCGGTGCGACCCTCGTCGCGGTCGAGGAGATCCTGCCCGTGGCGGTCTTGAACGTCGCGGGAGGCCGGGTCGCGTTTCTCGGACAATCGATCGGGCTGCGCGATCTGGTGAGCGGCGAGCTCGCGGCCGAGGTCGGCCTCGGCGTCGACGACCCCGACTTCGAGATCTACCTCCAGCGGACGCTGGAGACCGGACAGCACGCGATGGACCCGGTCGACGGCCTCAACTTCGCGCGCCGCTGGTTCCTCGACCCCTTCTCGGAGACCGCCGTGCATCGGGTCCTTCTGCAGGAAGGCATCGGCGACGAACTCGTGGACAACGAGAGCACGGAAGCACTCGCCGCCGCGGGCGGGCTCGTCGCCAACACGCCCAGGAGCGATCCGAACGGCGTATCCGGACTGTGGCGCTTCGACCCACCCGGAGGACACGGCATCCTCGCGCGCGAGGACGTCCGTCGTCAGGCGTTCCGCTTCCTCGAGAGCGACGGCACCGAGATCATCGACCCGTCGCGCTGAGCGAGCGCCGCGCCCGGTCGGCGCTCACGCCCATACGGGCGTGCGCCAGTGCGTCCAGCCGTCGGCCTTTCCGACGGCAACGTCGTGGAATCGCGCACCGAGAGCGGTCGTCCACTCGCCGATCTTCGCGCCGTTGACGGCGCGATGGTCGATCCTGGTGACCGGAGTGAGCTCTGCCGCGGTGCCGCAGAGAAAGACCTCGTCGGCCGCGTAGAGCTCCGTCCGCGAGATCGTGCGCTCGACGACGGTCCAACCGAGGGGCTCGCTACGCGCGAGCTCGATCAGGCTGCGGCGCGTGATGCCCTCGAGATTGTCGGCCGTCGAGGGAGGCGACACGAGCTCGCCGCGGCGAACGAGAAACAGATGCGCGGCACTTCCCTCACTGACGTCGCCGTCGTCGGTCAGGAAGATCGCCTCGTCGAAACCGTTGCGACGGGCCTCGGCGCGCGCCAGCGCCGAGTTCAGGTATGCGGCCGTGGGCTTCGCCCGGGCCGGGATCGCGTTGTCGGCGACGCGACGCCAGGACGAGACACACGCATGGAGCGACTCCTGCCCGAAGTACTTGCCGAGCGGCTGCGCGTAGATCGAGAGGGCGACGGGCACGTCGGTCAGAGTGGGCGAAAGCTCGTCCGAATCGACATAGAGCAGCGGCCGCACGTACTGGTCGCTCTTCGCTTCATTCCGTCGGAGCAGCTCCACGACCGCCTCGGCGGCCTCGTTCTCGGAGATGGGCGGCTCGAGCCCCAGAATCAGAGCCGACTCGAAGAGCCGCTCGATGTGATCCGAGAGGCGGAAGACGAACAGCTCCTGCTTCGCGTCGTTCCAGTAGGCCCGGATGCCACCGAAGCAGCCCAGGCCGTAGTTCACCGCCTTCGAGCGGATGCTGAGCTGCGCATCGGCGTCGTCGACGAACTCACCGCGATGATAGGTCGTTCCCACGACCAGAGCTTCGACACAGCGCCGCCCCCACGGCAACCCATGGTCGATGGGCATGGAAACTCGCGTCAGCCGGCGGCCGGACGAAAGAAGAGAAGCGTGACGCCGTCGCCCACGTCTTCGAACACCGGATCGACCCCCATCCCGATCCGGACCCGGGAGGGCTCGCACCCGACGATCGTGGTGGGGAGACGGACGCCGACGTCGAGCTCGACCAAGCCGTACACGTAGGGCGTCTTGTCCAGGAACCAGGGATGCGTCGCGCGATGGACGACGCTGAAGGCGTAGACCCGGCCCGCCCCCGGCACCTCTTCCCAAACGAGCCGGTCCGCGTGGCACGCCGGGCAGAACGGGCGCGGGTAGAAGACGAACCGCGCGCACGCGGTACAGCGGGGGAGCTCGATGCGACCCTGCGCGAGTGCCTGCCAATAGCGAGCGCCGTCGCCCGCGAGATCGGGCAGCGGTCTCGGAGCCCCGGTCGCGCTCACGACGCCCCCACCAGAACGAGCGAGCACTCCTCGGTGAAGGTGCCTCCGTTCCCGTGTACGAACGCCACGTCGTTCCGCGGGACCTGCCGCACTTCCGCACGCCCCATGAGCTGGCGAACGGCCTCGACCACGAGCGTCATCCCGCCCCCGAGTCCCGGCTGGCCGAACGAGAGCATGCCCCCGCCGGTGTTCAGCGGAAAGTCGCCGCGGAACGTGAGATCGTGCGAATCCACGAACGCGCCGCCCTCCCCCTTGGCGCAGAAGCCCGCGTCCTCGAGCTCGATCAGCACCGCACTCGTGTAGCAGTCGTAGATCTGGGCGAGCGTCACGTCTCGGGGACGGAGCCCCGCCATGGCGAAGGCCCGACGCGCCGACTCGACCGTCGGCGTGACCAAGAAGTCGTCGCGTTGGAACGGGGACGGCTCCAGAGCCTCGCCGTATCCACGAACGAAGACGGCACGATGAGGTGCGTCCGCCGCACGCTCCTCCGATGTCAGCACGACCGCCTCGGCCCCGCTACACGGCAATACGATCTCGAGCTTGTGGAGAGGGTCGCAGACGATCGGCGAAGCGAGCACGTCTTCCACGGTGAGCGGCTGGTCGTGAAAGAGAGCGAGCGGGTTCTCCAAGGCGCTCGTCCGCTGATCCGCGGCGATCTTCGCGAGCTGCTCCGGCGTCGTGCCATAGCGTTCCATGTGAAGGCGGGCTGCCATCGCATAGTCGGCGTTTGCGCCGGCCGCACCGTACGGCAGCGTGTAGTCGCGAAGCGGCGCCACCATCGGCGGCGGCGTCAGATACATGCCCTTCGGGTCCCACGTGTCCCCATTCGCGCAGAGGACGTTGGTCGCCCTTCCGCTCTCGATCGCCGACGCCGCGCGCGCGACCATCGCACACGAGGTCGCTCCTCCCAGATCCACGAACTCGAGATACGTCGGCGCGAGCCCCAGATGCTCGGCAACGACCGACGGCCACAACATCGAGTACTGCATCATCGCCGGGCAGACGACGATGCCGTCCACGTCCGCCGGCTGGAGTCCGGCGTCGGCGAGCGCCCGCCGCGACGCGTCGGCGATCAAACCGAGCGGCGTCCTCCCCTCCGGCCTCTTCGACGGCGCGAGCTCGCAGTATCCGATGACGGCGGCGCGCGGCATGCTCCCCCTCCGTCCGGCGCGTCAGGGCGCCGCCGGGGCCAGTACCGAGTCCACGAGCTGCTGCGCCTCGGCTTGAATCCGCTCGAGGTGGTCGCGCCCGAGGAAGCTCTCGGCGTAGATCTTGTAGACGTCCTCGGTCCCCGACGGACGCGCCGCGAACCATCCGTTCTCCGTCACGACCTTCAGGCCGCCGATCGGGGCGTCGTTGCCCGGTGCGCGCGTGAGCTTCGCCAGGATCTCCTCGCCGGCCAACTCGGTCGCATCGACCTGGGAGGCGTCGAGACTCTTGAGCCTCGCCTTCTGTTCCGGCGTGGCCGCCGCGTCGACGCGCTCGTAGACCGGGCTGCCGAATCGTTCCTCGAGGGCGCGATAATGCTCCGCCGGGTCCTGACCGGTCTTCGCGGTGAGCTCGGCGGTGAGGAGGTTGAGGACCGGACCGTCCTTGTCGGTCGTCCACACCGTGCCGTCGAAGCGCAAGAAAGACGCGCCCGCGCTCTCCTCCCCGCCGAACCCGAACGTCCCTCCGAGCAGCCCGTCGACGAACCACTTGAAGCCGACCGGAACCTCGGCGAGCGGCCGGTCGACGAGCCCCGCGACACGGTCGATCATCGAGCTGGAGACCAACGTCTTGCCGATCGCGGTCGTCGCGGGCCAACGGTCGCGCGTCTCGAACAGGTAGCGGATGGCGACCGCCAACACGTGGTTCGGGTTCAGCAGTCCGGCGCTCTTCGAGACGATGCCGTGGCGATCGGCATCGCCGTCGTTCCCGAACGCGAGATCGTAGCGGTCCTTCAGCTCGACCAGACTCGCCATCGCGTACGGCGAGGAGCAATCCATGCGGATCTTGCCGTCGCGGTCGACCGTCATGAAGGAGAACGTCGGATCGATTCGGCGATCGACGACGTCGATGTCGACGCCGTAGGTCTCCACGATCGGCTCCCAGACCCCGATCCCGGCACCCCCCAGGGGATGGACGCCGAGCGCGAGTCCCGCCGCAGCGATGCTCTCCAGGTCGACGACGTTCCGCAGGTCCTCGACGTAGGGCAGGATGTTGTTCCGCTCCCGGGTCGAATCGAGCGCGCGGGCCCGCTCCCACGGGATCCGTTTCACCTCGCGGAGATCGTTCTCGAGGATCTCGTTCGCCCTCGTCTCGATCTTCTTCGTCGTCGCCTCGTCGGCGGGCCCCCCGGTCGGCGGGTTGTACTTGAATCCGCCATCGCGCGGTGGGTTGTGAGAAGGCGTGATCACGACTCCATCGGCCCGATGGTCCCGGCGGCCGCGGTTGTGCCCGAGGATCGCGTGCGAGACGACCGGTGTCGGCGTGTAGGCGAGTCCTTCCTCGAGCACGATCTCGACGCCGTTCGCGGCGAGCACCTCCACGGTGGTGACGAGGGCCGGCTCCGAGAGCGCGTGCGTGTCGATGCCGACGAAGAGTGGTCCGTCCACGCCCACTTCCGCTCGGTGCTCGGCGAGGGCCTGGGAGACCGCAAGGACGTGCGCCTCGTTGAAGCTCCCGTCGAGCGCACAGCCCCGGTGGCCGGACGTCCCGAAGGCGACGCGCTCGGCGGAGTTCGCCGGATCGGGACGCCGCGCGAAGTACGCGGTCACCAGACGCGGGACGTTGACCAGGATCTCCCGCGGCGCGGGCTTCCCCGCAAGCTCGTGCACGGCCATCGATTGCCTCCCCCCTCGGCGCTCCCGTCTCGAAGATGCCCGGGTCGCGCCGCACGTTCAAAGGAAGACCGCCAGCCCGACCGAAAGTCCACCGGGCACCAAAGCGTCCGGGCGGTCCACTGGCAAGGCGCGAGGGCGGGCCTCGACCGGGCGGCGAGGCCCGCCGAGCGGCGCCCTCGAGGAGCACCCGCCCCGGAAGGCCGACGGACTTTTCGGCCCCACGCCTGGCCTCCGCGACCCGGAACGAGGTAGGCGGAAGAGATGGCTCCGACCACCGCCCCTTATGGATCCTGGGTTTCCCCAATCACCGCCGATCGCATGCTCGCGGGCGCGGTCGGCCTGGGCAGCGTTGCGCCGCTCGGGCCGGATCTCGTCTGGACCGAGAGCCGCCCGACCGAGGGCGGCCGCACGGCTCTCGTCCGGCGGCGGCCCGACGGCTCGCGCGAGGACCTGCTCGCCGCGCCGTGGAACGTGCGCTCGCGCGTCCACGAGTACGGAGGCGCGGCACTCTCGGTCGCGGGAGGCCGCATCTTCTTCTCGCACGACGGGGATCGGCGGCTCTACGAAGCCCCGACGGACGGCGGCGAACCCCGCGCGCTCACCCCCGAGGGCCCGTGGCGGTTCGCCGCGCCGCGACTGGACTCCACTCGCGATCGGCTGATCGCGATCGGCGAGCGCCACGAGAGCGACGGCGAGCCGGCCAATCTCCTGGTTTCGATCCCACTCGCCGGGGGCGCACCGGGTCCGCTCGCGGAAGGCCACGATTTCTACGCGTTCCCCGCCCTCTCGCCCGACGGCTCCCGCCTCGCCTGGATCACGTGGGACCATCCCAACATGCCGTGGCAGGACACGGAGCTCTGGGTCGCGACGCTCGACCCGGACGGCGCCGTGACGAGCCCCACCCGGGTCGCGGACGGTGCGTCGATCTTTCAGCCGGCATGGTCGCCCGACGGAATCCTCCACTACGTCTCGGACCGAACCGGCTGGTGGAATCTCTACCGCCACGAGGACGGCCGGGAGCGCGCCGTCGCGCCACGCGCGGCCGAGTTCGGCCGCCCCCTGTGGAACCTCGGGATGGCGACCTACGACTTCCTGGACGCCGAAACGATCTTCGCCACCTACGGCGTCGGCGGCCGCTGGCGTCTCGCGCGCATCGACGCCGCGACCGGGAACACCAAAGACCTCGACCTCCCGTACGTCGACTTCGGGGGCCCGCGCGTCCACGACGGGCACGTCTACTTCGTCGGCTCGTCGACGTCGGCCCCGTCCGAGCTCGTCGATCTCGACCTCGAAACGGGCGAGCACCGGGTGCTGCGTCGATCGCTCGACCTCGACCTGGATCCAGCCTGGATCTCGGAGGGCGAAGCGATCGACTTCCCGAGCGGAGACCGAACCGCGTACGCGTTCTACTACCCGCCGAAGAACCCGGACTTCGCGCCCGAGGCCGGCGAGCTGCCCCCGCTGCGCGTCCGCTCGCACGGCGGCCCGACCGGGGCGACCGATCCCTCCTTCAAGCTCCCGATCCAGTACTGGACGAGCCGGGGCTTCGCGGTGCTCGACGTCAACTACGGCGGCAGCACGGGGTACGGCCGTGCCTACCGTGATCTTCTCGCGGGCGCGTGGGGAGTGATCGACGTCGAGGATTGCGTCAACGGGGCCCGCCACGTCGCCGAACGCGGCCTCGCCGACCCCGCGCGCCTGACGATCAGCGGCGGCAGCGCGGGCGGCTACACGGTGCTCTGCGCGCTGACGTTCCACGACGTCTTCCGGGCCGGGGCGAGCCACTACGGCATCGGCGACCTCGGCGCGCTGGCCGCCGACACCCACAAGTTCGAATCCCGCTACACGGACTGGCTCGTCGCGCCCTGGCCCGACGGCAGGGAGATCTACCGCGCCCGCTCCCCGCTGTTCCACACCGACCGGCTCGCATGCCCGGCCATCTTCTTTCAGGGCGGCGAGGACCGCGTGGTTCCTCCCAACCAGGCCGAGAAGATGGTTCAGGCGCTGCGCGACAAGGGGCTCCCCGTCGCCCACGTCGTGTTCCCCGACGAGGGCCACGGGTTCCGCAAGGCCGAGAACATCAAAGCCGCTCTCGAAGGCGAGCTCGCGTTCTTCGGACGAATCCTCGGGTTCACCCCGGCCGACGCGATCGAGGCACCGCCGATCGAGTAGGCCTCACCGTTCCGGGTCGGGCAGCGGCAAGGACGCGGCCGGATCCCCGCCGTGCGGGACCTCACCGAGGATCGGCACGCCACAGAGATCGCGCAGGCTCTCGGCGAGCGTCTGCGTCGCCAGATCCCGCTCCGCGGAGAAGTGGTTCACGACGACGCCAATCACGTCGAGGCCGCGCGCGCGTGCCGCCTCGAGAGTGAGGAGCGTGTGGTTGATCGCGCCGAGCTTCGCTCCGGTGACCACGAGAAGCCGCGCGTCGAGCCGCAACGCGAGGTCGGCGTAGGACACCCCGGTCGAGAACGGGACCAGGAGCCCCCCGGCGCCCTCGACGATCAGGCAATCCAGGTCCGCACGGCGGCGGCGATAGTCTTCGATGATCCCGTCGACGTCGATCGCGACACCCGCACGCTCCGCGGCGATGCCTGGCGCGAGCGGCTCCTCCAGGCGCACCGCGCAGATGTCCTCGACCGGCTCGGCCGCGCCGGCCGCCACCCGGAGCGCCGCGGCGTCTTCCGGGAACGGCTCTCCGTCGACCAGGTCGCAACCGCTCTCCGCAGGCTTTCGCACCGCGACGATCCAGCCCGCGTCCGTGAGGGCGCGCGCGAGGCCGCACGCGACCCACGTCTTTCCGATCGCGGTATCCGTGCCCGTGACGAGGACCGTCCCACGCCAGGAGATCTCGTCGCTCACGACTCCGTCACCTCGCGAATGCCGGCGACCGTCGCGTCGACGAGCAGATCGATCTGCTCCGGCGTCGCCGACAACGGCGGCATGAGGACGATCGTGTCGCCCAGGGGCCGGATGATCACACCGTGACGCCGGGCCGCGAGGCACGATCGGTACGCCATCCGCTTCCCGCTCGGATACGGCGCCCGCGTCTCCCGCTCCTCCACGATCTCGATGCCGACCATCAGCCCCTGGTGCCGGACGTCGCCCACGTGCTCGAGTGAAGCGACGTCGTCGTCGAGGCGCGCGTGAAGATTCGGCGCGATCTCCCCCACGTGCTCCATCGTCTTCTCTTCCTCGAACACGTCGAGCGACGCGAGCGAAGCCGCACAGCAGAGCGGATTCCCCGTGAACGTATGCCCGTGGAAGAAGGTCGAGAGCTGGTCGTACGGCGCGAGAAACGTCTCGAAGACCTCCTCGGTCGCGAGCGTCGCCGCGAGCGGCAGGTACCCGCCCGTGAGCCCCTTCCCGACGCAGAAGAGATCCGGCTCGACTCCGGCCAGCTCGCACGCGAACAACGCCCCGGTGCGCCCGAACCCCGTGGCGACCTCGTCGCAAATCAGGAGCGTGCCAGCCTCCTTCGCGAGCCGCGCGAGCTCGGCGAGGTAGGCGGGTGGATGCGGCCAGATCCCGGCCGCACCCTGCACGAGCGGCTCGACGATCACCCCCGCGAGCTCTTCGCCGTGGGTCGCGAACGTTCGCCGCGCTTCGTCGATCGCGACCTGCAACGCGGCCTTCTCGTCGAGGCGACGCTCCCAACGGAAGACGTGCGGCGGCGTCGTGCGGATCGCCTCGAACAGCAGCGGGCGGTGGTAGCGATGAAACGCCTCGCTGTACCCGACCGACATCGCCCCGATCGTATCGCCGTGGTACGCCTCGGCGAGAGACAGGAACTTCGATCGCCCCGTCTCCCCGCGCAGTCCGAAGTACTGGAACGCCTGCTTCAGCGCGATCTCGACCGCGGTCGCCCCGGCATCCGAGTAGAAGACCCGCGTGAGCTTCCCCGGGCTGATCCGGGCGAGTCGGTCCGCGAGCTCGGCCGCGCCCGGGTGCGTGAGGCCGAGCATCGTCGAGTGAGCGACCCGATCGAGCTGCGCGCGAATCGCGCCGTCGATCTTCGGGTGTCGATGTCCGTGTACGTTGCACCAGAGCGACGAGACACCGTCGAAGTAGCGCCGACCGCTGTCGTCGATGAGCTCGTTCGCCTCGGCCCGCTCGATGACGAGGGGCTCCTCACCGAGCCACTCCTCCATCTGCGTGAACGGATGCCAGAGAGACCGGAAGTCCTTTCGGACCGCATCGCTGGACGGGGACCCGCTCATGTCATCTCCTCTCGTGCCGCGTGCGTCAGAACGCGGACCGTACGGTCGATCTGCGCGTCGTCGTGCGTCGCGATCGGCGTCAGCCGGAGCCGGGCCGTCCCGGGAGGAACGGTCGGCGGGCGAATGGCAGGGGCCCAGACGCCCTCCCGCATCGCGCGGTGCGCCACGGCCAAAGCGACGCGCGGCTCGCCCAGCACGAGGGGAACGATGGTGCTCTCGAGCGGACCGAGACGGAAGCCGGAGTCGACGAGCCCCGCGTGCAAGCGGCGCGCGTTGCGCCAGAGACGGTCGCGCCGCGCGCCATCCGTCCGGGCGATCCGCACCGCGGCGCGCGCCGCGCCGAGCACCGCCGGCGGCAAGGCCGTGCTGAAGACGTAGGAGCGCGCCCGATTCACCAGAAGCTCGATCAGCGCACGGGTTCCCGCGACGAAGGCGCCGTAGCTCCCGAGCGCCTTGCCGAGCGTTCCCATGCGGATGTGCACACGTGCGCCGACGCCCCGGGACGCCGCGAGACCCGCACCCTCGTCCCCGAAGATCCCCATGGCGTGCGCTTCGTCGAGCATCAGCCACGCGTCGTATCGCTCGGCGAGCTCGATGAGTCCCTGGAGCGGCGCCGTGTCGCCGTCCATGCTGAAGACGGAGTCCGAGACGATGAGTCGTCGCCGCGCTTCCGTCGCTTCGAGCTTTTCCTCGAGGTCTGCCAGGTCGCGGTGCTCGAAGATGCGCACGGTCGCGCGGGCGAGGCGACATCCGTCGATCAGCGACGCATGGTTGAGCGAGTCGCTGAACACCGCGTCGCCCTGATGCGCGAGCGCCGCGATGACGCCGATGTTCGCGTGATAGCCCGAGCCGAAGACGAGCGCCGCCTCACAGCCCAGCCAATCGGCGATCTCCCGCTCGAGCGTCTCGTGCGCGTCCATGTGACCGCTGATGAGCGGCGAGGCGCCGGCGCTCGCACCTCCCTCGCGCAGCGCCGCCTCGCTCGCCGCGATCACCTCGGGATCGGCGGCGAGCCCCAGGTAGTTGTTGGACGCGAAGCACAGCACCGAGCGCCCCTCGAGCAGGACTTCCGGCCCCTGGAGGCCCCCGACGAGCTTCCGGACCCGCAACAGATCCCGCGCCTCGAGATCGGAGAGATCCTGGGCGAGCGCGCGCATGCCGGGTGGCTACGGAACCCCCCATTCTCTGTCAACCGAGCGCCCCTCTTCAGGTTGACAGTGCATCCACCGCGAAGGCGGCGATCGGCTCCTGCTTCCCCCGCGGCACGAACTCCTCCAGGAACCGCTTCCGGAGCGACGACGCCGACTCCAGGCGGTCGAGCAGCGCCCCCGATGCGACGAGCGACTCCCCGGAGGTCTTCGCGTACTCCTCCAGACGCGCGGCGGTGTTCAGGATGTCGCCGACGAACACGATGCTCTTCTTGAGCTCCCCGATCTCGCCCGCCACGACGGCGCCGCCGTGTAGACCGCCGCGAAAGCGGGGCATCTCCCCGAAGTCGGACTCGTAGCGCGACCGAGCGGCCTCGATCGCCGCCGCGATGTCGAAGAAGCACCGGACGCACTGCGCGTCGCGCACCGCGCGATCCATCCGCCACGTGATGACGACCTCGTCACCCGCGTACTGGTAGATCTCGCCCTGGTTCGCGACGACCGGCTCCGTCAGATCGTCGACGAATCGTCGCAAGAGCTCGTAGTAGGTCTCGCTGCCGAGACGTTCCGCGAGCTTCGTCGAGCCGATCAGGTCGAGGAAGAGAAACACTCGCTCCTCGCGGCCGGGCCGGTGATAGACGCCCGCGACGAAGTACAAGAGGACGTTCGCACCGATGAGCCGCGTCATCTGGAACATGAACTGAATCCCCACGACCGCCAGCGCGAAGATCGGCAACGCCACCTTGAGGTGGGGGTCGGTGAAGCTCTCGAAGAAGCGGCCCGGATCGAGCGTCGTGAGCGTGTTTCCGGCCGCCCGCGCCACCATGAAGATGGCGAAGAGGATCACGCTGTTGATCACCAGATCCGCCAGGAAGCTCACGCGTCGGAACCACCCTCGGAACACGCCGTCGTGCCCGAAGATGATCCACGCCGCCGACCCGGACGCGATCAGGAACCCGTCGACCATGCCCTGGATCGCGGAGCCGACGGAGTAGCGGTCCGTGAAGACGTTCAGGAACGGACTGAAGGTCACGGCGAATGCGATGATCAGCCCGAGCTGACGCAGCCGTAGCCGCGTGTACGCCGTCTGCCTCGCCACCAAGAGGTTTGTAGACGCGAACGGCGGTCGCGTCGACAGGCCTCAGCGAATGGAGCGGCGCACCGTGCCGATCAGATGCGGGACGCGGTGCGAGCCTTCGTCGCGAATCCGAAGGGCCCGGTCGAGGCGCAGCGCCGCGTTGATCAGCCCGAGGTGACTGAACGCCTGCGGGAAGTTCCCGAGCAGCGACCCGTTCGCCGGGTCGATCTCTTCGGCGAGGAGCCCCAGATGGTTGCTCGCGTCGACGTGCGCCGAGAACACCTCGAGGGCCTCGTCCAGGCGCCCGACGAGCGCCAGGACCTCGGCGAGCCAGAAGCCGCAGAGAACGAATGCTCCTTCCTCCCCGCCGACCCCGTCGTCCTCGCGGTAGCGGTGCAGGAACGGCCCCGTCCCGAGCTCGCGCCGCACGAAATCCACGGTGGCCGCGAGTCGCGGATCGTCGCCCGGCAGAAACGCGTGGCAGGCGAGCAGCAGCAGGGTCGCGTCGGCCGAGTCCCCGTCGTAGACGCTCACGAAGTGCTTTCCGTCGCGAGAGAGGCCGCGCTTCAGGATGTCCGCGTGAATCTCTCGCGCGCACGCGCTCCATGCCTCGAGACGGTCGAGCGAGCCGAACGCGCGCGCGATGCCGGCGCCGCGGTCCAGGGCGAGCCAGATCATCAGCTTCGAATGCACGTTGTGCCGCTTGCCTGTGCGCGGCTCCCAGATTCCGTGGTCGGGAAGCCGCCACGCGTTGCGAAGGGACTCGATGACCTCGCGAATCGCTCGCCACGCGCGCACCGTGAGCGTCGCGCCGAAGTGCTCGTACAGGTGCGCGGCATCCACCAGAGCGCCCGTGCAATCGAGCTGGACCTGGTCGCGCGCACCATTGCCGATGCGCACCGGCGCCGATGCTCGGTAGCCGGCCAGATGCGTGAGCACCTCCTCGTCGGGCACTCGCGAGCCGTCGATCCCGTACATCACCTTGAGACCGACCTCGGGATCGACCGTGTCCCGGAGGAAGTGGAAAAAGTCCCGCGCCTCGGCGCGGAAGCCGATCAAGTTGTTGGCGCGCACCGCCAAAGCCGCGTCACGCACCCACGCGTAGCGATAGTCCCAGTTACGCTCACCCCCGAGCCATTCCGGAAGAGAGGTGGTCGGTGCCGCGACCATCGCACCGGTCGGTGCGTAGGTGAGCAGCTTCATCGTGAGAGCCGAGCGCAGCACGTGATGGCGCCACGGGCCGTCGTAGTCGAGCCGCGAAGACCACTCGCGCCACCGATGCCTCGTGTCGCGCAGCAGATCGAACGGGCGGTACGCCGCTGGTGGCTCCGGGTCGGGCGCGTCCCACGAGATCACGTTCCAGACGCGCTGTCCGGTCCTGAGACTGAGCCGGGCCTGGACGCCCCCGCGAGACCGCGGCGTCCACGTGTTGCCCCGACCGGCGACCGCGACGACGCGCTCGCCGTTCTTGCCGAGCGCCATGACGCCGTGCTCGCCGATCTCGATCTGGGCCGGGTCGGCGCCGTAGGAGAACCGCGGATCGAAGATGACGTCGACGTCGAGACGCCCCTCGAGGCACTCGATGCGGCGATGCACCTCGTGGATCGCCGCGCGCGGATCGTCGACCCACGGCATGAAGTCCGTCAGGCGGCCGACGCCCATCCCTTCGACCGTGAAGAGCGTCTCGAGCACGTTCGTGTCGGGATCGTAGCGCTGCAAGCTCTCGAACGGTCGTGAGGCCGGCGTGATCGCGGCGAACCCTCCCCTCTCGGGATCGAGGAGCGCCGCAAACAGGCTCGGACTGTCGAACCGCGGCATGCAGAGCCAGTCGATCGCGCCGTCGACCCGAACCAGAGCGGCGGAGAAGCCATCGCCGATCACCCCGTGCGCGCCGATCGGCAGATCGGCACCGGAGTCGTTCTCGGTGAAGACGAAGGGGCGAGAGGCGTGCTTGGCGGTGCTGTACAGGTCCATGGCGAGATTCGAGCCAGACTAGCAGCTTTGCGAACCCACACGAGGGCCGTCGCGGCCCCAATGCGGCGCGAGCAGTGTAAAAGCCGGCGCGCGTGTGATTCTCTCCCGCCGTGGCCCGCTCGCGAACGATCTACGTCTGCCAGCAGTGCGGCGCGCAGCACCCGAAGTGGGTCGGCCGCTGCAACGACTGCGGGGCCTGGGAGAGCGTGGTCGAGGAGACCATCGCCGAGAAGCCCAAGGGCCCCGCTCGCACGTCCATCGCGGTCGGTGGGATTCGCGGCGCCAAGCCGGTCCCTCTCGCCGACGTGAAGCCGCAGGAGCACGAGCGCACGACGACCGGCCTCGAGGAGCTCGATCGCGTCCTCGGCGGCGGACTCGTCCCCGGCTCGGTGACGCTCCTCGGTGGCGATCCCGGGATCGGCAAGTCGACCATCGGTCTGCAGATCATGGCTGCGTTCTCTCGGTCCGGACAGACGACACTCTACGTGAGCGGCGAGGAGTCGCCGGAGCAGGTGAAGCTCCGCGCCGACCGGCTCGGGGCGGACGACTCCGTGTTGGTGCTCCCCGAGACGTGCCTCGAGGACGTCATGACGCACACCGAGTCGGTACAGCCGGCGATTCTGCTCATCGACTCGATCCAGACGATCCACTCCCGGGAGCTGAGCTCCGCCGCCGGAAGCGTGGCGCAGGTCCGCGAGTGCGCGGCGGCGCTCGTCCGCCAGGCGAAGGCGAGCGGCCGCCCGACGATCATCGTCGGGCACGTGACGAAGGAGGGAACGATCGCGGGGCCACGCGTGCTCGAGCACGTCGTCGATACGGTCCTGTACTTCGAGGGCGAACAGGGGGGCGGTCTCCGACTGCTCCGCGCAGTCAAGAACCGCTTCGGACCGACCAACGAAGTCGGCGTGTTCGAGATGGAGGAGTCCGGCCTGAAGGACGTCGCCGATGCGTCGCGCCTCCTCCTCGCCGAGCGCCCCGAAGGCGCACCGGGCTCGGCCGTGCTGCCGAGCATCGAGGGCACGCGACCGCTGCTCGTCGAGGTCCAGGCTCTCGCAGCGAAGTCGGCTCTGGCGATGCCACGCCGAACGACGCTCGGCCTCGACGCCAACCGGATCGCGGTCCTCACCGCGATCGTCGACAAGCGCGCCGGCTTGAAGCTCTACGAGCACGACCTGTTCGTCAGCATCGCGGGCGGCATCCGGGTGCAGGAGCCCGCAGCCGATCTCGCCATCATCGCGGCGATCGGGTCGAGCGCGCGCGACACGCCCCTTCCCCACGACCTCGTGTTGTTCGGCGAAGTGGGGCTGGCGGGCGAAGTGCGCGGCGTGCGCCACGCCGAGACGCGGCTGCGCGAAGCGGCCAAGCTCGGCTTCGCGCGCGCGATCATCCCCGAGGCGACCGCGCGTCAGATCAAGCCGCCCGACGGGTTGATGATCACGGGTGTGAGCTCGGTGCCCGACCTGTTCTCCGACCTCTGGTCGTGAGCGAACGGTCGAGACGACCCGATCGACACCGGATCGCGGGCTTCCGCGCGCCACCCGTTCGCCGGGGTCGCGCCGCCGGCGCCGTAGAGAACCGCGTGCGCGACGCCTCCCGGGGTCAGACCGGTGGGAGCTGGTCGAGGAGCTGCATGTTCACCTGGATGTCGGCCCCGGCCTTCAGCTCGTCCACGTAGCGGCGGAACAGTCGGTTCTGGCTCTCCTCCACGAGGACCTCGCGCGCCTGCTCCATCTTCTCGTCGAGCTCCTCGTCACTCGGCATCGTCGTCTCGCCGACGCCGATCACGAGTGCATCGCCCAGGACGACGAACGGCTCGTCCGCCACGGGAGACACCTCGCTCAGCGCGAACACCGCGTCCTTC
>JAUIFY010000421.1 GCA_030430245.1 bacterium | reverse complement strand
CGCGCACGACTTCAACAACGTGCTGTACGTGATTCTGGGAAACGTCGAGCTCAGTCTGAAGAAGATCTCCCCGGAGAACCCGGCCCACAAGAACCTCTCCGAGATTCTCGCGGCGGCCCGCCGCGGGGCGGACGTCACGAATCGTATCCTTCAATACAGTCGGGTCGGGGTGGAGCCGCAGGGCGTCTGCGACCTCGGCGAGGTGGTCGCTGAGACGCGGGAGTTCCTGGCCGCGACCCTGCCGTCCACGACCCAGCTCGTCCTCGAGGGGGAGCCCTGCGGAGTCTTCGTTCCCGTGGCGGCCTCCGATCTTCAGCAGGTGATCGTGAACCTTTGCACGAACGCGAGCCACGCGATGCCCAAGGGCGGCGAGGTCCGTCTCACGTTCGACCAGGGAGGAGACGGGAAGCGACTGAGGCTGTCGGTTCGCGACACGGGAGAGGGCATGGCTCCCTCGCTGCTTCAGCACGTGTTCGAGCCCTACTTCACGACGAAGCCGCGCGGGAAGGGGACCGGGCTCGGGCTCTCGGTGGTGCAGGGCATCGTACGCGCCGCGGGTGGGGCGATCGAGGTCGAGAGTGACGTCGGAGTCGGTACGACGATGCACGTCTGGCTGCCGCGTGCGGAGCCCGCGTCGGCGCTCGAGGTCGATCGGCAGCCGACCCGGCTCGGCCGGGAGAGCGTGCTCTTCGTCGACGATGAGCCACGCGTGGCGCGACTCGCACAGGAGATCCTCGAGTCGCTCGGCTACTCGGTGGAAGCCCTGACCAGCAGCCCGACCGCGCTCGAGCGCTTTCGCGCCGAACCCGAGCGGTTCGACATCGTGGTGATGGATCAGACCATGCCGCACCTCACCGGCGACGTCTTCGCCCGGGAGATCCTGCGGGTGCGGCCGGACACCCCCATCGTTCTCTGCACCGGTTTCAGCGAGAATCTCGACGGTGGTGCGTGGCGCGAGATCGGCATCCACTCGTTCCTGAAGAAGCCGTTCGGCCTGGAGCAGCTCGGTAGCACGGTTCGGCGCGCGCTCGACGAGAGGAGAGGAGAAGAATGGCAGAGATCCTGATCGTGGAGGACGATGCGCCGGCGCGCGCCGTTCTGCGCGAGACCCTCGAGTTCGCGGGCTATCGGGTGCGAGAGGCGGGGGACGGTGAGGAGGCCCTCCGTCAGCTCGGGGAGGATGTGGCGGATCTCGCGATCATCGATCTCTTCATGCCCCGCAAGGAGGGGCTCGAAACGATCCGCGAGGCCCGGGGAAAGTTCCCCGATCTCAAGATCATCGCGATCTCCGGCGGTGGGAATCGCGGCGAGCTCGAGTACCTGCCCATCGCCGAGCGATTCGGTGCCGACAAGGTTCTCGCGAAACCCTTCGAGCAGTCGACACTCCTCGGGACGGTCGAGGAGCTGTTGGCGAGCCGGACGACGGTTCACTAGGCTCGAAGGCCGACCAAGCGTGGCGACCCTACACCCGAACAATCGAACCTTCGAATGGGAGCCGCACCTCGGACCGTACCGTCGCGTCACCGAGGAGCAGGCGCGCGCGTACGACGAGCGCGGAGGATTCGTGCTGGAGAACGCGTTCGACGCGGACACGGTGGCGCGGGTCGTCGCCGAGCTCGATCCGTTGGAGGCACGGACGACCGAGTTTCTTCGCGCCCAGAAGGACGGAAGGATGTTCATCGCCCAGGCGGACGCGATCACGTTCACGGTTCACTGCGTCTTGCAGTCGGCCGTCGTGCGGGAGTTCGTCAAGGGTCCCGTCTTCCGAGACGTGACGCGCGATCTGATCGGTCCCGACGCTCGGCTCTACTGGGATCAGGCCGTCTACAAGAAGCCCGAGCCCGATCGCGAATTCCCCTGGCACCAGGACAACGGGTATACCTACATCGAGCCTCAGGCATACTTGACGTGCTGGGTCGCTCTGACCGACGCCACCGAGGAGAACGGATGCCCGTGGATTGCTCCCGGACTCCATCGCGAGGGGACGCTCGCCCATTCGATGACCGATCTCGGCTGGTCCTGCATCGACGAGGCTCCCGACGCCGTGCCGCTGCCGGTGCCGGCCGGCGGCATCGCGGTCTTCTCGTCTCTGACCCCACACCGAACGGGCCCCAATCGCACGAACGACGTTCGCAAGGCGTACATCGTGCAGTTCGCACCCGACGGAGCGCGGCGGGTCGACGTCGCGTCCGACGGCTCGCGGGCGTTCGTGCCGCAGGCGGATCCCGATCGGCAGTTCAGGATCGATCGCGCCGACTGATCCGGGCCGGCCGCGCGTCTTCGTCCCAGCGGAACCGCTCGAGGTCCACGCGGCCACGCGCCGAGAACTCGACGCCCTCGTCCTCGAGCAGTCGACGCTGGAGCTCGTCCGGTCCCGGATAGGCGCGGGCGCTGACCCGGCCGGTCGCGCCGAGCACACGGTGCCACGGAACGGTCGATCCATCGGGCAGGGCGCGCAACGCGAAGCCGACGTGGCGCGCGTGGCGCGGGAGGCCCGCCACGGTCGCGATCTGTCCGTACGTGGCCACCCGTCCGGGCGGGATGCGGCGGACGACGTCGTAGAAGCGCTGGTAGATCGGGGGCGGTGGAGCGGGCACGGTTCGGAGCATACCAGGCTGGCTCGAGGGCCGGCGTCGTCCTAAGCTCGGGCCGATGAGACGCATGCGCTCGAGGCGGGTTCTGGCGTTCGGCGCCGCGTTGCTCCTATCCGTGCTCGTCGCCCGGATCCGCCCGGCGTCGTCCCACGAGTTCTGGATCCAGCCGGCCACGTTCTCCCCGTCGGTCGGAGAGCGGGTGGCGGTGCGTCTTCTCGTGGGGACGCCGGGCGAGCGCGACGAGCTCCCGCGACGGAGCGACCATCTCCTGCGCTTCGACGCGGTCGACGCCCACGGAGTCCAGCCCGTCGTGGGCCTCTTCGGGCCGACGCGGCGTCCTACGCCGGAGATGCTCCGCGGCGCGCAGCTCCTCATCATCGACCTGGTCGACGTGGGCGCCCGCTTCTACACGTACGCCGCCACCATGCACGAGGCCCTCGTCG
>JAUIFY010000126.1 GCA_030430245.1 bacterium | reverse complement strand
AGCGACTTCGGGAGGCGAAGCCAATCCATCTGGAGGTCGACGAGCGGCGCGAGTCCGAGGGCCAGAAAGAGCGCCAGCACGAACGGAATCATGACGGACTTGAGCCAGAACATCGCGAGCGCCACGAGAACGGTGGCGATCACCAGCAGCGAGACGGTCTGAATCCGGAGATCGACCAGGCTTTCGTCACTCCTGTTCGGCCGGCTCGTCATCCCCGCGCAATCGTGCGCGCCCGGGCGACCATCGTCAAACGCACGGCCCCGAACCGCGCGAGAAAACGCTCACGCGCTCGGTCCGGCCGAAGGGTCCTCGGCCGCGCGAGCGACGAGCCGGATCGCGCCGGGCGAGCCTTCGCACACCGTGCCGATCCGTCGGGCGGTCACTCCGGCATCGGCGAACCTCCTCTCGAGGTCTTCCGCGGCCTCCGGCGAGACCGCGGAGAGCAATCCTCCGGAGGTCTGCGGGTCGAACGCCAGCGCGACCTCCGGTGCGTCCGACGTCACTCCGACGAGCTCCACGCCCCGAGAGAGCGCGTCGCGCAGGCTCTCGTCGGCACTCGACCGCCACTCGGCCTCGAGGAGCTCGAGCGCCCCGGGAAGCGACGGGAGGCCGGTCGTCCAGACCTCGGCCGACGCGCCGCTCGCGCGAAGCATCTCGCCCAGATGCCCCACCAGACCGAAGCCACTGACGTCCGTACACGCGTGCACGTGCGCCGCCACGCAGCAACGGGCCGCCGCGTCGTTCGGTTCCCGCATCGCGCGCACGACCTCCTCCGTCCATGCCGCGGGACACGCTCCCGCACGGGTCGCCGCGAGGACGACTCCCGTTCCCAGAGGCTTCGTCAAGTAGAGATGATCTCCGACCCGGGCGCCGCCCTTCGTGAGCGTTCGTTCCGGCGACACGGAACCGACGACCGCGAATCCGATCAGAGGCGAATCGAGCTCGATCGAGTGGCCGCCCGCCAGGGGAACGCCCATCCGATCGAGCGCGAGGCGCGCGCCCTGCATCATCTGCCGCAGGTCCGCTTCGCGACTGTCGCCATCGTCCGGATCCACGCCTACCAAGGCGAGAACGGCGGTCGGCGTTCCTCCCATGGCCCAGACGTCGCTCAGGGCGTTGAGAGCGGCCACTTCGCCGACGAGCTTCGGGTCCGACGCGAACGGCGGAAACGCGTCGACGGTGAAGACGAGATTTCCCTCCGGCGCCGGAAGCACGGCGGCGTCGTCGGGCGCGTCGAGCCCGATGGTCACTCCCGGCGCGGCCGCTCCCAGCCCGCGGAGGGTTCGCGCGAGCATGTCCGGGTCCACCTTGGCGGCGCAGCCGCCACACGGATCCATGGACATCGTGGCTGCGACCTCCGGGCCGCGCCGCAGTCGTCCGGCGCGTGGCGGCTCGTACGACTCGATGAAGCGACGATCGATCCAGTCCTTCAACCGCCACCAGATGCGTCCGTGCGAGGCGAGTCCCCGATAGCTCACGGCGGCACGCCCGTCGCCAGTCGAGACCAGGGACAGGAAGTCCGACTGCGGACGGTACCGGCGCAACGGGCGGCCCCGCAGCGACCGACGGAGGTTCTCGTCGAGAATCGGCCCCTGGCGGACCGCGTACACGCCGGCCCTCGGAAGCTCGGGGTGGCTCTCCATGCGTGCGCAGTCTCCGACGGCGAAGATCTCCGGAGCGGCGACGCACCGCAACTGGTCGTCGACGCGCACGAAGCCCCGCTCGTCGACCGGCAGCCCACTCCGGCGCAAGAACGGGAGTCCCTCGGCCCCCGTCGCCCAGACCACCAGCTCCGCCTCCAGGCTCGTCCCGTCGTCGAGCGTGACGCGACCTCCTTCGGACGCCTCGAACCGCCGCCCGACGTATGGCTCGATCCCATAGCGCTCGACGAGCCGGGCGATCAGGCGCCTCATCCGCGTCGAGCCCCCGGGCAGGAGCTCCGGGGCCGCCTCGACCAGACCGACGCGCGCTCGACCGAGCTCGCGACACAGCGCGAAAGCGACCTCCACCCCGCCCGATCCCGCGCCGACGACGACGGCGTTCCCGCGGCCCGACACGCGTGCCCGCTCGAGGAAGCGCGCGATCCGCCCGGCCGCCTCTTCCACCGGCTTCGCGCCGACCACGCCCGCCATCTCGCCGACACGGTCGATTCCCAGCGGGCGTGAGCCCACGTCCACCGACAGGAGGTCGTACGGGATCTCCCCCCGCGTCTCGGTTGCGACGATGCGCCGGGCGGCGTCGATGCGCATCGCTCGATCCGGGAGGTACGTGGCGCCACAGCGCGCTGCCAACGCACGGACGTCGATCCGGCTCGCGTCCGGCGGGTAGAAGCCGACCAACGTGCCCGGGACCATCCCGGAGTACACCGCGTGTGGGAACGGACTGATCAGCGTGAGCCGCGTGCGCGGCTCGGGCCGCATCGCGAAGCTTCGCAGGACGGCGACGTGGCTGTGGCCGCCCCCGAGGAGAACGACGTGGCGGCGCACGCCCGACTCCGCTGCGAGTGATCGACCGATGTCGAGGAGCGGCTCAGTCTTCCGAGCCGGCATTCCCGGCCGCGCCCTGGCCGCCCGACCCCGACGCCTTCTCGCCGGCCGGCTTCCGCCGCCTGCGGCGACGGCGCTTCTTCTTACCGTCGGCGGGTGCTCCTTCCGGCGCCTTCGCCGCCACCGGCTTCGGCTCTTCCTTGGGAGGCGCACTGCGACGCGATCGCGTCTTCGTGCTTCGTCCGCGCCCCTCTCCCCGTCGCCCCGTCCCGCCACGTCCGTCGCGGGGACCGCCGCTCTTGGAGCGAGGCCGGCGGGGAGCCGGCTTGTACTCCACCATGAGGTCGTCTTCGGGGAAGTCGTGCTCGATCTTGAAGCCGATCAGCTTCTCGATGCCCTCGAGGCTCTCGACGTAGCGCTCGCACGCGAGCGAAATGGCCGTACCGCTGGCCCCCGCGCGCGCGGTCCGGCCGACGCGGTGAACGTAGTCCTCCGGATCGAGCGGCAGGTCGTAGTTGATGACGTGCGTGACGCCTTCGATGTGAAGGCCGCGCGAAGCGACGTCGGTCGCCACGAGAATCGGCAGCGTGCCGTCCCGGAACTGCTCGAGGATGCGAAGCCGCTTTCGTTGATCGATGTCGCCCGTGATCTGCTCCGCCGGGTACCCGTTGAGGGCCAGAGTCCGGCAGAGCTCGTCCGCGGTTCTCCGCATGTTCACGAAGACGAGCGTGCGCTCCGCCCCTTCGCGCTGCAGGAGACCGATGAGGACGGAGATCTTCTCGTGCACGCCGACGTGGTAGAGCGAGTGCTTGACGCCTTCCGCCGTCACCTGCTCGGGCTTCACCTCCACGTTCACCGCGTCGTTCATGAACATGTAGGCGAGCTCGAGAACGTCGTGCGACAAGGTGGCCGAGAACAGCAGCGATTGCCGCTTGTCCGCCGGGGTGCAACGCCGCAGCAGGAAGCGAAGATCCCGGATGAACCCCATGTCGAACATGCGGTCGGCCTCGTCGATCACGAGGACCTCGATGGCGCGAAGGTCGTAGACCTTCTGCTTGAGGTAGTCGATCAGGCGGCCCGGCGTCCCCACCAGGATGTCGACGTCCTGGCGGAGGTTCTCCCGCTGCTTCTTGTAATCCACGCCTCCGTAGACGGCCTGGATCGAGAGGCCGTTTCCGTGGCCGAGCAGCTCGGCGTCCTTCGCGATCTGAACGGCCAGCTCACGGGTCGGCGCGATCACCAGAGCGCGCGGGGCGGCGGGACGACGCGGATGGCGATTCTCCAGCAGCCGGGTGAACAGACTGATCAGGAACGCGGCGGTCTTGCCCGTGCCCGTCTGCGCCTGTCCGGCCACGTCGCGCCCCGCCAGGGTCAGCGGAAGCACCTTGGCCTGAATCGGCGTGCAGTGAGAGAAGCCAGCGTGCTTCAGACCGTCTCGGACGAGATCCGGCAGCGGTAGCTCGTCGAAGGAGAGGAGTTCCTCTTCCTGGCCGGCCTCTTCGGCCGACGTCGGGTCTTCGGTCGATGGCTCCGTTTGGGGCCCTTCGGGGATCATAGAGAGCGCAGCGCCCTTCGGCGCACCCATTGGTGCTAACAGACGAGACGGGCCGCTTCCAATGCCGCGCCGGGTCCGCCGCGACGGCTCAGCGGAGCCCGTACCAGGCGGCGCAGCCGACCACGAGGACCTGAATCTCCGTGACGACGACCCCGCGCCAATTGCCGGTGCTCACCCCGGCGTACACCAGCAAGGCCGTCACCGCGCCCATCGCCACCAGGGCCCAGGTCGACGGCGCGAGCTCCCGGCGACGCGCCGGCTCCTTGGTCCGTTTCTTCGCCACGCAGCCCCTCGCCTACTACGGTGGGGAGGTCGGTTGCAAATTCGCGGCGGGCCCTCGTCCGGTCACGCCGACCGGGCCCGAAACGCGTTCCAGCCGCGGCCGCGGAGAGCCGCGACGAGGTCCGCTTCCCCGTCGGGGCTCGCCAGGGCGATCGCGGCGCCTCCGCCCCCCGCGCCCGTCAGCTTGGCGCCGAGCGCACCGCAGCGGAGCGCGTCGTCGACGACCCGGTCCAGAGCGTCCGTCGAGACGCCGCAGGCGCGCAGCAGCGCGTGGTTCATCGACATCAGCTCGCCCAGAAGGGGCCATGCCGCGCGCTCGATGGCCGCGCGTCCGGCTCGGACGAGACCACCGATCGCGCCGAACACGGGTCCGTAGACCTCGGGCGACGACTCGGCGCGGCGGCGCAACCCGCCGACGCTCCGGCCGGTGTCGTGCTCCTCCCCGGAGAGCGCGACCACGAGCGGGAGCGGACCACCGGCCGCAACCTCCTCCCATCGCATGGGCGGACCCGTCTCGAACCAGAGGAGTCCACCGTGAGCCGCGGTGGTCGCGTCGATCCCCGACGGAGTCCCGTGAAAGACCTTCTCGACCTCGTTCGCGAGGCGCGCCGCCTCGGACGGCGACAGCGCCCGCCGGTCCAACGCCGCGAGGGCGCGTACCAGAGCCACCGAGAGAGCCGCCGAGCTGCCGAGACCGACCGCCACCGGGAGATCACCCGCGATCTCGAGTGCGAGCCCGCGAGTCGGCGACATCCCCAGGGCCGCGGTCGCCGCGTCGACGGCGGGACGGAGCACTTCCGGCACCCGCGGCCCCCCCTCTCCCACCGGGACGAGCCGGATCCGGACCTCCTGCCCGAGCCCGGTGGCGATCGCGGGCTCGCCGTGCACGACGGCGTGCTCCCCGAGGAGAATGATCTTCCCGCGCCCGCTCCCCCGGGCCTCGTTCATCTCGAGCCGTCGCGCGCGAGCAGCTGCCGGGCCCGCTCGACCTTGATCTCGCCCTCGGCGATCAGCGCCGCGGCGATGCCCTCCACCTCATCGGGGGCCGCACCCGCGGCCGCCGCGACGGCGCGGGCGTGACGCGCCATGTGCCCCTTCTGGATTCCCTCGGTCGCGAGCGCGCGCACCGCTCCGAAGTTCTGCGCGAGACCCACGGCCGCGAGAACCTCGATGAGATCCTGACCGCTCCGCGCTCCCATGAGCTTGAGCGCGAGTCGCGCGCGTGGGTTCCCCTCGACGGTGGCACCCACGGTTCCGACGGCGAGGGGCAACTCGATCCGACCGACGAGCTCGTCTCCCTCGATCCGCCACGTCGAGAGCGCGCCGTACCGACCGTCGCGCGCAGCGTACGCATGGGCTCCGGCCTCGAGGGCACGCCAGTCGTTCCCCGTGGCCAGCGCGACGGCGTCGACTCCGTTCATGATGCCCTTGTTGTGGGTCGCGGCCCGGTAGGGATCCGCCTCGGCGAAGAGGCTCGCGAGCTCCACTCCCCGAGCCACCTCTTCGCCCGAACGGCCCTGCATCGCCAGATCCTCGAAGCGATAGCGCACGCCGGCGCGACCACAGCGCCGATCCGTCAGGTTCGAGAGGATGCGGAGGTGCGGCAGCCCGCCGCTGATCTCCGCGAGCAGCGGCGCCGCCTGCTCCGCGATCGTGTTGATCGCGTTCGCCCCCATGGCGTCCCCGACGTCCACCAACAGGTGGACGACGACGAAGCGCTGTCCGTCGGGCGCGCCGAGGACGCGGACTTCGATGCCGCGCGCGCCACCGCCCCGTCGCGCCATCCCGGGAGCGAGCTCGTCCACGCGCGCACAGATGCGATCGGACGACGCTTCGAGCCGGTCCTTCGCGGCCTCGGGGTCGGGCACCTCGACGAGCTGAACCTGCGCGATCATGCACGGGGGATCGGCCTCGGCGATGAAGCCACCCCCGGGACGCGCGAGCCGTGCCGCATTCGACGCGGCGGCGATGACCGACGGCTCCTCGGTCACCATCGGCACGAGGACGTCGCGCCCGTTCACGATGAAGTTCAACGCCAGGCCCATCGGAAGCGCGTAGACCCCGACGGTGTTCTCCGTCAGCCGGGCCGCGGCATCGAGCGTGAGGGGAGCTTCCGACAGCAGGAGCGCCCGCTCGTCGTCGTCGAGCCCGGCGAGGCTCGCGATCACCGCTTGCCGTTCGGCGACCGGCAGGTTGTGAAACCCCGGAATCCGGGAACCCGAAGCTCCGCTCACGACGTCCTCCGCCGACGCACCGACTTCGGCGCCCACGCTTGCAGGCGAGAGCCGAGCACTACGTCGGCCCGACCGAGATCCCGTAGCGTGCGGCTCCCCGTGAGCAGCATCGCGACTCGAAGCTCGCGGACGAGCTCCTCGACGAAGCCCCGCGCGTGGTCGATCCCCCCCGCCTGGTACGCCTGGTAGACCGGAAGGGCCACACCCGCGAGCTTCGCCCCGAGGGCGATCGCACGGGCGACGTCGAGCCCGCTGCGCACGCCTCCACTCGCGACCGTGTGGAGACGCAGGCCACGGAGCTGGAGCAGACTCGCCGCCGTCGGCACGCCCCAGTCGCGAAAGAGCGCCCCCAACCTCTGAGCTTCCGAAGCGCGGAGCGCCTCGATGCGGACCCACGACGTGCCGCCGGCGCCCGAGACGTCCACGTTTCGCACGCCGACCTCCCGCAATCTCTCGCCCACCCGGCGTGAGATCCCGCAGCCCGTTTCCTTCGCGACGACCGGGGTCGAGAGCTTCCGGGTGAGCTGGCGGAACACGCGCGTGCCCTCGTCGAACGCACGATCCCCCTCCGGCTGCACGAGCTCCTGCGCGACGTTCAGATGCACGCACAGTGCATCCGCCTCGAGAGCCCCGATCAGGTCCTCGAACTGCGCGAGCTCCATCTCCCGCGCCTGGCCGATTCCGATGTTCGCCAGGAGGATCGTCGTCGGCGCGGACGCGCGGACCTGGTACGTCCAGCCGCTCTTCGGACGCTTCTGCATCGCGCGCTGGCTGCCGACGCCGAAGGCGATGCCGGCCTCCTCGGCGACCCGCGCCAGATCGCGATTCACCCGGAACGCGCTCTCGGTGCCGCCGGTCATGCCCGTGATCACGAGCGGCGCCTTCAGTCTCTTTCCGAGCCAGGTCGTCCCGGTGTCGAGCTCGTCGAACGCGAGATCCGGCAACGCGTCGTGGACGAGCTCGATCTCCTCGAAGAGCGTCGTCTTGGCCGCCGCCTCGACGTCCTCTCGCAAGCAGAGATCGAGGTGCGCCTGCTTTCGTTCGGCGATCTCGTCGACCGCACTCGTGGACCGTCTAGCCATGTCTTCCCTCTCGCATGGGGCGGACGCGGGCGCCATCGCCGCTGATCGGGATCGGGAGCGGCCGCAACCCACTGGCGACCCACTCGTCCCGGACCGCACGCGCGCGGCCCACCCCCACCAACGCCACGGCGCAGTCCCCGCCACCGGCACCCGACGGCTTGATCGCCACGTCGGGGCTTCCCCCGAGGGCGGAGCACGCTTCGCGCAGAGCCGGCGTGAAGACCCGAATTCCCGTGAGCGCTCCGAGACGCGCGAGCAATCGTCCTCCGGCGCGCACCGCGGCGAGGGCCCCCACCGCATCCGCGCCTCCACACGCCGCGCGGAGCGCGTCCGCGGCCGCACCCATCCCCGCACACCAGGCCTCCACGCTGGCCCGTGCGGGCGAGCCCGGCGTGGACGCCCGCTCCACGAAGCGCCGGATGCGCGGGCCCGTCCGTGCCGCCTGATCCGTCGCGACGATCTCCAGCCGCAGGCCTTCGGGCAGCGCGACCGACTCGGCTTCGAAGTCCACACCCGCGGCGGCGACGGCGACGGACTCGGGGGGAGTCGACGCGTCCAGTCCGTGGATCCACAGCACGCCCCCGAGCGTGGCCGCGACGACGTCCGCCCCCGAGCCCCCGCCTTGGGCGAGACGATGGGCGGCCACCCCGACCCCCGCCCGCTCGCGCGGCGACGCACCCGACCGGCCGGCGGCGGCGTAGACGGCGGCGACGACCGCGGCGACGACGGCCGCGCTCCCCCCGAGTCCCACCTTCGGCCCCGGACCGTCGAGGTCGGACCAGGTCTCGATCTCGAGGTCGATGTCTCGCAGATCGGTCGCCCGGGCCGCGACGCGCGCCGCCGACGCCACGAACCGACACCCGCTCGGGGTCTCGTCCACGCGGGGTGCGTCGATCGGCCCCGACCACTCCTGGGCGCCGACACGAATCCGGAGTCGCCCGGTCCCGTGGCGGCTCCGCAGACGGCACCCCACGCGCCGTTCGAGGGCCGCGACGACCGCCGGCCGGCCGCGAGCGACGGAGTACTCTCCGAGCAGGAAGAGCTTTCCGGGGGCGGAGGCCTCTACGTCCACGGGGTCGCGCCTTCGAGGAGACGGACGCCGGGGCCGAGCGACGAGGAGAGGGTCCGCACGACGCCCGGCACCTCGCTCATGGTCTTCGCCACGCGCTGCGCATCTCCGGGGCGGCAGAGCACCTTCACCTGCGGACCGGCGTCGATCGTGAAGTAGGCCGTACAACCGGCACGCCGGAGGCCGCGCACGGCCTCCATCGCCGCGAGCGTCACGGGCGACCAGTACACGATGGGAGGTCGGGCCGCGAAGGTGATGGCGTGCATCCGCAGGCAGTTCTCTTCCGCGATCGTTCCGACGGCCTCCAGGTCCCGCGCCGCGATGGCATCGCGCATCGCCGCGAGGTCGGGCGGCTGCGACGCGATCCATGCCGCATAGAGCGGCGACGTCTCGGCGACGTGACGCATGGCATCGCGCGACGGGACGTCCTTCGGTCCCTCGTCGACGATGGCGACGACCATCGAGACGGGCCATGCGTCCTCGTCGAGGATCGGCGTCGCGATCGAATCGCTGCCATCCGCGCGCTCCCCGTGATGCCACTCGACCCAGCCCCCGTACACGGAACGCGCCGCGGACCCCGAGCCGACGCGCGCGAGCGCCGAAAGGCGCCCCCGCTCCACGGCGACCTCCAGCACCGACGCGGCGGCCGCCGCCACCGCGCAGTGGATCGCAGCCGAGGACGCGAGCCCGGCACCGACCGGGAACGTCGTATCGACCTCCACGGAGAGCCGCTCGGCGGTCCCGAGCTCGCGGCCGAGCCAATCGAGGTACTCCTCCATGCGCCGGGCGGCACGGCCCTCCACGGCCCTGCCGTGCCCGATGAAACGCGGCCCGTCGCGACCGCCGACGGACACGCGCGCATCGGCGACGAGGTCCGCGAGCGTCACCGAGATGCTGCCCACCGCCGGCAGGTTTCGCAGCTCATCGCGTTTGCCCCAGTACTTGACGAGGGCGACGTTGGCGCACGCCCGTGCGAGCGCTTCGCGCACTCTATGGCTCCGTCCCGCGCATCCGTGCGGTGAAATACCGGGCGACCGGAGGGGTCGCAATCGGCGGGCCGGGCGCCGGGACGCGCGCCATGCTCGCTGCGTGGTTCCCGACGCAACGCATCGGCGAAATGCTGACGCGCGGAGCGCGGAGCGCTCCGGATTGAACGCAAAGTCCGCACAAATCCGCGTGGGACCGGGCACGTCGCTTGCTCTGCCCTGTCGTGACGCGCGGAGGCCGGGCGCACGGCGTACGGGCCCTCTCGCCAGAACGGATCCGCTCACGAGTTCGCGGACGAGGAGGCAATGAGACTATGACGAAGGGCAGTGGACTCTCGATTCGAGACATGCGCAGTCGGCTCTCGATGACGCAGGAAGAGTTTGCGCATGCACTCGGGATCACCGTGAGCACGGTGAACCGTTGGGAGAACGGCCACTCCGAGCCGAGCAAGCTCGCTCGCGCGACGATCACGCGCCTGGCCGGCAGCCATGGGATCTACGTGGAGTCCGCTCCACGGCGTCCCGGCGACGACGTCGAGATGTAGCGATCAGGCGTGGGGGGCGGGGACGAGTCGTCCCCGCTCGCCGCCCTCCTCGTCGGACAGGTCGACCGTCCTGGCGGGGAGGCTCAACATGGCGCCCAGCGCCACCAGATCGTCCTCGCCGAGCAGCAACAGCGCGAGATCGTTCTCGGTCACCCGTGGTTCCATGCCGCCAGTGTAAGGCGGTCCCGCGAACCCGCAAGCGCTCGCGTCGCCACGGACGTGGCCAGCGCGCGTGCGCCCTCCGGCTGAAATTGCGCCCTGCTCAAGCGGACGCCTTCTTCTTGCGGGGGCTACGGCGCCGCTTCTTCTTCGCCGTGCCCTGGGGGCGAGCCACCCGACTCTCGACCAGCGCGTCAGCCCGCGCGAGAAGCTCCGTGTTGTCCGTGAACTTCTCGATCATGTAGCTCAGATCGCCCATGTCGTGGACCAGCATCTTGACCGCCTGGTCGCGCCAGCCGGGGTCGCGCACGACCTGGAGCAGATCGACGACGACGTCCTCGAGCTCGGAGCTCTCGAGGTCCACGGCCATCTCGAACGCCCGCTCCGCGGTGACGCCCCGCCGCTGCTCCCGACGGTAGCCCGCGAGGAGAGAGCGCAGGCGGACACCGGTCGACATGTCGAACCGAATCGTCGCGTCGACCCCGAGATCGGGGTCGTCCCGCAGAATCGTCTCGACGAGCATCAGAGCGCCGCAGTGAGCCGCTTCACCGCGCGCCATGTTGAACCAGAACTGCCGGAGCTCGTCGTCGGAGGCGAACGCCGGGATGAACCCGGCATAGAGAGCCATCGTCTTCCGCTCGAGCTCCAGTGCCAGGCCGAGCACCTCGACCATCGTCGTGTTGCGGATCCGGGACGGCATCGCCTCCTCAACGTAGCAAGGCTGCCGTCGGTTCCGAAACCCGATGGGCGACTGGCGGAAGTCGCGCGATCAGCGGTGGTCGCCGGTCAGGCGGAACGGCTCGCGCCCCTCGAGGACCTGTGGCGAGACGTAGTACGAGCCGTCGGTGCTGACGTTCCAGACTCCGGCCGCCGCCTCCTCGTCCCCGCCGTTCATCGCGCCAGCGAGGCCTCCCGTCATGGCGCCCGTCACGCCAACGACCATCTTGACCGGGAACGTGACCGCGCTGATGACCATGCTGCCGACGCTGGCCAGGAACCCGACGCCCTTGCTCGGTGCGCGGTCCTCGGCGAACGCGTCCTCGTACGGGGAGACCTGCGAGAGGTCTCCGGGCCAGGGCTGCTCCTCGACCATCACCTCGGAGTCGGCCCGCGCCGCGCCCGCCGTAAGCGCCACGGCCAGCGCACACGTCGCCGCGACCAACCGCGTCGCACGCCGCACTCGCCCCGTGTTCCCCGCTTCACTTCGCCTCCACATGACGCACCCTCCCGCTGTCTAGACGGCCTCCTCAAGGGTGCCGGCTCCGCGCGGCCGGTGCAAGGCCTCGGGGTCTGCCCCCGAGCCGCGAGCGGCCCCGACACCCGGCTCTAGGCCGGCGGCTTGCCGGCGCCGGCCGAGGCCAGCTCCTTCTCGATGACGCGTCGAACCTGATCCGGGTCGTTCCCGACCAGGATGCCATTCACGTAGAACGTCGGCGTTCCCTTCACCCCGGCCGTCCGGCCGGCCTTGCGATCGGTGAACACGGCGTCGAGCGCGTCGCCCGACTCGAAGTCCGAGTTGAACTCGTCCATGTCGAGGCCGATGGCCTCGGCGTGGCCCCGGATCACGTCCATGTCCAGCTTGCCGCGGGAGGAGAACAGGGCGTCGTGCATCTCCCAGAACTTGCCCTGCTGCTGCGCCGCCCAGGCGGCGCGGCCCGCGTTCACCGCCTGCTTGTGACGCGTGAGCGGATAGTGGCGGAAGGCCGTCCGGACCTTGCCCGGGTACTCCTCGGTGAGCTCCTTCAAGACGCCCGCGTGCTTCATGCAGTACGGGCACTGGAACTCGGCGAACTCGACCACCTCGACCGGCGCCGACGGCTCGCCGAGGCTCGGCGCCCGCCCGATCCGGATGTCGGTCTTCTCGCCGCGGGTCGGGACCTTCGGCGCGGAGCTCGGGTCGATGACGACGCCGCGACGGATCATCGTCTGCTGCCCGCCCTTCACGCCGCGAAACTGTTTGATAATCTCCTTCTGGTTCTCCGCGATCTGCGTCTTCAGATCGGCCACCGCTCGGTCGAGGGCGGCGAGTCGTTCGTTCAACGACTCGTCCTGCGGGGGGGCGCCCTGGCAGCCCATGAGCCCCCAGCCGGTGCCCACGATTGCGCAGGTGAATACGACGGTCCTCAGGAAATTCCTCATGATACTCCCACGTTGCTCGGAGCGGCGCTCCGGTTTGGAATCCCCCGAGAATAGCACGCCCCGGACAGGCAGCGAATGACCCTATTTGCTCGATGTTTTCTGCTCGTCTTCTGTCAGCTCGGCGTCGGCGGGCTGCTGGCTCTCGCGGTGCCCCCGTTCCACGACATCGCTCGAGGCTACTTCAAATCGAGCGGTGGCGTGTTCCTCTTCTGCGCATGGGTCGGCGGCGGAGGCGCCATCTGGCTGCGGCTGACGCGCGGCGCGGACAGCGTCGGGACCGGGGAAGCGGTCCTGTGGGCGATCTTCCTCGCCCTGTTCTCGGGCTACCTGGCGACCCTGTGGGGGGAGGCGGTCCGCGTTCGCGCGCGGCTCTACGCGGCGAGCCTTCTCGTCGGACTCCTTGCGCTCTGCGTGAGCGCGGTGGGCATCGTCGAGAGCGGGTCCTTCGCGCTCGACGGCCTCGCCGTCGTCAACGTCCTGGCGGGCGCGGCCGCACTGGGCGGCGTCACGAGCGGAATGCTGATCGGGCACTGGTACCTGATCGACCCCGGGATGGAGATCGAGCCCTTCCACAAGTGCTTCCGCTTCTTCGTCGGAGCACTCTTCTTCGAGGTGGCCGTGATCCTCGTCGTTCTCGGCGCGACGTTCGCCTTCGGAGACCGGGCCGCGCTCGAAGGCCACCTGCCGCTTGCCGGCATGCGGTTCCTGCTGGGCCCCGTGGCGGCGCTGGGGATCGCCGCCCTCACGGCGCGCGTGCTGGCGATTCCCCAGACGATGGCCGCGACCGGACTATTCTACATCGCGACGCTCGCCGTCCTCGTCGGGAGCTTCCTCGGGCGGTACTTCACCTTCCGCACCGGCCTGCCGCTCTGACTCCTCGCCGAGCGGCCGCATCCACGTGACGCGAAGGCCGTGCGAGGTCCACCCCACGTCGAACCCGACCCGCAGCCCCTCCTCGAGGGCGTCTGCGGCTCGCTTGCCGTGGCCGGCCCCCGACACCTCGAGGAACCGGACGTCGAAGACGACCTCCCGGCCCGTGTCGCTGCGAATCGCGCCCACACCCCGCGGGGGCGAGAAGCGAACGATCCGTCCGACGTAGTGGAGCGCCGTCGGCTCCGCGTTCGCTGCGCTCCCGTCGCTCATCGCGGACAGTACAAATCAACCTGAAAGGGCCGGCGCAACCAGCCCTTTCGCGGCGAGCGGCCATTGGCTACCCATGCGAACCGTGCTGGTCTGGATCCACCTCGTCGCGACCGGGCTCTATCTCGGCGCGACGTCGGCCCTCGCCGGGGTCGCAGTTCCCAGTGCGCGGCGGGTCCCGGACCCCCTGCCCCGTCGCCGCCAGATCGCACGCGTCCTACGTGCGTACGACCCCCTGGCGATCGGACTCCTCGGCATCATGCTCATGACGGGCGCGTGGAGCATCACGGGCATGAAGCAGGCCCTGGGGGGCGCGTACTTCGAAAGCTTCGGCCAGTTCCTCGCATGGAAGCTGGGCCTCGCGTTCTTCGTCCTTTTCTTCGGCGTCTACGTCGCGATGGGCATCGGTCATCGCATCGTCCGAGAGGACGACTGGAGCGACGAGGTCGACGAGGCCAAGCTCTCGAGCATGCTCCGACGCCTGAGCAGCATGTCGTGGTTCACCGTAGGCTTGACGCTCGCCACGGTCGCCGTGGCCATGGGGAGGTAGCGCGGATGGCCTTCGCAACGCTGGACGACGCGGTCCGCTTCTCCTCCGAGAAGATGGCCAAGAACAACGTCTTCGACTCCGAGCACATGTTCTGCGACGTGTATTGCTTCGAGCCCGGGCAGGTGCAGAAGCCCCATGCCCACGAAGGCTCGGACAAGGTCTACTACGTGCTCGAAGGCGCCGTGGACATTCAGATCGGCGACGAGACCCGTCGCCTCGAAGCCGGAGGACTCGCACACGCGGCCCCCGGCGTCTCTCATGGCGCGATCAACCCGGGACCCGCGAACGCGAAGGTCCTGGTCTTCATGTCGCCCAAGCCCTGAGGAGAACTTCCGATGCTGATCTCAGCCACCCAGCTGCGCGCTGGCATGGTCATCATGCACAAAGACGACCTGCATCGCGTTCTGAACGTGACCCACGTGACGCCAGGCAATTGGCGCGGCATGGTCCAGACGAAGGTCCGGAACATGCGCAACGGCAACTCGAGCGAGCATCGATTCCGCTCCGACGACAAGGTGGAGCGGATCACCCTCGAGCAGAACGAGATGGAGTACCTCTACTCCGACGGCGACACGCACCACTTCATGAACACGGAGAACTACGAGCAGATCGAGCTCACCTCCGAAGACCTCGACGGCAAGGAGAAGTTCCTGCTGCCCAACACCAAGGTCGAGGTCGAGTTCCACGAGAAGACTCCGATCGGGGTCTCGCTGCCGAAGCACGTCGACCTGAAGATCGTGGAAACCGCACCCGGGCTGAAGAGCGCGACGGTGACGAACACCCTCAAGCCCGCCACGACCGAGACCGGACTCGTCGTCCAGGTGCCCGAGTTCATCGACAACGACGAGGTCATCCGAGTCGAGACCGAGACCGGCGCCTACGTGTCGCGCGCCAAGGGCTGATCCACCGGAGCCCGCGGGAGCCGGCTGGAGGCGGTCTCCCCAAAAAAAAGGAACCCCGAGGGCCGCTTCTCGAGCATTTCGAAAGCGCTCGGCCTCGCCCGGTGTCAGCGAGGAGCCCTCGGGGTCGGTGGTGACTGGTATGCTCCCAGTCCACCACGGTCATTCGTGGAGCGGCCTAGGAGACCACCACCTCACAGATCACCGTACTTGGACTACACACTGTCTGACCACCCCCTTTCTCGGCGCCGACGGTTCGACTCGCTTTCGTTCGACCCGCCTTCCGTGCGAGGCCACCCCCGCTTCCGCTCCGAGACCGCCGATTATCCCGGCACGGCCGCGATCCACCTTCCGGACCCGGACTACCCGAACCCGACCGGCTCACAGGTGCTGTTTCACCCGAATCGCTCGAAGGGGATTCTAGGCCGATCCCGTACGCGAGTCTAGCCGTGGCGTGCACACGGAGATGGAATGTCGCGCCCCGGCCGGCAGACCGCTCAGCCGCCGCCGATCGGAGCGAGGAGGTTGACCTCCTTGCCCTCGGCGAGCGGGGTGTCGATCTCCACCCGCTGGCCGTCGACGAAGACCGCGCCGATGAAGTCCTCGGGGATCTCGAGCGCCGCGGCCGCATCCTTCGCGGTGGAGCCTTCGGGAAGCTCGAGGGGAACCTCTCCCCGCTGCGTTCCCTCCGGGGCGAACTTCTTGAGCGTGGTCTGCAACTTGATCGTGACGTTCATTCCGACTCCGTAGCTACGGCACCGCCTTCGCGGAGCGCGCGGGCGCCGTCGATCTCGGCATCCAGCATCGCGCCGAGATCCGGCCGCATGTTGACGAACTTCGCTTCGGACCAGTTGCCGGTCAAGTCGACGGCGGACAACGAGCCGTTGTCGACGCGCAGCCGCCGGAACTCGATCGGCTCGATCGCCATGCAAGCGGCAAGGACGAGGCGCAGGGGATCTCCGTGTGAAACCACGAGCGGGTGTCCTCCCCGCGTGCTGGCCAGCGCGCGCGCGGCCGCCGCGAAGACCCGCTCGCGCACCTCGAGCAACGTCTCGCCGCCCCCCGGCACCCGCGAGCCCAGCGGATCCTCGTGAAACGCGTGGTACGCGGGGTCGGCGAGGAGCTCGGGGAAGCCACGCCCTTCCCAGTCGGCGTAGTCGACCTCCGACAGGCCCTCGTCTTCGCGAATCACCACGCCCCCGAGCGCCGCGGCCGCGATCTCCGCCGTCTGCCGGGCACGGACCATGGGACTGGTCCAGATCTCCGCGATGCCCAGCCCCCGCAGGTACGGCGCGAGGCGCCCGAGCTGCTCCCGCCCGGCGTCGCAGAGGGGAACCGGACGGCGGCCCATCACGCGCCGCGCCCGATTCCACTCGGTCTCGCCGTGTCGGAGCAGGAAGAGCCGGCCGCGCCCGGCGAAGGGTTGCATGTCGCTCGAGCGCGCGGCTCAGGCGGATGCGCCCGCGTCGGCCCCGGCGCGCAGCCCGCAGAACTCCTCGTAGTCGATGAGCTCCGTCACCGTCGGCTGCTCACCGCAGACCGGGCACTCGGGATCCTTCCGCAGCTTGAGGGTCTTGATGTCCATGGACAGCGTGTCGAAGTGCAGCAGACGCCCGACGAGCGAGTTGCCGA